>DASXRJ010000207.1:0-18560 GCA_036506675.1 Nocardioides sp. | reverse complement strand
TTCTCGATGTAGAACTTCCACGAGACGCCGGCCTTCTCCAGCCGGTCGAAGATCGTCGGCAGCGCGCCCCAGCCACCGGGCGGGATCTCCTCCCGCTTGCCGGTGACCCCGGGCGTGCCCGTGACCGCGAACATGTGGTTGGGGATGCTGCCGCCCCGGGCCGAGGAGAAGAACCGGTCGAACAGCGCGTACTCGTCGGCGATGTTCCAGTAGTAGGGCAGGTCCTTGTCGTCGTAGTAGCCCATCGCCAGCGAGCCGTCGCGCCCGTTGTCGGAGTTGGCCTGGACGAACCCGTCCATCGCGCCACCGTTGTACTCGCGGGAGAACTGGACCTCGGTGTGGCCGAGGTCGGTGATGCCGCTGTCGCCGATCGGGTAGGGCTTCACGCACGGCCGGAGCGTGCCGGCCTTGACCGGCATGCAGGTGCCCGCGGGGTAGCCGTCGACGCCTGGGCGGGTGCCGAAGTAGTTGTCGAAGGTGTGGTTCTCCTGGAAGAGGAAGACGAAGTGCTGGATCGGCGTTCGCGGGCCGTGGTCGCCGGCGCTGGCCGGAGCTCCCGCACCGAGCAGGAGTACGACGACCGCGGCGGCCAATGCGCCGCTGCGACTCATCCGGCCGAACGCTCGCCCGGTCATGGCCGCACCTCGTAGACCACGATGGCGGGCTTGCCGGCGGCGTACTCGGTGTGGACGACGCGCCCGTGGTAGCGCCGCGCGAGCAGCAGCGTCTGTGCGGAGAAGTGCGTCGAGCGGCGGGCCGACCAGGTGTCCCAGACGACGTACTGCATGGTGCCCTGGCGCAGGGCGAGGTCGGGGTTCGGGATCGGCTCGTACGACGGGTTGCGGTGCAGCGGGTTGGGGCTCACCGAGAGCCCGTAGGCCTTCCGGTGGCCGTAGTACTGCACCAGGTTGGCCATCGACGGCCCCACGGTGAGGAAGGTCGAGCCCGCGGGCGTGTGGGCCGCCACCCAGGCGCCGGTCTCGCGGCCCCCAGGGACGCCGCCGGTGCCGGCCAGGCCGGAGCTGCGCTCGGCGAAGAGGACGGCGACCACGCTCGGGGTGGACAGGCTGAGGAGGAGCGCGCCGGTCACGGCCGCGAAGGCCAGCCGGTGCGCCCGGTCTCGGGTGGCGACCCAGCTGGCGACCCACTCCGGCAGGCGGAGTCCGCCCGCCCATTCGGCGCCCACCACGGCGCCGTACGCCGCCAGGACCGCGAGTGCGGGCGCTCCGGCCAGGAGGTACTGGTAGCCCTTGACCGGCCACAGCGTGAAGACGACCGCCGGCACCAGGACCCAGCAGACAAGCAGGACTTCGCGCCACGCTGGCTCGCGCCGAGCCCGGACCATGACCACGGCCACCAGGACCAGGAGTACGACGGCCGGCCCGACTGCCTTCGGCACCACCGCCGCGTAGAAACCGAACCCGTGGTTGGGGCTGCGCACCAGCTGCCAGACCAGGTAGGCCTTGGCCGAGCTGCGTCCGCCGGCCAGCGCCACAGAGACGGGATGGCCGGCGAACATCGCGAGCGCCGTACCGAAGGCGAGCAAACCGCCCAGCATCGGCCGGCGTACCGACGGGGTGAGCGCGAGGAATGCGTAGATGGCGCCACACATCACGATCGCCGACTCCTTGCTCAGCATCGCCAGCCCCAGGCCGGCGCCGGACGCGAGCGCCCACGCGAGGCGGCCGGTCGCGGCGAAGCGGACCAGGCAGTAGAGCGACACCGACGTGAAGAGGACCATCGGCACGTCGAGCAGCAGCTGCCTGCTTACGATGACGTGGTAGGGCATCACCGCCAGTACCGCCGCCGCCAGCAGCCCGACCCGGCGCCCGTAGAGGTCGCGACCGATGGCGTAGGTCAGGGCAACGGTGGCCACACCCATCAGCGCGATCAGGACCCGGCCCGACACGTCATGCTCGCCGTGCCGGAACGGCACCGAGAGCAGCGTCTGCACCAGCATCGGATGGGCTCGGAACACCGGGAAGAAGTCCGTGTACGCCGGGTTCCCGCCCAGCGCGGCCGCCTGACCGGCGTACACGGCCTCGTCGCTGTTGAAACCGACCGCGCCGATCTTCACCAGTCGGAGGAGCGCCGCCGCGACCAGGATCGCGGTCAGCGGCCACGACCGACGAGACCACTCGGGCAGGTGCCAGCGGGTGGCGACCGGCTCGACCATCGGTTCGGGTTCCCGCGCGGAGGCGGGCGCTGAGACAGGCGTGGAGACAGGCGTGGAGACAGGCGTGGAGGCAGGCGCGGACACCGGCGGCAGAACCGCCCGCGCCGCGGTACCCAAGAAGCGGGGGGGCTGTGCGCGGGTGACTGGATCACCCGCGGGCTTCAAGGGCACCGGGCGCGGGCCGTCCGGCTCAATGAGCCGCATCCCCGGACCCGTCCTCCGCGAGCAGCTTGGGGATCTCGTCGGCCCAGCCGAAGTTGTCGGACGCGAGCCGGCGTACCCGCATCCGCGTCAGCGCTGCGCGCAGAATCTCCCGCTCGCGACGCAGCAGCGCGACATGGTTGTCGCCGCCCATGACCAGCACAGGTGCGAGGAACCGGAACGGCGGGAACCCGTACGCGTCCTCCGTGTTCTCCATCAGGATCGCGAGCGCCGACTCGTCGGTCAGTTCGCCCAGCTCCGACGGGCCGCGCTCGATCACGAAGAGGTTCTCCACCGTGGTCTCGTCGGTGATCCGGCAGTCCACGAGCCGGTCGGCGAAGTACTTCGGCGGCGGCACGATCAGCTGGGTCAGCGCGTTGGCGCTCATGATCGGGAGGTTGGCGTTGGCCATCCAGAGACCGATCCCACGACCACCCTTGGAGTGCAGCCGGCTCTTCAGGCCGAGCCCGAACCACTCCCCCCGGCTCAGGTCGCCCGGGTCCACGGCGCGCAGGGTGTGGCTGCTGATCGTCATCGGCTTGGGGAAGCAGTGGGCGGTGCCGTCGGCCGACAGGATCGTCATGTCGTCGGAGAGGAAGCGGGCCCCGCGCTCGCGCAGCAGGCGCAGCACGGTGCCGGTCTTGCCCGTGTCCGTTCGCGCCGAGAGCATCAGCCCCCTGCCGTCGAGCTCCAAACAGGCCGAGTGCAGGAGCATCTGCCCGCGTGACGCCAGCGCGAAGCGCAGCAGGGCCTCGATGATGTTGGTGTAGGCCACGTGCGGCGACCGGGCCAACAGAGAGCTGATCGTGACCCGCACCTGGTCGCCCATGTCGATGGAGAAGTTGGCGCCCCAGCGACCGAGGTGTTCCTCGTAGCGCACGCCGTCCGGGCCCGCGAACCGCAGCAGCCTGGCCCGAGAGCGAGGCAGGGCGCTGCCCACCTTGCCGACCCGGATCTCGATGTCGAGGTCACGACCGAGCGTCGGCTCACGGAAGTAGTCCAGCTCGTGCAGGGGCACCTGGCTGCCCACAGTCAGCCCGTCCCCGATCAGGTAGCGGAACGGCAGGAACCCGGTGCCGCGGCGCGGCAGCGAAGGTGACCTGTTGCTGGCCGTGGTGGCCTCGGGGTCGTCGTACGTGACCTCGACCGGGTTCCGCACCGGCGACCCGTTGAGCCCGGCGCCGGGAGGGTTGTTCTTCAGCGTGGCCCCGATTCCGCGCTTGTCGATCTTGCTGCTTCGGATGACGACGGTCATGACACAACCTCCAGGGCGCTCAGCTTCTCCTGCGCGAAATAGCGGATCAGGAACGTGAAACACAGGGTGAAAGCGTTGGCGACGAGGTAGTGGACCCCCAGGACCGACACCAGAAAGGCGAGTAGCGGGATGCGGGCCAGCAGCGCGACGTTCGCGAACGTGACGAAGGCCAGCCAGCGTCGTACGACGGTCGATCGCTTGTCGCCACGGAAGACCCACCGGTCGACCCACAGGAAGTTCCACGTCGACGAGAACTGGGTCGCCGCAACAGCCGCGACCAGATAGTCGATCGACAAGCCATCGGCCAGCCACCAGAGGACGAGCGAGTTCACCACCAGTCCCGAGGCGCCGACCGCGGTCCACGACGCCAGGCGGGCGAGACGGCGTACGTCTAGCAGCAACCCGGTCAGTCGGTTGGCCCTCGATCGGTCGCGCAGGTGCCGGCCCGGCGGCGCTTGATCTCCCGCCGCGTCTTTGCGCGCAGCGGGAAGGACGTTGTCGGTCAAGGACATGGAAACCCCCCGGTCCACCTATGTTTGCCCTACGTTCACCTACCGTGAGCGGAGAAGCCCCGATCGTGAATAGGCAAATCGGCGCCCGGGTCCCCAGACCGCGACCCCAGTGACGGGGAACACATCCGTAGTACGGATGACCCTGGGCTTACCCCTGCAACAGCGGCTTGAGGAAGGCCCCGGTATGCGACTCGGGGGTGCCCATGACCTCCTCGGGAGTGCCCTCGGCGACGACGATGCCACCGCGCTTTCCGCCCTCGGGCCCCAGGTCGACGATCCAGTCGGCCGTCTTGATGACGTCGAGGTTGTGCTCGATGACCAGGACGGTGTTGCCCTGGTCGACAAGCCGCCCGAGCACCAGCAGCAGGTTGCGGATGTCCTCGAAGTGCAGGCCGGTGGTCGGCTCGTCGAGCACGTAGACGGTGCGGCCGGTGGAGCGCTTCTGGAGCTCCGAGGACAGCTTGACCCGCTGAGCCTCGCCCCCCGACAGAGTGGTCGCCGGCTGGCCGAGCCGCACGTAGCCCAGGCCCACTTCGCAGAGCGTCTTCATGTGCCGCGCGATCGGGGGCACGGCCGCGAAGAACTCGGCGGCCTCCTCGATCGGCATGTCGAGCACCTCGGCGATGGTCTTGCCCTTGTAGTGGACTTCGAGCGTCTCCCGGTTGTAACGAGCGCCGTGGCACACCTCGCACGGGACGTAGACGTCCGGGAGGAAGTTCATCTCGATCTTGATCGTGCCGTCGCCCGAGCAGGCCTCGCAGCGGCCGCCCTTGACGTTGAACGAGAACCGGCCCTGGAGGTAGCCCCGCATCTTCGCCTCGGGCGTCGATGCGAACAGCTTGCGGATGTGGTCGAAGACCCCCGTGTACGTCGCCGGGTTGGACCGCGGCGTACGACCGATCGGCGACTGGTCGACGTGGATCACCTTGTCGACGTGCTCCACGCCGGTGATCTTGCGGTGTCGGCCGGGCACGGTGCGGGCGTTGTAGATCTGCTTGGCCAGCGAGGTGTAGAGGATGTCGTTGACCAACGTCGACTTGCCCGAGCCGGACACGCCGGTGACCGCCACGAACATCCCGAGCGGGAACGACACGTCGATGTCTCGGAGGTTGTTCGCCTTCGCGCCGTGCACGGTCAGCTCGCGGCCCTTGGTGCGCGGGCGGCGGATCTCTGGGACCGGGATCTGCCGACGACCCGACAGGTACGCGCCCGTCGCGGAGTGCTCGCTCTGGAGCAGCTCGGCCACGGTGCCGGACACGACGACCTGGCCGCCGTGCTCGCCGGCGCCGGGCCCGATGTCGACCACCCAGTCGGCGGTCCGGATGGTGTCTTCGTCGTGCTCGACGACGATGAGGGTGTTGCCGAGGTCCTTGAGTCGCACCAGGGTCTCGATGAGCCGATGGTTGTCGCGCTGGTGGAGCCCGATCGACGGCTCGTCGAGGACGTAGAGCACGCCGACCAGGCCAGCGCCGATCTGGGTGGCCAGCCGGATCCGCTGCGCCTCGCCGCCGCTCAACGAGCCGGACGGCCGGTCGAGCGAGAGGTAGTCGAGCCCCACGTCGAGCAGGAAGTTCAGCCGCTCCTGGATCTCCTTGAGCACCCGCTCGCCGATCTGCCGCTCGCGCGGGCTCAGGTCGAGGGAGCGCAGGAAGTCGGCGGTCTCGTTGATCGCCAGGGCGCAGACCTCAGCGATGTTGCGGCTCCGCCCGGAAATCGAGGGGAGCGTGACGCTCATCGACACCGGCTTGAGCCGGCTCCCCCGACAGGCGGGACACGGAACCTCGCGCATGTAGCCCTCGAACCGCTCCCGGCTGGTGTCGGACTCCGCCTCGCGGTGCCGCCGCTCGATGTAGGGCCGGACGCCTTCGAACGCCGAGTAGTAGGACCGCTCGCGGCCGTAGCGGTTGGTGTGCCGCACATGCACCTTGGTCGGGTGGCCGTCCAGGATCGACTTCCTGGCCTTCGGCGTCAGGTCCCGCCACGGCGTGTTGAGGTCGAAGTCGAGCTCGTCGCCGAGCGCGCCGAGCAGCCGGATGAAGAAGTCCTTCACGTGCGCCGCGTTCCACGGTTGTACGACGCCCTCACCCAGCGTCGCCGCGGGGTCGGTGATGACCAGCTCGGGGTCGACCTCCATCCGGGTCCCGAGACCGTGACACTCCGGGCAGGCGCCGAACGGCGAGTTGAACGAGAACGACCGCGGCTCGAGCTCGTCGGTGTCGATCGCGTGCTCGTTGGGGCACGACATCTTCTCCGAGAACCGCAGCTCGCGGCCCGGGTCGTCGTCGGGCAGGTCGACGAAGTCGAGCACCACCAGGCCACTGGCCAGGTTGAGCGCGGTCTCGACCGAGTCGGTCAGCCGGCGCTTGGAGGACTCCTTGACCGCGAGCCGGTCGACGACCACCTCGATGGTGTGCTTCTGCTGCTTGTTGAGCGTGGGTGGCTGGTCGAGGCTGTGGATGTCGCCGTCGATCCGGGCCCGGGAGAAGCCTTGCGACTGCAGTGAGCGGAACAGCTCGACGTACTCGCCCTTGCGGGCCCGGATCACTGGAGCCAGAACCTGGAAGCGGCGGCCCTCCTCGAGGGCGAGCACGCGGTCGACGATCTGCTGCGGCGTCTGTCGCTCGATCGGCGAGCCACACACGGGGCAGTGCGGCCGGCCGATCCGCGCGTAGAGCAGGCGCAGGTAGTCGTAGACCTCGGTGATCGTGCCGACCGTGGACCGCGGGTTCTTCGAGGTCGACTTCTGGTCGATCGAGACCGCGGGTGAGAGCCCCTCGATGAAGTCGACGTCGGGCTTGTCCATCTGCCCCAGGAACTGCCGCGCGTACGCCGACAGCGACTCGACGTACCGGCGCTGCCCCTCGGCGAAGATCGTGTCGAACGCCAGCGACGACTTGCCCGACCCGGAGAGGCCGGTGAACACGATCAGGGAGTCGCGCGGCAGGTCGAGGGAGACGTCCTTGAGGTTGTGCTCGCGCGCGCCCCGAATGACCAGCTGATCAGCCACTGCACGTCCTTATTTGAGAGAGCCTTGTATGCCTTGGAAAGAGCGGTCGAGGGTTCGAACAAGTGTTCGCACATCTTATGTTATCGGGCAACCCGACGCGCTGGTCGGATGCGGTTGAATGGACCGCGTGACCGCACACCTTGGCCTCCTCAACGACGCGACCGCCAGACTCCTCAACACCGTAGACGGCCTCACCGACAGTCGGTGGTCCGAGCCGTCCCTGCTGCCCGGCTGGACCCGGGCGCACGTCGTCGCCCACCTCGCCCTCAACGCCGAGGGGCTCGCCCGCGCGTCCGCCGGAGTGACGAGTGGCAGTCGGGTCCCCATGTACGACTCCAACGAGTCCCGCGACGGCGACATCGACAGGCTCGCGACCAGCACGCCGACCGAGCTGCGCGAGCGGTTGGCGACCGGCTGCCGCGACCTCAGCGGCGCCCTGGCCGAACTCGCCCCCGAGCGACTCGACACCATGGTCGAACGCACCCCGGGTCGCCCGGCATTCCCGGCCCGGGACCTGGTGGACATGCGCTGGCGCGAGGTGGAGATCCACCACGCCGACCTGGGGTCCGAGTACACCGCCCGAGACTGGTCGGCCGAGTTCGCCGACTACCTGCTGCCCGTGGCCGCCTGGGACCGGGGCGGCGACCTCGACCTGGTGCTGCGCACCCCCGACGGCGAGGTGGCCGTCGGCGCCGGCACGGGCCCGGCCATCGAAGGCTCGGCCGCCGAGCTCGGGTGGTGGCTGGTCGGCCGTGGTCACGGTGAGGGCCTGTCCGGCGACCTGCCTAGTCTGGGCCCATGGACCCGACGTTCTCGACCTACAGCGGCGAAGTGAAGCCCGGTGGCGCCCCCGACACGCGCGAGCTGGCCAACCTGACGATCACCAAGGTCGCGGTCGACCCCCAGACGTCCAACAACTGCTACCTGCTCCGCTGCCGCGCGACCGGCCACCAGGTGCTGGTGGACGCGGCGGCCGAGCCCGGGGTGCTGCTCGATCTTGTCGGGGCTGGCGGGCTGGTCGAGGATGGCGGGGTGGTCGGGCCTGGCGGGCTCGCCGCCGTCGTCACCACGCATCAGCACTGGGACCATCACCGGGCCCTGGCCGAAGTGGTGACGGCCACCGGCGCGACGACGTACGCCGGAGCTCGCGACGCCGACGCGATCACCGAGCAGACCGGCGTACCCATCACCCACCGGGTCACCGACGGAGACACGATCGCGGTCGGCGACCAGACCCTCACCGTCATCGCGGTCGCGGGCCACACCCCAGGCTCGATCTGTCTCCGGTACGACGACCCCGCCGGCCACCCCCACCTCTTCACCGGCGACTCGCTCTTCCCCGGCGGCGTGGGCGCGACGTTCGGCGACGCGGACGCCTTCGCCGAGCTCATCGACGAGGTCGAGCACAAGGTCTTCGGCACCCTCCCGGACGACACCTGGTTCTACCCGGGCCACGGCAACGACTCCACCCTCGGCGCCGAGCGGCCCCACCTCGCCGAGTGGCGCATCCGGGGCTGGTGAGAGGGCGGGCATCGGGACGTAGAGGTGGCGCGATCGGCTTCTGCCCCACATGGTGGCTTCGCGGTTTGGCCAGCACTCCTGGAAGTAACCCATCGAGCACTCGGCCTATGGTTCCGGTTGGATTCATAGGCCGAGTGCTCGGTAGGGCCCGGCAAGCCGCTCGACCCGCCGAGTCCCGTGCCTACGGCAGCAGGTTCTGTACGCCGTTGGTCAGCCGCACGTTGTAGAACCCGGAGTTCCCGTCGGTATACCAGACCGAGTCGTGCGCGACATCCCAGGCGGGCTGGGACATCGCGAAGCCGCCGATCGCCGTCGGGCTGGCCGTCGGGTTGGCCGTCGGGTTGGCCGTCGGGTTGGCAGTCGGGTCACCCAGAGGCACGAACGGCTTGTTGAAGTAGCCGACCTCCTTCGGATGATGCAGGTCGCGGATGTCGAAGAGCCGCAGGCCGGACAGGATCATCGAGCAGCCGGCGATCTTCGGGTCGACCTTGGTCGGCAGCGAGCAGTAGTGGGCGGCGTACCCCTGGACCGGGATCTGGGCGCCCGGGTCGAGCCACTGGTCACCCTGTCGGTTCGCCTGCTGGTGCACCTGGAGCCTGAGGTCGGAGACGACGTACGGGTGCCGCGGGTCGTCGATGTTGATGATCCGGGCGGCGCCCACCGGCTGCTGGCGGGGGTCGACCGAGGCGCTGTAGTTGGCGTACTCGTCGACCTCGAGGAGGTACTTGTGACCGTTCTTGGTGAACGGCTCGGCCACCTGCGGGATCGACACCGTGCTCCAGGTCAGGTCGGCCTTGATTGTGACCTTCGGGTCGGCCCTGCGCGCCTGGACCTGGCTGACGTCGAGGATCCGCAGCCCCTTGTGCTGGAGGGCGCCCGCGGTGGAGGTGCCGGTGTCGGCGACGTACATGGTGTTGCCGTCGCTGGAGAGCCGCAGACCGTGGTAGCCCACGCCGGACTGGAAGAAGATCCGCTTCGGCTTGCTCGGGTCGGTCAGGTCGATCGCGGCCAGCGTGAACCCGCCGGTGCTGGCGGCCCAGAAGGTGCGGCCGTCGGGGGCCCAGCCGCTCTCGTGACCCAGCACGGGCGAGTTGCTGCTCGACAGCAGTCGAGGATGACGGCAGTCCGTGTGGACGTCGTACACGTCGAGGATGCCGACATTGGTCGCCGGATTGCCGAGTACGCCGGCCAGCAGCCCGCGCTTCTGGTTGACCAGCAACGACTCGTGCGGGCTCAGCATCGCCGGCGAGGTCAGGGTCGCCGTCTGCCGCGGCCGGGTCACGTCGGCCATGTCGAGCACGATGACCCCGAGGCCCTGCACGGCGTTGAACAGCACGTCCTTCGGGAAGAGGAGCGTCGAGTCGTAGTAGGCGCACACGTGCCCCTGCGAGTCGCGGTAGCGCAGCACCTTGAACCCGCCGTTGCGGCCCTGGTGGGCGACCAGCCGCGCGTTGCATCGGTAGCCCTTGGCGGCCCGCCCGTCGAGGTAGTCGGTCAGCGGGACCCGGCCCTGGATGCTGGTCTCCGGCAGCGCGCCCGGACCGCACCTCGCCTTGGGCACCGCGGGCGGCTGCGAGTCGACCGCCACGGCACCGAGGCCGAACGCCCCCACCCCGAGTACGACGGCCGTGCCGACCGCGGCGACAAGACGACATACGCCGGCTCGGGTCGTGGTGTCACTCATGCGGGTCCCTCTCCCTCGGACTGCTTGAGGGGACCAACGCCCCGGCCGGGCCAGGGTTATGTGACGTCCGTCACGAATACCCGAGTCGAGCGCGCCCCGAGAGCGCGACCCGCGAGAGCCTCAGCTCGCGCGCCGCAGCGGTCTCAGCCCCCGCACCACCGCGGGCAGCTGCCCCCTGACGAAGTAGTGCCCCACTCCCAACGCGGCCGGGCGACCGACGGCCGGCTCCTTGCCGGCCCCGATCCGCCAGAGCTGTGTGGTGTACCAGACCGTCTCCGCGAGCCCGTCGAGCTTGCGCAGGCCGACCTGCTTCGGGTTGATGTGCTCAACCCGGTCGGTCTCACCGGCCAGCAGCCGCGCCGGGAACCCCGGGTCGACGGCGAGCGGACGACCCAGCCCGATCACGTCGACGGCGCCGGAGGCCAGCGCCGACTCCATGCCGTCGCGGGACCGGAAGCCGCCGGTGACCATCAGCGGGACCTCGCACTCCGCGCGCAGCCGCTCGGCGAAGCCGAGGAAGTAGGCCTCGCGCTCAATGGTGCTGGTGCGCTGGGTCACGCCCATCATGGCGGCCTTCTCGTAGGTGCCGCCCGAGATCTCCAGCAGGTCGATGCCGGCGGCGTACAGCTCGTGGGCGACCTCGATCGACTCGTCCTCGCCGAACCCGCCGCGCTGGAAGTCGGCGCTGTTGAGCTTGACCGCCAGGATCCGGTCGCGGCCGATCGCGTCGCGGCAGGCCATCACCAGGTCGAGCAGGAACGCCCGCCGCCGGGCCGGGTCGCCGCCGTACTCGTCGTCACGGCGGTTGACCAGAGGCGAGAGGAACTGGCTGATCAGATAGCCGTGCGCGCCATGCAGCTGTACGCCGTCGAAGCCGGCCTCCGTCACCACCCGGGCGGTGGTGGCGAACCGGCGTACCAACTCCTGGATCTCGGAGACCTCGAGCGCCCGCGGGGTGGAGAAGACCTTGGCCATCCCCTTCAGCGGTACGGCGCTCGGCGCGACCGGCCTCGGCGAGAGCGTGCGTGGCGACTGCCGGCCGGGGTGGTTGAGCTGCACGATCGCCCGCGCTCCCCCGCTCTGCGCGGCCTTCGCCCACAGGGCGATCCGCTCGTGCTCGGAGTCGTCCTCGATGACGACGTTCGCCGGTTCGCCCAGTGCACGGCGGTCCACCATCACGTTGCCGGTGGCGAGGAGGCCGCAGCCGCTGCCGCCCCACCGCTCGTAGAGGCGCACCAGCCGGTCGCTGGGCGCGTGGTCGCGGTCGCCAAGCTGCTCGGAGAGCGCCGACTTGGCCAACCGGTTCGGGAGGGTGACACCACACGGGAGGGAGAGCGGGGTCTCGATCATGGCCACGATGATACGTGTAACCCGGGGTTACAGGTCAGGTGTTACCGGTCAGGGCGTGTACGGCGCCATCGCGCCACTGAGCCTGGTCAGCCGGCCGTCGCTCCACAGCTGAGCAGTGCCGATGATGTCCGGGTCGGGCTCGTACCTGACGTGCGCGGGGATGCCGGTCCGGGTCTCCCAGAGGCGCTCGTCGTTCACGTCGCCACCCTCGAAGTCGTAGTCGTAGATCTTCAGGTCGAGGTGGCTGTCATAGACGTCGGCGAGCAGGTAGTTGAGCCGGCCGTACTGGAAGATGCCGCCGTGCGAGAGCTGCAGCACGCCGTTCTTCTGGATGGCGGTCACGTCGTGGACCTCACCGCACAGGTAGAGGTCGACGCCGTACTTGGCGAACGTCTTCCACAGCGCCTTGCCGGCCGCTCGGTCGTACCTCAGGTTCGACGACGCGCCCTCGCGAACCGGCTCCAGGATCGGGATGTGGCCCTGGACGAAGATCCACGGCACGCCGTCGGCCTTGGCCTTCGCCAGCACGCCGACCAGCCACTCGAGCTGCGGGTTGTCGACTCGCAGCGACATCCGGCCCGGCTCGGGCGTGAACTCCGACAACGTGACCATCTGTACGTCGGGTCGCGGCCGCCACGCATAGGCGGCGAACTCGTTGACGCTGCCCACCGGCCGGTCGGCGTACAGGGGCTCGCCGTCGGCGCTGCGGGTGAAGTAGTCGGACCAGACCGCGCGGTAGGTCGAGGCGAGCTTGAGCTTCCCTCTCGGCCAGTTGTTGTCGCCGAACTCGTGGTCGCCCATCGCCGGGTGGACGTTGTCGAGGCCGTGGTCGCGGAACCGCTGGAGCCACTGCGCGTAGTAGACCGAGCCGGCCCGGTGGATGGCCTCGCGGCGCTCGGCCGTGGTCGAGGTCGGGCCGAAGACCTCCAGGCCGTCGGCGTCCTCGCCCCAGTGGCCGTCGACCAGGTCGCCGGCCACGGTGATCACGTCGGGGCTCTTGCTCGCCCAGTCGTCCAGGACCGTGTCGAGGGCGGTGCGGTAGTCGTCGTTGATGCCGTTGACCTGGGTCGCGGGGTCGAAGTCCGCGTCGCCCTGGGTCAGGTCGCCGATGTCGGCGTTGGTGAAGTCGGGAGACGAGAGCAGCCGCATCCGGCGCTCCTCGGGCAGTACGCCGACGGTCACCGGCCGTTCGGGCAGCGCCAACGACGTGTCGCCGATCGCCGCGCCTGCGCTGATGGTCTCGCCGGTCCTGTCGCCGTCGGCCACGGCGATGAACCGCACGTTGCGCGGACTGCCCGCGTCGGCGGCGGTGAGGCTGCAGTGCAGCGTCCGGGCGTCGGAGGTGAGCCACGACAGGCGGATCTTGGCGATGCTCACCTGGCACAGGTCGGGCAGTTCAGCGAAGGTCGCGTTGCCGAGGGTGACGACGAGGTCGGTGTAGTCGGGGATGTTGCCGCCGACCCGGATGGTGCCGCGGGCCGTGCCGTTGGCCGACACGCTGCCCGCATCGTCGGCCCAGGCCACTCGCAGCGAGGGTCTGTCGGCGGCCGGGCCGGCCGCCTCGCGGTCGTTGACCATGAACGCGGTGCCGAGGAGCGACACGAACAACAGCGCGGACGCGCCCCACACCCACGCGGGTACTCGCCCGCGGCTCGCCTCCCCAGTCACAGGGCACAGGGTACGGGCCCGGTCGAGTCGAGGCACATCGACGACACCGATCCGTGACCAAGTCCACCCACGGGGATGACCGCGGTCAGGGAGTGATCGTCGCCTGCGCCGCGACGTAGTCGACGAGCTGCTGGTCGGCCGGGTCGAGCTGCAGCAGCCCGGCCATGCAGGACGTCATCGCGATCTGGTCGGTCGCGGGGACTCCCCCGTCGACGCAGGTCTGCCAGGCCTGCTGGAGTACGGCGGGGTCGTACGAGCTGGTGCTCGACAGGGTCGGGTCGCTGCTCGTCGACGAGTCCGTGGAGCTCGGTGAGGAGGTCGGCTCGGACGTCGACGTCGACGACGTGGTGTCCGTCGGTGTCGAGGTCGGGGTCGAGGTCGGGGTCGGCGTGTCGCTCGGGCTGGTCGTGGCGGTCGGCTCGGTGGTCGACGTGTCGGTCGGGTCTCCGGTCGGAGTCACGGTGGGCCCGGCAGTCGGCTCGGTGGTCGAGTCGGTTGTCGGGTCGGCGCCGGGGTCGGTGGTGGGGTCGTCCGTCGGGTGCTGGCCGGGCTGGATCGAGCTGGTGTCGGAGACCTGCTCGGCCTGCCCCGGCTGGTGCCCCGCAACGTCGATCAGGATGTGGAGCGGACCGAGCAGGTCGATGATCGAGTGGTTGCCGAGGATCTCGTGGGCCAGGGTCTGGCTGCCCGGGTTGTGCTGGGTGTCCAGGAGATGGGTGTCGAGGAGCGCGGTGGGGATCGTGACGTCGGTGCGCGCGAAGCTGCTGGTCGGCACGGACGCGAAGTCGCCCTGCTGGTACGCCGCCGTCAGGGCCAGCACCACTTCGACGTACCGGGTGCTGTGGTTGTAGCGGTAGACGGCCGAGCGCTGGCCCGCGACGGTCGACAGGTCGCCCTCGCCCGAGCACAGGTAGACCGCGGCCGCCAGGGCCGCGTCGTCGACGTCCTGCGGGTTGCGTACGTCGTCGCCGTCGGCATCGACGCCCACGACCGACCAGGTCGACGGGATGAACTGCATCGGGCCGACAGCCCGGTCGAACTGCTTGTCGGTGTCGAGGCGTCCGGCATCGGTGTCGGCCACCCGGCTGGTGTGGTGGCTGCCGTCGAGGCGGGGACCGAAGATGCCGGGCCGGGCGAGGCCGTCGGTGTCGAGCGTGCTGCCGCCGTACCGGCCGTGATCGGACTCGACCCGGCCGATCGCGGCGAGCAGCTGCCAGGGCATCCGGCAGGAGGCGTCGGCAGCGTTGATGACCACGGCCGCCCGCTGGTACGCCGCCAGCGCGGGCGCGGGGATCAGGCTCGGCGAGACGGCGGCCGCGTTGACCGCCCCCCTCTTCGTGGACGCGAGCACGTCGGAGGTGCCGTCGACGGTGACCGGGTCGCCGGCGCCGGTGTCGATGGCGGTGTCGGGGACGACCGGGGTCTCACCGGAGGCGATCGGGAGGGTGGCGGCGGCCTGCGGCCCGACCTCGACCGCCGAAACGGCCGGCGCGGCCGCGAGCGCGGCCATCGAGGTCAGCGCGATCGTCTTTGCGACGCGACCGACCGACGGACCGCTCCGGCTCCCAGGTTCGTCAGCCCTCGCATCCATGAATCCGCCTCCCCGCGTCTTCTGGCTGAAGGTGTCCCCTCAGTTCTACAACGGATACCCAATCACGGACATCCCTACATCCAGCCAGAAATCCCCAGTGCCGAAGCCGATTCATGGAAGAAGTTCAGGTCTCGTCACCGCAGCGCCGCCCTCCGTTCTTCCGCGCCGTCCGTTCTTCCGCGCCGTGGGGCCCGAGGGCCCTTCGGGTCCCGATCAACGCCTGGTTTGCAACCTTTCGCCGGCATCCAGCGTCGTACGGGCAGACGGGCGAGAGCCGCCCGCACCCGAACGATGGGGAGTCAGCGTGTACTCGATCATCACCAAACTGCTCGGTGGCGTCGCCTGCATCGCCGCCGTGTCCGCGGCCGGGTCCGCCGTTGTGTCTGCCGGCGGGGCGGTCGCGGCGCCGACACCCGCCACAGCAACCGCCGAGTCCGCGGCGTACACCGTGCCGCACTGCACCAACGCCGACCTGCACGCCCGCTACGCCTACTCCGACTCGGGGGCGGGCAGCGTCTACGGCTGGATCCGGCTGCGCAACGTCTCCGACCACGCCTGCGTGACCGGAGGGTACGGCGGCCTCTCGTACGTCGGCGACGGCAATGGCACTCAGATCGGCCACGCCGCGATCCGGATCCAGAAGTGGGCAGTGGAGTCGTACGTCGTCCAGCCCGGCCAGCGCCTGGTCAGCCCGATCCAGCTGGTCCGCGCGGGCAACTACCCGCGCGCGACCTGCCGTCCGGCGCACGTCGACGGGTTCCGGGTCTACGTGCCCAACGCCTTCAGGTCGCAGTTCGTGCCGCACCGGACGACGGGCTGCCGGAACACCGACGTACACCTGATCTACCAGAAGCCGTACCGCCGCGGCTGATCCCCGCTGACCCCCGCTAAACCTCGGTCGACCCCCGGCCGGCCCGCGACCGATAGCGGTCGCGGGCTCAGGCTGCGTGCGAGTCGTGCCTGCCGTGATGGGACCGGTCATGGCCCGGGAGCGCGTGGCGGGACCAGGTCACCAGGTCACTGCCGAGCTCGCTCACCGAGTCGACGAGCACACCACAAAGGAACCTGGCGTTATGTCGCCAGGTCGCTTGGATGTCATGGGCCGGTTGCGGCCCGTTCGTCGTCATGGTCATGTCTTCAAGAGTGCCCCGTGTCAAGCCACGTACACATGCGACAGGCCGAAGACCGCCCAGATGGATCGGACAAATAGCACATTTCGGCCTGCTGGTCCGGTCCCCCGCTCAGGTCACGACGTCGTAGTCCTCCGCGCGGAACTTGGCGCGCTGCTTGTACTCGATGCCGAGGTAGGGCCAGTTGGTGCTGATCCGGCCGTTGGCGTTGCGGTACCACGAGGAGCACGCGGACCAGACGCTGTTGCGCAGCCGGCCCTGGACGGTCTCGTCGTACCGCTCCTCGACGTCGGGCTTGACGCTCAGGGGTGCGCCGCTGGCGACCTGGTGGTCGACGTACTCGCGCAGGTAGGCGGCCTGCACCTCGAGGAAGAAGACGATCGAGCCGCCGCCGGTGTTGGTGTTGGGCCCGTACATCAGGAACAGGTTCGGGAAGTGCGGCACGGTCATGCCGTAGTAGGCGCGCGCCCCCTCCGACCACTCGTCGTGAAGGTCGCGCCCGCCGGTGCCGCGGATCTTCATCGGTGCCAGGAACTCGGTGGCGGCGAAGCCGGTGCCGTAGATGATCGCGTCCGCTTCGTGGAGTACGCCGTCGGTGGTCACCACGCCGTTCTCGGTGATCTCGCGGATGCCGTCGGTGACCACGTCGACGTTCGGCTGCGCGAGCGCCGGCAGGTAGTCGCTGGAGAAGAGGATCCGCTTGCAGCCGACCGGGTAGCTCGGCCAGATCTTCTCGAACAGCCCCGGCTTGGCCTTGGTCTGCCGCTTCATGTGCATCCGGCTGATCCGGGTGATCGCGGCCGCCAGCGGCTTCGCATAGAGGAACGCGACGCTGAGCGACTCGACGGTGCCGTACCAGGTCGCCCGCTCGGCCAGCTGGGTGAGCGGGATCCGCTCGAAGAGCGTGTGGTGTCGCCTGCCGTACTCCGTGTCCGGCCGCGGGATGACGTACGGCGGCGTCCGCTGGAACAGCTCGAGCGACGCCACGTGCGGCTGGATCTCGGGCACGAACTGGATCGCGCTCGCGCCCGTGCCGATCACCGCGACCCGCTTGTCGGCCAGGTCGACGTCGTGGTTCCACTCCGCGGAGTGGAACGCCGGGCCCGCGAAGGTCTCGCGGCCCTCGATCGCGGGGAACGAGGGTCGCGAGAGCTGGCCGACCGCGGAGACGAGGAGGTCGAGCTCGACGGTGTCGCCGGTGCTCAGGCTGACCGTCCAGTTGCCGGTCTCCTCTTCGAAGTCGGCGGCGGTCACCTCCGTGTGGAACTGGATGTGCCGACGGACGTCGTACTTGTCGGCGACGGCCTTCAGGTAGTCGAGGATCGCGGGCTGCGGGGAGAAGCGTCGCGGCCAGCGCGGGTTGGGCTCGTAGGAGAAGGAGTAGAACGGCGAGGGTACGTCGCAGGCGGCGCCGGGGTAGGTGTTCTCGCGCCACACTCCCCCGACCTCGTCGCCCTTCTCGAACAGCACCAGGTCGTCGTACCCGGCGCGCTTGAGCTCGATGGCGGCGGCGAGACCGCCGAAGCCGCTGCCGATGATCCCGATCCGGGGGTTCCCGGTCATGCCCACTGTCATGCTTGCTCCTTGTCGAGTACGACGCCCGCGCACCGGGCCGGGTCGTCGGAGAACGGCAGGTGCCCGCAGCCGGGCAGGTCCAGATGTCGCGCGAACGGCAGCACCTCGCGGGCCCGGGCGCTCTGCGTGCGATGCGTGAGTACGACGTCGCGGGTGCCCCACGCGATCGTCACCGGGATCTCGGGCAACCGGCCCAGATCGTCGCCCGCCGCGAGCCGGTAGCCGGCGAAGGAGCGCCGGGCGCCAGCGAATCCGGCACCCTCGACCAGCCCGGTCAGCTGCAGCCGGGCGTCCTCGACGCCGACCCGGCTCGGGCGGCCGAACAGCGGGGCCAGCAGCGCGGCGCGGGTCGGCCCGAAGCCGACCAGGCGGTCGACCACGGCGGGCGCGCGGGCTCCGGCCGCCCGGAAGGCGGTCAACAGGCCCTGGACCCAGCGCAGGCCAGGTTCACCGTAGAAGCCGATCGGCGCGAACGCGGTCACCCGTGAGGCCACGCCGCTGCGGCCCAGCTCCAGGGCGACTCCGCCGCCCATCGAGCTGCCGACCACGTGCGGACGGGCCACGCCCAGCTCGTCGAGCAGCTCCGTCAGCCAGGCGGCGTACCCGATGGGGCCGGGTCGGACGCCGGAGTCGACCGGCGTACGACCGAAGCCGGGTAGGTCGACCGCGATCACCTCGCGCTCGCGCGCCAGCCGGTCGAGGATCGGCTCGAAGACCTCCCACCGGCTGCCGATGCCGTGCACCAGGAGCACCGGCGGGCCCGAGCCGCGCCGCTCGTAGGAGACCTCGCTCGCCTTCATCGCCCGGCACCCCCTCTCGACAACCATCGACAGCCTGCGCACGGCCTCAGGCTAGGCGGAAACCCGGCCGAACGGCGATGACCGCGTCCG
>DASXRJ010000206.1:0-11640 GCA_036506675.1 Nocardioides sp. | reverse complement strand
GCCAGGTTCGACCCTGCCAGGTTCGACCCAGGGGAGGGGCTCTACCTCCTCGACCTGCGCGGCCCCGGCGTCACGGATCGGAGACCGCTCGAGGTCCTCGACCTGACCAGGCCGCAGGCTCGCATCGACATCGACCGCGCGCCGGCCTACCTGCTGGCCGGCCCGGACGACCACACGGCCGTCGCGTCGGAGCTCGCGACGCTCGGCACCGTGGCGCTCGCCGCCGAACACGTCGGGATGCTCGACGCCATGCTCGATATGACGGGCAGGTACACGCGTCAGCGTCACCAGTTCGGCCGGCCGTTGGCGTCGTTCCAGGTCATCAAGCACCGCCTCGCCGACATGCTCGTCGACCTCGAACGCGCTCGCTCGGCGGTCCGCTACGCGGCCGCGGTCTTCGACCAGGACGCGGCCTCAGCGGCGCTGCCGGCGGCGGTGGCGGGAGCAACGTGCACCGACGCGGTCATCCGGGTGGCCATGGACACCGTCCAGCTGCACGGGGGCGTCGGATTCACCTGGGAGCACCCCGCCCACTTCTACGTCCGCCGGGCGCTCGGCGACGAAGCCGCGTTCGGTTCGGCCCGCGACCATCGCGCCCGGATCGCCCAGCTTCTCGGGCTCTAGGGCAGCGGCTGATGGCTTCGACGTCCGACCGTCCTGAGGTCGCCGGGGTACGGCCGGGGGAGCAGCTGGACTGGGCGTCGCTGGAGGCGTACCTGCGGCGGCACCTGCCCGAAGTGGACGGTGAGTTCGCGGTCCTGCAGTTCCCGAACGGCTCGGCCAACCTCACCTACCTGGTCCGGTTGGGCCGGCGCAAGGTGGTCGTCCGGCGTCCACCGTTCGGGGCCATCGCCACCGGCGCTCACGACATGCGCCGGGAGCATCGGGTGCTGTCGCGGCTGCACGCGGTGTACCCGCGCGCGCCGCTCGGCCTGCTGTACTGCGGAGACGACAGCGTCATCGGCGCCCACTTCCTCGTGTCGGAGTACCGCCCCGGAGTCGTCGTCTGGGAGCGCATCCCGGAGTCACTGCTCGTCGGAGAGAACATCGGTCCTCGCATCGGTTTCGCCGTCGTCGACGCACTGGCCGACCTGCACCTCGTCGACCCGGCCGCGTGCGGCCTCGGGGACCTCGGACGGCCCGAGGGCTACCTGGAGCGGCAGCTGCGTGGGTGGCAGGCGCGCTGGGAAGCCGTGGCCCTCAGTGGGCCACGGCTGCTGGACCGCATCGGTGAGCTCTTGGGCCGGCACCTGCCGGTCTCCGGCCCGCCGGCGCTGGTGCACAACGACTTCAAGGTCGACAACTGCCAGTTCACGCCACGCCAGCCGGACGCCGTCACATCGGTTTTCGACTGGGACATGGCGACCCTGGGCGACCCCCTCACCGATCTCGGCACGTTGCTGAACTACTGGCCCGACGGCGCGGCGCCGGCCGAAGGGGTGCCCGGTCTGGAGACCATGGGGCTGCCCGGCCGCGACGAGGTCGTCGCCCGCTACGCGGCCCGCACGGGCCAGACGCTCTCGCTGGGCGACGTGGCCTGGTACGAGGCGTTCGGCTGCTGGAAGACCGCGATCATCCTGCAGCAGCTCTACGTGCGGCACCTGAGGGGCGAGACCTCGGACGAGCGCATGGCGGCCCGCGGCGAGCAGGTGGGTCGGATCGCCGAGCGCGCCCTCGCCATCGCCGAGACGTTGTGAGGGGTACGGGTGATCAGCGCACGAGCGCGCAGCCGACCGCGGTCGCCGCGGCGGTGAGGCCGAAGACCAGCGCGCTCGCGATCCCGCCTGCGTAGGCGCGCACGTACAGGCCGCCTGTGTCGGATCCGGCGGCCAGCAGCCCGGGGATCGGCTCGCCGTGCCGGTCGAGCACCCGGGCGCTGCTGTCGATCCTGATCCCGTAGAACGGGAAGGTGATCGCCGGCACCGTCTCCACCACGTAGTACGGCGGCTCGTCCAGTGGCAGCCGGTCGAGCTTGCGTCCCGGTGTGGGCTCGCCGCCGGCCCGGATCGTGTCGTTGTACGCGGCGACCGCCCGGGCGATCGCCTCCCCGTCGTACCCCCACTCCTCGGGCAGCAGCGCGAGCTCGTCGATGCCGTCGGCGATGCCGCAGCGGCCACCCCGCCGGCTCGCCAGGGCGAACTTGTCGTTGCTCTCCGCGCCGGCGACGTACGGCCGCACGATCCAGTCGCGATGCACCCGGGCGTCGGCGACGAGCAGCCCGCGCGCCTGCGGCTGCTCGAGCAGCGCCATCGTGGACAGGTGGTCGCCGGCCGTCTCGTCGACGAACCGCTCGTTGTCGAGGTTGAACAGCAGCGCGTGCTCGCTGTAGTAGAGCGAGAGCGGCACGAAGTCGCCGGAGTCGGCGAAGGGGACGCCGCTCGGGATCAGGTGCCCGTAGAACCCCGCGCCGTCCGGACCGGTGGCCGCGCCCACCCCTCGGGCGAGTCGCAGGCCGTCACCACGGCTCGCCGTGTTGGACCGCAGCGGGATGGTCGCGGCATTGGGGTGGACGTATGCGGCACGCAGCTCCGGCTCGCCCTGGAAGCCTCCGGTGGCGAGGACCGTCGTACGGGCGCGCACCTCACGCTGCGACCCGTCCGGGAGCAGCAGCCGCGCGCCGGTGACCCCCGTCTCGTCGCGGAGCAGTTCGAGCGTCTGGGTGGCGGTGAGGATCTCGCCATGCTCGAGCACCCGACGCCGACAGGTGTCGACGTACTGGTTGGTGTCGAAGGCGTGACCGGTGCCGAAGCCGAGGATCGGCTGGGCGGGTCCGACGTGCACGCCGAGCGTGCGGATCCATTCGATGCCGTCGGGGAAGCGGTCGACCAGCGCATGACGCAGCTCGGGGTCGCCTTCCGGGTCGATCTCGTCGATGACCTCGCGGGACGGAGCGGTCCAGGCATAGCCGGCGAAGCGGGCCGAGCCGCCGAGGACGTCCGAGACTTCCACGACGAGCACTCGGCCGCCCTCGTGGACGGCGCGGGCGGCCGCCGTCAGACCGGCCATGCCTGCACCCACGACGAGGACGTCGACGGCCTGCTGCGGGTCACCGGGTCGGCTGGGCATCGTCAGGCTCCTTCCCATCGGTCAGCCTCGGACTAAACCAAAATCACTTCAGTTCGACCCCTTGACTCTAGCGCGTCCGATGCCGAGACTGAAGTGGATTCAGTTCAAATTCCGAGAGGACCCCTCATGGTTGACACCGACCACATCGTGCTGGAGAAGGACGGCGAGGTCGCCCGGGTGTGGCTGAACCGGCCGCACAAGAAGAACGCGGTCACCGTGGAGCTGCTGCACCGGCTCGACGAGATCATCAAGGAGGTCGACGCCGACCCCGAGCTCAAGGTCCTCGTGCTGCGTGGCCGGGGGAACACCTTCTGCTCTGGATTCGACCTCGACGAGTTGCTGGCCAACTACGTCGGCACCAGCACCGCCATGGAGGTGGCCGTCCTCTCGGCCAAGGTGTGCGATCGGCTCTACTCGATGAACACGCCCTCGGTCGCCGTCCTCGAAGGCTACGTGACGGCCGGCGGGTTCGAGCTGATGATCTCCTGCGACTTCGCCATCGCCGCGGATGACGCCCAGATCGGCGATTTCCACATCCGCCGCGCCCTGTTCGGCGGCGCCGGTCCGATCTACCGGCTGCCCCGGATGATCGGGATCCGCAAGACCAAGGAGCTGATGCTCACCGGCAAGCTCCTTTCCGGTACGGAGGCCGTGGACTTCGGTCTGATCAACGCCTCCGCGCCGGCCGAGGAGCTCGACAAGCTCGAAGCCGACTTCATCGCGCCGCTGGTCGACAAGAGCCCGTTCACCATGCGGCTGACCAAGATGACGATCGACCGCGGGCTGGACGCGGACATCCAGTCCCTGATGGTGATGGAGCACCTGGCCGTCGGCAACGCGCTGCAGTCCGAAGACGCGCGGGAGGGCGTCCAGGCCTTCCTCGAGAAGCGCCAGCCGAAGTGGGTCGGTCGCTGACGCGGGACCCGAGGGAGTCGAGGCGAGGAGAGCGGATGACGATCGCGGGCAGGGCGGCGATGGTCGTACCTACGCTGGAAGGCAGCCGTTGCCGCGAGTGCGGCACGGTCGCCTTCCCCGCAGCGCGCGGCTGCCAGAGGTGTGGGCGGCAGGCGATGACGCCGCTGAAGCTCGGCCGTCGAGGCACGGTCTGGGGCTTCACGGTGCAGCGGTTCGCCCCGAAGTCGCCGCCGTACGTCGTTCCCGAGGGTGGGTTCGTCCCCTTCGCGGTCGGGTACGTCGAGCTGCCCGAGGGCGTCAAGGTCGAGGCGGTTCTGGACTGCACCGACTTCGCCGAGCTCGATGACGAGGCTCCGGTCACCCTCGTGGCCGTCGAACCGGTTCCTCGCTTCGCCACCGACGCGGCACTGGCCGACAAATCGCCGGGGGAGCAGCGATGACGACCGGTGTCTGCATCGTGGGGGCCGGGCTGTCCAAGTTCGGCCGGCAGCCCGGTCGGACCGGCCGCCAGCTCGCGCTCGACGCGATCGACGCCGCCCTGCGGGACGCCGGCCTGGTCTGGACGGATGTCCAGGTGGCCTACGGCGGCAGCGACGGCTCCGGCCTGGCCGACACCCTCGTGGCGGACCTCGGCCTGACCGGTATCCCGTTCACCAACGTGAAGAACGGCTGCGCGACCGGCGGCAGCGCGCTCATGTCCGCGGTGAACGCGATCCGGTCGGGCACCGCGGAGATCGCACTTGCGGTCGGGTTCGACAAGCACCCGCGCGGGGCGTTCGATCCCCGTCCCGAGGACTGGGGCCTTCCTGCGGCGTACGGCGAGGCGGGACTCATGGTGACGACCCAGTTCTTCGGCATCAAGATCGCACGGTACATGCGGGAGCACGGCATCGGTGCCAGGACGCTCGCACTCGTGGCCGAGAAGGCCTACCGCAACGGCTCCCTCAACCCGAACGCCTGGCGGCGGGAGCCCATCTCCGCCGCGGAGATCCAGGCGGCGGAGATGGTCAACGACCCGTTGACCAGGTTCATGTTCTGCTCACCCGGCGAGGGCGGGGCCGCGGTCGTCATCGCCAGCGACGCCGTGGCCGCACGGCTTGGTCGCGCGGTGCGGCTGCTCGGTGCCGCGACGCGAACCCGCCGGTTCGGTTCCTTCGAGGTCTTCAGCCCCGCCATCCAGGGCACGGGTGCGCCGTCCAGCGTCAGTGCCGACGCCGCGGCGGCGGCGTTCGCGGCGGCGGGCGTCACCCCGGCCGACATCGATGTCGCCCAGCTGCAGGACACCGAGAGCGGCGCCGAGGTGATGCACCTGGCCGAGTGCGGCTTCTGCGAGCACGGGGAGCAGGAGGCCATGATCGCCGCCGGCGAGACGGAGATCAGCGGCCGGTTGCCGGTGAACACCGACGGCGGTTGCATCGCCAACGGCGAGCCGATCGGCGCCTCGGGGCTGCGCCAGGTGCACGAGGTCGTCTTTCAGCTGCGTGGCGAGGCGGGTGACCGGCAGGTGCCCGGCGGTCCCCGGGTGGGCTTCACCCACGTGTACGGAGCACCGGGCATCAGCGCCTGCAGCGTGCTGGCCGTATGAGAGGACGATGATGAGCCGGACCGAACACCGTTCACTCGAGGAATTCACCGCGGCTGCGCGTGGCTGGCTGGCGTCGCTGGCCAGGCCTCGGTCGGCCGGGCCGTGGGGCCCAGTGCAGTGGGGCATCGGCTCGGACGCGGTCGCCGTCTTCGAGAACTGGACGGCCGAGGAGGAGCGGGCCCAGACCGAGCGGATCCGCGGTTACGAGCGGGCGAAGTTCGACGCGGGCTGGGGTGCGCTCAGCTGGCCCGAGGAGTACGGCGGCCGCGGTCTGCCGATGTCCTACGCGCTGGCGTTCCGGCGCGAGGAGGAGGCGTTCGACGTACCGCGTCGCACGGAGATGTTCTCGGTGACCCAGCAGTTGGTGGCGCCGGCGATCGCCCAGTGGGGGACGCCCGAGCAGCGCGGCCGCTACGTGACCGCGATGCTGCGCACCGACCTGATCGCCTGCCAGCTGTTCTCCGAGACCGAGGCGGGCTCCGACCTGGCCGCGGTGCGCAGCCGCGCCGTCCAGCGCGACGGTCGCTGGGTGCTCGACGGGCACAAGGTGTGGACCTCCGGCGCCCGGGTGGCCGACCTCGGCGTCGCCGTCTGCCGGACCGACCCGAGCGCGCCCAAGCACGCTGGGCTGACCGTGTTCCTCGTGCCGATGGACGCGCCCGGCGTGACCGTCCGCCCCATCCGGCAGATGACCGGCGGTAGCTCCTTCAACGAGGTGTACCTCGACGGGGTCGAGCTCACCGACGACCTCAGGCTCGGCCCGGTCGGTCAGGGCTGGAAGGTGGCGCTCACCGTGCTGGCCGCCGAGCGGCTCGACTCCGGCAACCTCGGCCTGGCCAACGCCGACCGGGCCGTCGAGCTCGCCCGTCATCTCGGCCGCCCGCTCACCGAGCTCGAGCGGGACCGCGTGGCCGACCTGGTCACCCGCAGCTACGTTCAGCGTCTCACCGGCATGCGGGTCGCCGCGGCGGTCGTCGCCGGCAAGGACCCAGGCCCGGAGGCCTCGGTCGGCAAGCTGCTCGCGACGGACACGATGGCGCGGACGTCCGAGGTCGTTCGCCTGCTGCTCGGACCCGAGCTGTCGGCTGACTCGGGCCGGTGGGGCACCTGGGCGTGGACGGAACACCTGCTCGGCGCCCCCGGCTACCGCATCGCCGGCGGCACGGACGAGATCCAGCACAACATCCTGGCCGAGCGGGTCCTCGGCCTGCCGCGGGAGCCACGCGCATGACGACCAGCGACTTCGAGCACCGCCTCGCCGGCAGGGTCCAGACGGTCCTGCACCGAGAGCGGCCGGGGCTGGAGGTCGGCTCACTCACCCGGTTGCCCGGTGGGCACTCCGGCCTGACCTACCGGGTCGAGACCGGGGACGGTCCGCTCGTGGTCAAGTCGGTACCGGAGAACCAGAGGTCGATCGGCCGCCACGACATGCTGCGCCAGGCGCGGATGATCGAGGCGCTGGCACCGACCGATGTCCCGGTCCCCGCGGTCGTGGCGATCGACGACGCGGCCCCGGCGTGGTTCGCCATGCGGCTGGTCCACGGTGAGTCGCTCGAGCCGGTGCTCGACGACCCGGCGGTGGCCCCGGCCCTTGCGGCGGCCCGCATGCGGCGCGCCGCGCAGATCCTGCCGGTCCTGCATGACGTACCGCTGGACAACGTTCCGGTGGACACGGCTGCGCTCTCGCCCTCTGACGAGCTGGACCGCTGGGCCCGCACCATGGGCGCCGTCCCGGCTCACATGGTCCCCGACGCCGACCGGTTGCGGACGCGACTCGCGGGCTCGGTACCCGACGCGGCCGCACCGACCCTGGTGCACGGCGACTACCGCCTCGGGAACCTGATCTGCGCGGAGACCGAACCGGTGGCCCTCATCGACTGGGAGATCTGGAGCGTCGGTGACCCGCGGGTCGAGCTCGGCTGGTTCCTGGTGTTCGCCGACGGTTCCAACTTCCCGGGCGTGGGGCGGCAGGTCGACGGCCTGCCCGGCCGCGAGGAGCTGGTGGAGCTCTACGCCGCGGATGGTCGGCCGGTCGAGGACCTCGGCTGGTTCGACGCGTTGGGCCGCTACAAGATGGCCGCGATCATGGGCCACAACCTGCGCCGGCACCTCGAAGGCCGACACCACGACCCCGACCAGGAACGCCTCCCTGACACCATCCGGCAGCTCATCGCCACCGGTCTGGCCATCACCTCCTGAACACCGCGACCACAGAGAGGACACCCGTGGACTTCGAGCACTCCCCTCCGACGCGTGAGCTGCTGGCCCGCCTGCAGCTGTTCATGGACGAGCGCGTGTATCCCGCCGAGGAGGTGTACGACGCACAGATCGCGGCGGCGAGCGACCCGCACGAGCAGCCGCAGATCATGCGAGAGCTGCAGGAGAGGGCACGTGAGCTCGGCTTGTGGAACCTCTTCATGACCCATGGCTCCTGGGGAGTCGGGCTGACCAACCTCGAGTACGCCCCGCTGATGGAGCTCGCGGGCCGGTCGATCATCGGCCCGGAGGCGCTGAACTGCTCGGCGCCGGACACCGGCAACATAGAGATCCTGGCCATGTACGGCACGCCGGAGCAACAGGAGCGGTGGCTGCGCCCGCTGCTCGACTGCCGCATCCGGTCGGCCTTCGCCATGACGGAGCCCGCCGTCGCCAGCTCGGACGCGCGCAACATCACCTCGACCATCCGCCGCGAGGGCGACGAGTACGTGCTGAACGGCCGCAAGTGGTACACGTCCGGCGTCCTCGACCCGGACTGCAGGCTGATCATCTTCATGGGGAAGTCGGACCCGGACGCTCGCACCTACCGGCAGCAGAGCATGATCCTCGTCCCCGCCGACGCCCCGGGTGTCGAGGTGCTGCGCGACCTTCCGATGTTCGGCTACCGGGACCGGCTCGGGCACGGCGAGGTCCAGTTCACCGACGTACGGGTCCCGGTGACCAACATCCTGGGCGCCGAGGGCGACGGCTTCGCGATCGCGCAGGGCAGGCTCGGGCCGGGGCGGATGCATTACGCGATGCGGGCCATCGGCTTCGCCGAACGCGCCCTGTCGATGATGTGCCGCCGCGCCGTCGACCGCGAGGCCTTCGGTGGACCGCTGGCGGAGCAGGGCGTGGTGCGCGAATGGGTGGCGCGCAGCCGGATGGAGATCGACCAGGCGCGGTTGCTCACGCTCAACGCGGCCTGGCTGATGGACACCCGCGGCAACGCCGCGGCGCGCTCGGAGGTCGCGGCCATCAAGGTCGCCGCCATGGAGGTCGCGCACAACGTGGTGAACCGCGCGGTGCAGATCCACGGCGCCGCGGGGGTCAGCGACGACACGGTGCTCGCCCGCCTGTTCGCCATCACCCGCGCGCTGCAGATCGCCGACGGGCCCAACGAGGTGCACCTACGCACCATCGGCAAGCTCGAGCTCAGCGCCTACCGCAAGCCCGCTGACGCGGCGACATACCAGGGCGCCACCCGATGACCGGGCTGGCGGGAAGGGTCGCGCTGGTCACCGGCGCGACGAGAGGCCTGGGCTACGCCATCGCGCATGGCCTCGCCGCAGCCGGAGCCACGGTCGTGGTCTCCAGCCGGAAGAGCGACTCGTGCGTGGCCGCGGCCGCGCGGATCTCGCAGGAGACCGGCGTCCGCGCCATGCCCCTGGCCCTTCACGTGGGGCACTGGGACGGCATCGAAGCGGCGGTCGACAAGATCTACGCCGAGCTGGGCCGGCTCGACGTCCTCGTCAACAACGCGGGCATCGCGCCGCTGTCGCCGACGCTGCAAGCGGTGTCGGAGTCGCTCTTCGACAAGACCATCGAGGTCAACCTCAAGGGACCGTTCCGGCTGATGGCGGTCGCCGGGGCCCGGATGGCGGCGGCCGGCGGCGGCTCGATCGTCAACATCTCCAGCATCGGCGCGGTGCGACCGAGCGCACCGGAGGCGATGTACGCCGCGGCGAAGAACGGCCTCAACGCGCTCACGAGGGCGTTCGCCCAGGAGTACGCGCCGACGGTTCGGGTCAACTGCGTCATGCCGGGTGCCTTCGCCACGGAGATGGCGGACAGCTGGGACGACGGGTTCGTCAGCACGGTGGTCGACAGGCTGCCGGCCGGGCGGCTGGGACGACCGGAGGAGGTCGCCGGGATGGTGGTCCATCTGGCCGGTGACGCCTCGGGATACACGACCGGCGCGCTGATCCCGGTCGACGGCGGCCGCACCGCGGTGTACTGACCGGAGCATCGGATGAGTGGCATGAAGACAGCGCGCGGCCTGTTCGACCTCCACGGCCGGGTCGCGATCGTGACAGGAGCGTCCTCGGGCCTGGGTGAAGGCTTCGCCCGGGCCTTGGCTGGTGCCGGCGCCACCGTCGTGGCCGCCGCCCGGCGGCTGGACCGGCTGGAGGTGCTGGCCACTGACGTCGGCTCCGACGAGGGGTCGGTGCTGCCGGTCGCGTGTGACGTCACCTCGGCCGACGACCGGCGACGGCTGGTCGAGACCGCCGCCGCCCTCACCGGGCACATCGACGTGCTCGTCAACAACGCGGGTATGCCCGGTCCGCCGCACGCCGAGCAGGAGACCGCGGAGGGATTCGCCGCGCTGCTGGACCTCAACGTCGCGGCCGCCTTCCACCTCGCCACCGAGGTCGCCGCGACGGTCATGGGGGAAGACACCTTGTCCGTGATCAACATCTCCTCGGTCACCGGCCTGGTCTCCACCGCACCGATCGGGGGCGCGAGCTATGCCGCGTCCAAGGCGGGGATCATTGGCCTCACTCGGGAGCTGGCCGGCCAGTGGGGTCGCCGCGGCATCCGGGTCAACGCGATCGTGCCCGGCTGGTTCGACACCGAGATGACCGACGGCCTCTTCACCAACGACCAGTCGGCCGGATGGGTGCGCCGCAACACGATGCTCGGCCGCGGTGGCGAGCCCGGCGAGGTGGACGGCGCCCTCCTGTTCCTGGCGTCACCGGCCTCGAGCTACGTGACCGGCCATGCGCTCGTCGTCGACGGTGGCTGGACCGCCCGATGACTGTCCCGTCGACCATGCAGGCGGTGCGCCTGACCGCGTGGGGCACCGAGCCGCAACTGCTCAGCGTGCCGGTCCCCGTCCCGCGGGCGGGTGAGCTGTTGCTGCGTGTGGACGCGGCGGGCTTGTGCCACTCCGATCTCCACGTGGCCGACGCCGATGAGGGGGTTCTCCCGTACCGGCCGCCGTTCACCGTCGGCCACGAGGTCGCCGGCACGGTCGTCGGCGTCGGCCCCGGCGTTGCGCCGCAGTGGCTCGGCCAGCCGGTCGGCGTGTTCGGGGTCTGGTCCTGTGGCGCGTGCCGCCGCTGCCGCGACGGTCGCGAGAACGCCTGCCTGAGGCTGTCGGGCCCGGTCGGCTGCGGTCTCGGGTACGACGGGGGGCTGGCGGAGTTTGTGCTTGTGCCGTCCGAGCGGTTCCTGGTGAAGGCCCGCGGCGTGGCCGCCGAGCAGCTCGCGCCGCTCACCGACGCCGGTCTGACGGCGTACCACGCGGTCACCGCGAACCTGGACGCGCTTGGCGGCGAGGCGGCGGCCGTGGTGGTCGGCGTCGGCGGTGTCGGGCATCTGGCGATCCAGGTGCTGCGCGCGCTCTCGGCGGCCACCGTCGTGGCGGTCGATCCGCGCGAGGAGGCGCGGTCACTCGCACGGCGGTGCGGAGCCCACGTCGTCCTGTCGGGCATGGAGCTCCTCGCCAGCTCGCTCCCGGCCGAAGGCGGGGCCGACGTGGTGTTCGACTTCGTGGGGTCGGACCCGACCCTGGCCGCGGCCTCGGCACTGCTCGCTCCGGGCGGTCGCCTGGTCGTCGTCGGCAGCGCCGGGGGAAGGCTCGCCGCCGCGAAGGGACGGGGCCTGCCGCTGGGATGGCAGATCTCAGCGCCGTTCTGGGGGCGGCGCTGCGACCTCGACGCGGTCGTCGCGCTCGCGGCGCGCGGTGCTCTCGTGGCGGAGACCGAGACTGCGACCCTCGGCGACGTGCCGGAGCTGTACCGGCGGCTGCGGCGCGGAGAGATCACCGGTCGCGCCGTCGTCGTGCCGGAGCGCGGTCGGGCGGTGTCGCCGAC
>DASXRJ010000205.1:0-8249 GCA_036506675.1 Nocardioides sp. | reverse complement strand
AGTTTGGCCCTGCCGAGGTGGCGATCCTGGCCCCGGCGTACAGGCCAATTTTCGCCACCTCGCAGAGGGCAGCCCCACCCCCTGTTGCTGGCACGGCTGCATCACTACCGGCCGCACCGCCACCGGCGTTGAGGGCACGGCCGCACCACTACCGGCCGCACCGCCGCCGCCGTTGCTGACACATTCGCACCAGGGCTAAGCGAAGGGCAGGACGAGGTCGAGTACGGCGGATGGGGACTCGACATGGCAGTTGTGGCCGAGGGCGGGGAGGGTGACGGGGTCGGCGACGAGGGCGCGGAGGTCGGCGTCGGTGACGAGCTGGTCGTGCTCACCGCGAGCGAGTACGACGGGGCACGCGACGGCGGCCAGGAGCGCCGGCATATCCGGTACGCCGACACCGAACGTCGCCGGATCCTGGGCGACCCGCCAGCCGTCTACCGTCTCGACGACGCCCGCATCGACACCCGGGTCGTCGGCCGACACCAGCCCGGTCAGTCCGGCCAGGCGCAGATAGCGGTCCACCGCCTCGGCCCGCGTCCCGTAGAACGTGACCGGACGCGTCGCCTGCCGGGCCGCCCCGGCGACATGCTCCTCGGGCCAGTCGACCTTGATCCCGAACCCGACCACGCCGCGCACCGGCCGCCGAGCCGCGAGCTCGAGCGCGACCACGCCACCCATCGAGTGCCCGAGTACGACGATCTCCCGGTCCTCAGGCAGCAGCTCGGCCACCGCGTCGGCGTGCCGACCAAACGTGTACGGCGGGTCCCACGCGCTACGGCCGTGTCCCGGGAGGTCGACGGTCACCCAGCCACCCCGCCGAGACCCGGCCAGTGACCCGGCCAGTGACCTCGCCAGAACCGCCTCGAGACCGGCGTACACCTCCGCGGTGGCGCCGAGGCCGGGCAGCAACACCAGCAGGGGACCGTCCGGGCGTCCGCCCGTGCGCGACCAGATCATGCCCGAACGCTCCCACACCACCCGGCGCCCCGAAAACCGGTCGACGGTGGCCACCTCGGGCGACGAGAGTTACGCCGTGACCGCGTACATCTCCCACACCACGATCGATGCCGCCAACGCCTACGAGCTCAGCGAATGGTGGAAGCTCCTCCTCGGCTACGAGGACATCCCCGGCGACCCCAACAAGCCCGGTCACGAGGAGTGCATGATCCAGGACCCGGAGACCGGCCACCAGCTGCTGTTCATCGAGGTTCCCGACGCCAAGAGCGTCAAGAACCGCCTCCACCTCGACCTGCGCCCGCGCAGCAACAGCCGGGACGAGGAGGTCGAGTGGCTGCTCTCGATCGGTGCGACCAAGGTCGCCGACCTGCGTGGGAAGTACGGGCCCGGCAGCGGCTGGGTGGTCTTCGCCGACCCGGAGGGCAACGAGTTCTGCATGCTGCGCTCCGACGCCGAGCGCGCCGCCGACGACCAGCCGATCCCGAGCTGACTTCGAGCTGACCTGCGGGCTGACCTGTGACGGAACCTGACCCCTCCCCGCGGCGTCACATCGGCATGCTGACCCGCAGAGACACCCTGAGACTGTTCGCCCTGGCCACGCTGGCCACCTCGTCGTCGGCCGCCCTGGCCGCCTGCTCGGGCGGCGACGACGGCGGCGACGGCGGCGGCACCGGCGGGGGAGCGGACGGCGCCGGGCTGAAGCTCGCCGCCTCCGACGTCGAGCGTTCGGCGGGTACGCCGGCCGCGATCCCGGACGTGGTGACCGGGATGCACGAGTTCGCGGGTGGTCTCTTCGGCCGGCTCGCCACCAAGAAGGGCAACCTGGCGCTGTCGCCGTACTCGGTCGCGGTGGCGCTCGGCATGACCCTCAACGGCGCCCGCGGCGCCACGGCGGCGGAGATGCGCACCGTGCTCGGCGTCGCCGACACCGCCCGCTTCAACGGCGGCCTCAACGCGCTCACCCGGGTCGTCGAGGGACTGGCCGGCCCGGCCAAGCGCGCCGACGGCAGCGCCGCCGAGGTGGCGCTCGACGCGGCCAACGCGCTCTTCGGCGACCGCTCGACCCCGTGGGCGCCGGCGTTCCTCGACACCCTGGCTCGCGAGTACGGCGCCGGCATGCGCACCGTCGACTTCATCAAGCACACCGAGGAGGCGCGCACCCTCATCAACGGCTGGACCGCCGACCGCACCCACGACAAGATCCCCGAGATCATCCCGGAAGGGATCCTCGACGCCCTGACCCGCCTGGTCCTGGTCAACGCGCTCTACTTCAAGGCCCCGTGGGAGGTGCCGTTCGAGAAGTCGATGACCGCCAAGCGCCCCTTCCGCTTCGACGACGGCACCACCACGAAGGTCGACACGATGAGCGCCCAGCTCGGCGCCGCCGGCCACGGCCGCGGCGAGGGCTGGCAGGCGGTCCGGCTCCCGTACGCCGGTTCCACGCTGGCCATGACCGTGATCGTGCCCGCGGACCCGCCACACTCGGTTCCCGCCGGCTACTCCACCCTGGAGCGGATCGAGTCGGACGTCACCGCCGGCAAGCTGCCGACCATGCTGGCCGCGATCAAGCCCGGCGGCGTCGCGCTGACCATGCCGAAGTGGACCTTCCGCACCGACTCGTCGCTGAAGCCGGCGCTGATGGCGCTCGGCATGCCCACCGCCTTCGGCGACACCGCCGACTTCTCCGCGATGACCACCGACGACACCGCCCTGCTGATCAAGGCGGTGCTGCACCAGACCTTCGTCGCCGTCGACGAGGAGGGCACCGAGGCGGCCGCCGCCACCGCCGTGGTGATGGGGGAGACCTCGATGCCGATCTACGAGCAGGTCGTCGTCGACCGGCCGTTCCTGTTCGTGATCCACGACGTCGAGCACGGTACGCCGCTCTTCCTCGGCCGGGTCGCCGACCCGACCAGCGCCTGAGCCCACCGACTCGTCTTGATGCTGTCCTGCCCGCCTGGACCTACGCTTGCAGAGTGGCGGTTGGCCACAGGATGAGGTTGGCAGGATCTGAGGTGCGTGCGGATGGCAGAAGTAGTGCTGCGGGTTCGCCTGGTGAGCGGTGACCAGCTCGATGTCAGGTTTGAGGATGACGGTGACGAGGACCAGGTCACCGCTCGAGTCGTGGCAACTCTTGCGCAAGACTCCGGCGTGCTGCGCTCCAACCATGGTGATCGGCTCGTGGTCTTCTTCGGCAGGGGCGTGGCCGCCGTCGAGGTGGCACCCCGCGGCGCCGTCCTTTAGACGGAGTCACAGGAGCTCGGCCAGCAGCGCCGCGGCCCGCTCGGCGCCCGCGGTCTCCACGGGCCGGTAGGCCACGTCGGCGCCGATCTCGTCGGCGATCGCCTGGGCCAGCCTGTCGGGGTCGCTGGCCTCGTCGTACGAGACGCACCGCCCGGCGCCGTACCGCTCGAGGCGGTGCCGGACGTGCAGGTTCTGCTCGAAGTGATGCTGTAGCGGGATATAGAGGAACGGCCGGCGGGTCGCGGCCAGCTCCATCGTCGTGGTCAGGCCGCCCTGGACCACGGCGAGGTCACTGGCGCTGAGCTGGCGGTATAGGTCGGGGACGTAGGCGTGCACCTCCAGACCCGGACGGGCCGCGATCACGTGAGGGTCGAGCCGCGGCCCGGTGACGACCACCATCCGGAGTCCGGGGACGCGCTCGCGAGCCGCGTCGTACGCCTCGCTGACCCGTCGCAGCAGGTGGCCGCCGACGCCGGACCCGCCGACCGTGACCACACAGACCCGCTCGTCGGGGGACCAGCCGAGCTCGCGCCGGAGCTCGGCGCGGTCGGCGAGGTCGGCCGGGTCGATCCCGGTGATGTAGCCGGAGAAGTCGTAGTGCTGCTCGGTCCAGTCCCGGATCGCGGGCAGGTCGGGACCGAACGTGTCCGGGACGATGTCGTCCGGATTGCCCACGAAGATCGCGCGGTCGCGCAGCCACGGGAACCGCTCGACATGCTCGATCATCTCGGCGTTGTAGTCGGCGGTCAGCCGCGCCTCGCGTTCGGCGGCGTCGGGCATCGGCAGCATGCCGACGAAGTCGGTCATCCAGGCATACGCGAACCGCTTGAGCTCCGGGTTCTCGTGCAGGAAGTGGTCGATGTCCCAGGCCTCGTCGCCGACTACCAGGTCGTAGTCGCCGTCGCGGACCACGTCGTCGAAGACGTGGAAGTTGTTCACCAGGATCTCGTCCATCCGGCGGAGCGCCTCGAAGCAGTGCAGGTCGTGCTCGCCGGACTCGGACTCGATATGGCCGGACTCGCTGGCCAGCCAGGCGCTTGCCGGGTGCAGGGTCTCGCCGCCCTGCTCGAGCACCGTGGTCACCGGGTGCTGCGCGAGCCAGTCCACGTGTACGTCGTCGCGGGCCCGCTTGAGGGCCTGAGCGACCGCGACGTCACGTCGGGCATGGCCCAGCCCGATCGGCGAGGAGATGTACAGCACCTTCTTGGAACGCAGCCGGCCGCGCGTCCAGGTCCTCTGTCGAGGAGCGGGAGCCACGCGCGTGGCGAAGTCGTGGATGAGGTGGTTGATCTTCACCGGGTCGCGAGCCAGTGGGATGTGGCCACCACCGGCGATGAGCACGAACTCGCCGCCGGTCAGCTCGGCGATCCGTTGACCGCGGGAGAGCGGGCTGATCATGTCGCGGTCGCCGTGGATGGCCAGGACCGGGGAGGTGATGGCCCCGCACCAGTCCTCGACGGTCTCCCGGGTCGGAGCCTTGCTCGCCTTCTCGGCGGTGAGCACTTCCGGGTCGGTGTCCAGCCCCCAGCCGACACAGTCCTCGATCGCCTTGGTCGACCGCGGCTCGGGGAAGGACATCCCGAAGAAGAACCACAGGAAGTCCTCGTACCGCTGCTCCCAGAACCCGGGGTCGTACTTGGCCCAGTGCTGCAGGGGGTCCCGGGCCACCAGCGGCACCCGCGACTCCGGGAGCAGAGCGGGGTCGACGCCGGGGTCGGCGCGGAAGGGATGCGGATCGGTGACCGGGACCGCGGCGCCGATCACCACCGTGCCCAGCACCCGGTCGCCGTGCTCGCCGGCGAGCTGAAGAGCCCACAGCGCGCCGAGGGACAGTCCGACGACAACGGCCCGGTCGGTACCCGTGGCGTCGAGTACGTCGACGGCGTACTCGACCTGCCGGTCGTGGTCATAGGCGTCCGGGTCCAGCGGCCGGTCGGAGAGGCCGTTCCCCGGCCCGTCGTAGGTGACCACCCGGTGGTGGCGGGACAGGTAGGGCACTTGGTGCTTCCAGAACCGCTTGTGGATGATCGTCCAGGCGGGCAGGAGCAGGATCGTCGGGCCCGCGTCGCCGTACACCTCGTAGTGGATCTTGACGCCGGCGCGCTCGACGAAACCCTCCGCGTCCGCTTCGCGTGCGCGGGTCATAAGGAAGTCTCCTGCGGATCGGACCCCGACAGCAAGACCGGCAGCTCCGAGAGCCCGCGCAGGACGAGCCCGTCGCCGTGTCCCCAGCGCAGCTCTTCGGGAGGTACGGCGAGCCGCAGGCCCGGGTAGCGGGCGAGCAGCGCCGTGAACGCGATCTCCGCCTCCAGCCGGGCCAGCCGGGCGCCGAGGCAGTGGTGGATGCCGTGCCCGAAGGCCAGGTGGGCCGCGCCGGTGCGCCCGATGTCGAACGTCTCCGCGTCGGCGTTGCGCTCCGGGTCCCGTCCGGCCGCGGCCAACGACACGAGCACCTGAACCCCAGCCGGGATGACGGTGCCCGCGATCGTCACGTCTCGCGCGGCGTACCGGAAGGTGGAGTGGGGCACCGGGGCGTCCCACCGGAGGAACTCCTCGACGGCCCGCGGCACCAGACTGAGGTCCGCGACGAGGGCGTCACGCTGGCCGGGGTGGGCGAGCAGCGCCGCGACGCCGTTCCCGATCAGGCTGGTGGTGGTGTCGTGGCCGGCCACGACGAGCTGGAACACCGTGGACAGCAGCTCCTGCCTGGTGAGCACGCCGTCCCGGCAGGCGCGGACCAGGTCGCCGACGAGGTCCTCGGTCGGGGCCTTCCACCTGCGGTCGACTAGGTCGGTCAGGAAGCCGACGATGTGATCCGACGCGGCCACGGCCTCGGCCGGGGGCTCGGCAGCGGAGTACGGCGCCAGCAGCGTCGCGAACCACGCCGCGAGCCGCCGCTGGTCGGTCCGGTCGATGCCGAGGAGCTCGCCGATGACGGCGAACGGCAGCGGGCCGGCGTACCCGGCGACGAGGTCGACCGGTCCCTCACCGTGGGCGGCGAGGTCGTCCAGGAGGTCGGCCACGATCTGCCGGATACGGGGCGCGAGCGTCTCCATCCGGGTCCGGGTGAACGCCTTCGCGGCGAGCCCTCGCAGGCGGGTGTGGTCGGGAGGGTCGACGCTGAGCATGTGCCGCGCGAAGTCCGGTCCGGGCAGGCCCTCGGCGACGACCGCGCCGTCCCGGGCCAGGGCCGCGTGCATGTCCTTGGACAGGTCCGGATGGTTCAGCGCCTCGCGCGCCGCGGCGTACCCGACGACGAGGAAGGCGCGGTGCCCGTCGGCGAGGGTCACGTCGTGCACCGGTCCGGCGTCGCGAACCTCGGCGAACAGCGAGAACGGGCGGTCGCGGTCGTAGTCACCCCAGTGCTCGAGGGCAGGTGCGCATGACGGTGTCATGAGTACTCCCGGAAGCCCGAGCAGACCAGGTCCATGCGGCCCACGAGGCCGTCGTGGATCGTGCAGACGACGGTCTGGGTGAGGACTCGCGGGTCGGCGTCGGGGTCGAACACGAGCTTGTAGTGCACGAGCACCCGGTCGCCCACGTCGTCCCCGGCCGCGTCCATGAGTACGACGGTGTCGTAGCTCCCGAACCAGTCGTCGAACCGAGCGAGGACGGCGTCACGGCCGTGCTCCTCGATCGGGCCTCCCGGGAGGAGCGCCCGCAGCCGGATCTCGTCGGTCAACTGGGTCCCGAGCCGGTCCAGGGCCCGGTCGGCGACCGCGGTGGCGACCGAGATCGCCAAGGGATGGTTGTTCATGAGGCCTCTCTCGCCATGGGGACCTTCGTGGCCCCGACGTGTTCCATGAGATGGGCGGCCAGGTCTTCCGCGTCCGCGCGGGCGCCGTCGATGTACGTCGAGCGGCGCCGGCGCAGCAGGGGCAGACCCAGCGCGTACAGGCCGGGCCAGCGGACGACGCCGCCGTCGTGCAGCAGCCGGCCGCGGTGGTCGAAGACGGGGACGTCGAGCCACGAGAAGTCCGGCCGGACGCCGCTCGCCCACACGATCGACCGGATCTCGCCCGAGCGCAGGTCGATGCCCAGCGTCCGGCGGCGTACTGCGGTGGGCTCGGGGCGCTCGCCCCGGCCTCCGGCATGGGCGTCGATCGAGTCCAGCAGGCGCCCGAGCTTGAGATCGGCGAGAACGCAGACGTTCGCCAGCGCACCGGAGAACTGGGCGACGTCGTCGCGTACGCCGGCGAACCGGCCGACCAGACGCACGCCGTACTCCTGGAGAGCGTTGAGGTCGAGGGTGTGGGATCCGCCGACGAGCTGTAGCGACGGCAGGTTGCGGGCCCGGACCAGGTCGTCCAGCTCGTCCCACCGCTCGTCGAGGATGCCGACCTCGTCCATCCACCAGAGGATGTCGCGGCCTCGGTACCGCCGCGGCACCCGGACGTGCTCGCCCACGGCAAGCGCGACCGGCCTACCGGAGCGTTGGAGCTCCTCGGCGATCTGCACCCCGCTCGCCGAGGCACCCACGACCAGTACGCCGCCGTCCGGCAGCTGGTCGGGGTTGCGGTACTGGAGCGCGGGGACCGAGACGATCCCGGCGGGAAGATGTCTCGCGACGGGCGGCACCACGCTGCGGGTCGTCCCGGCCGCAAGTACGACGCTGCGCGCCTGCCAGGGGCCTCGGTCGGTCGCCACCTCGAACCCCTGGCCGCCCGGCCGGACGGCGGTCACCGTGGTGCCGGTGATCACCGGTGCACCCGACGCCGCGGCGTACCCGGCGACGAAGTCGGCGACCTGGGGCGCCGACAGGTACCCATGAGGGTCGTCGCCCTGGTACCCGCTGCCGGGCAGCCGGGTCATCCAGTTCGGGGTGAGCAGCCGCAGCGAGTCCCAGCGCTGGGTCCTCCAGGAGTGCGCCACCTCGCCGCGCTCGAGGACCACGTGGTCGATCGAGCGGGTGGCGAGGTGGCGGCTCATCGCGAGCCCGCAGTGCCCAGCCCCGATGACGACTGCGGTGACGGTGGACATCAGTTCACGGTGACGGTGACGTCGGTCGGGTTGGTCACGACGTCGAAGACCGCGGACCGCTTCTGCGA
>DASXRJ010000204.1:0-17504 GCA_036506675.1 Nocardioides sp. | reverse complement strand
AACCGCCGCGTGCTCGCCGTCCTGACGCACCTGCGCGAGGTGCACGACTGGACCTGAGCCGCCGCGCTCTTGCGGGACCGCGGGCAGCTGGGCTTATCGCCTGCGGCGCGCCCGCGAAGTCGACTGTGCGGTCGATCGGTTGAACCAGCAGCTTGAACCGATCAACCGCACAAGACGACTTCGCGGGCGCGCCGCAGGCGTCCAGCTCACGTGCCAGCGGTCCCGCACCAGTCCGGCGTTCAGGTCCAGTCGTGCACCTCGCGCAGGTGCGTCAGGACGGCGAGCACGCGGCGGTTCCCGTCATCACTCTCCGGGATGTCGAGCTTGAGCAGGACATGGCGGACGTGCGCCTCGACGGTGCGCTCGCTGAGGACCAGCCGATGGGCGATGGCGGTGTTGGTCAGACCCTCGGCCATCAGCTCCAGCACCCGGCGCTCGCGGTCGGACAGCCGCGCTAGCGGGCTCCCGGCGGCCGGCATCACCAGCTTGCTGACCACCGTGGGGTCGAGCGCGGACCCGCCGGCGGCGACGCGTCCGGCGGTCGCGAGGAACTCCTCGACCTCGAGCACCCGGTCCTTCAGCAGATAGCCGAAGCCCGGCCGGCCGACGAGGTCGACCGCGTGCGTCGTCTCGATGTGCTGGGAGAGCACCAGCACCCCGACCTCGGGGTGCTGCTGCTTGATCTCGCGCGCGGCCCGGGCCCCTTCGTCGGTGTACGTCGGTGGCATCCGGATGTCGAGCACGACCAGGTCCGGCCCCTCCCGGTCCACGACCTCGGCCACCAGGGCGCCGTCACCCAGGGTCGACACCACCTCGTGCCCGCCGTCGGCGAAGAGCCGCGCCAGTCCCTCGCGGAGAAGCACCTGGTCCTCGACGATCACGACACGCATGGCAGCTCCGCACTCAGGGTGGTGCCACGACCACGCACGCTCTCGATCCGGAGCCGGCCGCCGCGTGCCGCGACCCGGTCGGACAAGCCGGTCAGGCCGGTGCCGCGGCCCATCGCCGCACCGCCCACGCCGTCGTCGGCGACGCTGACCACGAGGGTGGAGTCCCGGCGCGCGACCTGCAGCACGACCTGTGCCGCACGCGAATGCTTGACCGCGTTGGTGAGGCCCTCACAGGCCACGAAGTACGCCGCCGCCTCGACGTCCGGCGGGTACCGGTCGGCGGTCGCCGACACCTCGACCGGGACGGGCGACCGGATCGCCAACTCCCGCAGGGCCGAGCCGAGGCCCGACTGGAGCAGGGTCGGACGCAGTCCCTGGGCGAGCTCCCGCAGCTCCTCGATCGCGGCACTGATCTCGACGACGGCGTCGTCCAGCGTCGCCCTCGCCTCGCCGGCGTCAACGCCCAGCTGGTGCTGGGCGTGCCGCAGCGCCAGGCCGATGGAGACGAGACGCTGCTGGGCGCCGTCGTGCAGGTCGCGCTCGATGCGCCGGCGCTCCTGGTCGGCCACGGCGGCGAGCCGGGACCGCGACTCGGCCACTTCGTCGAGACGGCGGCGCAGCTCCACTCTGAGGCGCGCCATCTCGATCGGGAGCACGGCGCCGGCCACGACGCTCGGGAGGCGGGCGCGGTCCTCCTCGCTGCGCGGTGACCACACCACCTGGCCGAGAACCGTCCCGCCGCGCCGTACCGGGTACACCTCCCGCGCGTCGTCCTCCGGTCCTGAGGCGTTCCGACCCCGCTCGTCGACCGGTGGCTCGTCGGGCTGCAGCACGAACCGCAGCTCGAGCCTCGGATCGCCCAGGGCCTCCCGCAACGCGTCGACCACGGCTTCGGGTTCGACCCGGTCGTTGCGCAGCTCGTCGACGAAGCCGGCCACGACCCCCAGTGCATCAGCGCGGTCGCGGCGGAAGCGCCGGTCGACCTGCTCCTGCACACGCCGGTGCAGCAGCTTGAAGACGACGGCTGCGAGGAGGGTGGCGGTGGCCGTGACCCACGCCGAGTCACGGCCGGCGATCGCACCGAGGACGACCACCGCCACGGCGTACACCGCCGCGAGGAGGGCGGTCAGGACGGCGTACGTGAAGGCCCGGCTGATCACCAGGTCGACGTCGTAGAGGCGATATCGGAGGATCGCCACGCAGATGGCGATCGGCCAGGCGGTGATCACGAGCGCCGGGATCACGTGGGCGGCAGGGGCGATCCACCACAGGGCGCCACCGAGGGAAAGCCCGACCGCCATAGCGACGCTGGCCAGCACGAACCACTTCATCTGCAGCCGCTCGACCCCACGCGCGGCCCGGAACCGGATCACCACGGCGACGACCCCGACCAGCAGTGAGAGGGCGACCCCCGAGAACCCGACCACGAAGAGCGCGCCTGTCGGGAGCCAGTCGACGGCGTACGGGTTCCGACCCGCGACGTACTCGCTGCCGGCGTCCGGGTTGAAGGCCCAGCCGATCTCTGTGGGGAGCGTCCCGGCGACGCACAGCCAGATCACGAGCGACCAGCGCCGGTGCAGCAGGTGCCCGGTCGGGAAGAGGAGCAGCACCGCGACCGTCAGTGGCGCCAGAACCACCCAGCTGGCGGTGACGACGAACTCCGCCGGTGGACCCAGGGGCCACCCCCGGTCGGCCGCCCGCAGCCCCCACCCCTGCGCGAGGTCGGACCCCAGTGCGGCCTGGACGCCTGGCAGCAGGATCAGCCAGCCCACGACGTGGCGTGGGTGCCGGCTGAGGATGAGCGCGCCCGCGCCGGTCGTCGCCACCGCCGACACCGCGTAGAGCACCGTGTCCCACGTCGGTTCCAGGCCCCACGAGAGCGGCACGGCAACGAGCTCGGCGATCACGGTGACCGCGAGCAAGAAGCCGGGAAGGGGCCGGAGCCTCGGCATGGCCACGACAAGGATCATCCTCTCGGGCGACTTCCCTGCGCAAAGGTGCGAGCACTGCATCGTGGATGAGTGCTGGCCCTGATGCGGTACGCCGTCGCGCGCACCTAGCGTCAAACCGTCCTCTCCAACCGAACGGAGCATCGCCATGACGCAGACCGGCACTCGCACCCAGCCGTCCGCCACGCCCGCCGAGCGCCTCGGCCTCGCCCGCATCACGGGGGCCATGGGCATCGTGACGCTCGTCGTCGTCCTCGGAGCATCGCTCGCGAACGACTACCAGAGCGCCTCCTTCGAGAGCAGCGCCGACGAGGCGGTCACGTTCTTCCGCTCCCTCGACGACGGTTTCGGTGCGTTCAGCTCGTTCGCGACCGCAGTCGGCTTGATCGCGATGCTGTGGTTCACCCTCGGGCTCGCCCTGCTGCTTCGGCGCTACGAGGGCGAGCTGCCGTGGCGATCGGTCTTCCTCGCCGGCGCCGGGGTGATCAGCGTGGTGTCGGGTCAGATCGCCTCCTGGGACGCCGCTGTCATCCGCTCCGACGACATCGACCCGCAGGTGGCGCGCTACGCGTTCGACCTCGGGAACATGTCCTTCGCGAACGGCTGGGTCGCGGCCGGAGCCGTCGGGATCTGCGCCGGTCTCATCGTCCTCTCGACCCGGGATCTCCCGCACTGGCTCGGCTGGTGGGCGATCCTCGCCGGCGTCGGCTCGGTGCTGGCGCGTACGGTCTGGACCGAGGGCTACGCCATGGTCCCCTTCACCGCGTTCTGGGTGTGGGTCGCGGTCCTGTCGGTGCTGCTGCTCCTCGGGCGCTTCGCGACCGGCGACGAGCGATGACCACTGCGGTCACATCCCACGCCCTGGAGGCCCCATCCCGGCTGCCTGCTCTGGGAGTCGTGACCGTCGTGGCCGGGATCCTCGGCGCCGCGTCCGCGATCGTCATCATCGCGTGGCCGGACCAGGTGTCCGACCGGCACTACAGCTACCCCTTCGACGCGACGTCGTACACCGTGGCGCAGTCGTGGTTCGCGGTGCAGCACCTCGGGCTGCTCGCCGGCCTGTACGGGCTGGCCCGGCTCGGGTGGTCGCGGTCGAGCCGGCTCACCCGCTCCGGTCTGGTGCTGACCCTGGTCGGCATGGTGGGCCTCACGGCCTGCGAGCTGTTCGCGATCCGTGCCGCGGACGCGCTCGTCGACACCAGCCGGGCGAACGCGGTCGACAACTCCTACGGCGTCCCCATGGTCGCGATCGGCTCGGGCATGGTCGTCGCGGGCATCGGTCTGGCGCGGCGCCCGGTGCTGCCGGGCGCTGGACGCTGGCTGCTCCTGGTCCTGGGCGGCTACATGTTCGTGGTGATGTTCCCGGCGGTGTTCGGGCCATTGGTGACCGGCCGGATCGCGATCGGCGTGTGGATGCTCATGTTCGCCGCCCTCGGCAGCGCTCTCGTCCACGCAGACCGGGACGGTGACCCGATCCGATGACGGAGCCGCGGACGACGTACGTCGCGATCGGCGGGATCCTCGGCCTGACCTGGGCCGCAGCCCTCCGCGGCTGGATGGCGCAGCTCGCCGAGGGCGAGTCGCACTCGTCGGTCACCTGGATGACTCTGGTCCTCGTCCTCCTGCCCGGCCTCGCGATCGGCATGCTGCTCGGCTGGTCGGCGTACCTGCGCAGCACGGGCGTGCGCGGGTCCCGGTGGCTGGTCTTCTCGCCGGTGCTGTTCGCCTCGGCGCTGCTCGATCCCGAGATCTTCCACGGTCTGATCACGGACGGCACCGGGAGCGGGGCGCTCATCGTCATCGCGACCGCCCTCTCCACCGGCTACGTGTTGTCGCGTCGTCGCTGGTCGATCGGCCGGGCGGCCTGCGCGGTCGTCGCGACCTTCGGCCTGCTGCTGATTGGGGGAATGGGCGGGATGGCCGCGCCGATGAGCACCCCGCGAGGAGCATGGGTCGGCATCTACGGCTTCGTCCTGGTGCTGTTGTTCGGCCTGGCCTCAGCGCTCCCCCACCCGCCGACGCGACGCCCGCTCGGTGCGCCCGGGTGGATCATCCTCGGCGCGCTCTGCGGCCTCGCGTGGGCGTGTGCGCTGCGCATCTTCATGGCCGAGGTCGCCGGCGCGGAGTCGGGGGTCGAGTGGGTCAACACCTTCGGGTTCATCCTGCTCCCGGGCGCGGTGATCGGCGCCCTGCTCGGCTGGGCGGAGCACCTCCGTCGGACCGGCGGCCGGCCTGCCTGGCGCAAGCTCGCGCTCGCTCCCCTGCTGTTCTCGGCGATCCTGTTCAGCAACCCCTTGGACCTCGGCGGGATCCTCGACGACGGCGTCGGCGGGGGTGCCATCGGTGTCCCCGTCATCGCGATGCTCGGCGGGTTCGCCGTCTCCGGCAGCGGGCCTGCCTGGCCACGGATCCTGTCGGGGCTCGGGTTCCTTGCCGGCTTCGTCACGTGGCTCGTCGTCGCGACCGACGTCGGCGGTCCGTCGTTCTCGCTGACCACCGTGCACGGCCTCTGGGTGAGCACCCTCTACGAGTCATTGCTGGTCCTCTTCGCACTGGCCGCGTCGGTGCCGCACCGTGGCGTGCTGGCCACGGCCGCGCCCGACGGGGCGGTTTCCGACGACCGCTCGCGCAACACCACCGCTCGATGACGCCGGTTCGCGCGCCTCAGACGAGCGCGCGAGACCGTGCGCACTGTGCGATTGATCCGTTCAAGCTGGCTCAACCGATCACCGCACAGTCGATATCGCGGAGCGGATCAGGCCGGGCGCCCAGGCGCGTGAGGCGGCGTACCTCGTCGACGATCGTTCGAGCCGAGCGCCTCGGCCCACGCCAACCCTGGCGTTGTCAGCCGTGGATCGCGAGCGCCTTCTGGTTGCGGTCGGTGGACGACCACGCCGAGTCGGCGCACAGTCCGCAGGTCGACCGTCCGCCGCCGGCGCTGCCGCGTCAGGTGACGTTGCGGAGGTCAAGCCGGGCCAGACGTGCGGGGTCGGCGAGGATGTTGATCTCGACGATCCGGCCGTCACGGATGACCGGGCTGAACACCGACACGGGCCGGCCGTCCCGCAGCGCGAGCAGCCCGACCGCGCCGTTGACCAGCACGAACACCTGGTCGACACCGGTCTGCCGGAACGCCGCTGCCCGCGACGCGACCTCGGCGGCGCCGCGCACCAGGATCGAGGGCCCGTCTGCCCCGCCGTCGGCGCGGAGCGTGACGTCGGGGTCGAGCACCGCCACGAGCGCGTCGAAGTCTCCGCGCTGGGCGGCGGTGGTGAAGGCCTCGAGGACACGGCGCTGTGTGGTCCGGTCGGCGACCGGCGGCGGGGTCGCCCGGACGCGGCGCCGCGCCCGGCTGGCGAGCTGGGTCGCCGTGGCCGGCGTACTGCCGACGATCTCGCCGATCTGGTCGAACGGGACACCGAACATGTCGTGCAGCACGAATGCCATCCGCTCGCGCGGGTTCAGCGCGTCGAGTACGACGAGCAGAGCGAGCGTCACCTCGTCGGCCAGTTCCGCGGCGGCCTGTGGGTCGGACTCGGCGGATGACCCGAGGGGAGTCACGACGGGGTCCGGCACGTGGACCTCGAGGGACTCCTCTTGTCGGGACTTCCGGGAGCGGAGGAGGTCGAGGGAGATCCGGCTGACCACCGTCGTCAGCCACGCGGGCAGGTTGACCACGTCGCTCGTGTCGGTGCGGGCCAGTCGAAGCCACGCCTCCTGGACCGCGTCGTCTGCCTCGGCCGCCGATCCGAGCATGCGGTAGGCGACCGCACGGAGGTGATCGCGGTGTTCCTCGAACTCCGCGGCGAGTTTTTCTTGGGTCGTCATGTCAGGTTTCCCCTTCCGGATCCGTCAACTGGATGACGAACCAAACAGCACCAACATGACAGGAGACAGATCATGGAAGCACGGATGACCCACCCCGTCTTTCTCGTCCCGGCCTCGATGAAGGCACTTGCGGCATACGGCCGGGCGGCGGAGGGACTCGGCGTACCGGCCGAAACCCTGGAGCTGGTGCACCTGCGGGCCAGCCAGATCAACGGTTGCAGCGTGTGTGTGGAGCTCCACTCGAACGCCCTGAAGAAGGCGGGCGAGAGCGACGAGCGGCTCTTCGCGGTGGCGGCCTGGCGAGACGCGCCGTACTTCTCCGACGCCGAGCGGGCGGCACTGAACCTCGCTGAGACCGTGACTCGCGTCGCCGACCGCGGCGACCCGGTCTCCGACGACGTCTGGGCGGAGGCCGCCCGCCACTACGACGAGCAGGCGCTCTCGGCGCTGCTGATCGCGATCACCGCCGTCAACGTGTGGAACCGGCTCAACGCCGCGACCCGCCAGGTGGCCGGTGCCTGGGCCCCGTGAGCCGTCGACTAGTCGCAGTGGCCGGCCGGGGTCTCCCCCGCCGGCCACCGCCGCTGACGTGGGCCTTCCGGCCGCGTAGGGTCATCACGTGATCACTGGCAGCCACGTCATCTTGTACAGCCGTGATCCCGAAGCGGACCGCGCCTTCTTCGCTGACGTCCTTGGTCAACCGCACGTAGACGGCGGCGGTGGTTGGCTCATCTTCAGGCTGCCGCCCGCGGAACTCGCCGTACACCCGTCAGAGGGTCCGACCGGACACGAGCTCTACTTCATGTGCGACGACCTGCCAGCCACGATGCGAGACCTGGGCGCCGAAGGCGTGGAGTTCACCCAGGACATCTCCGAGGAGCGGTGGGGACGGCTCACCCGCCTGCGGTTGCCCGGAGGCGGCGAGATCGGAATCTACGAGCCACGCCATTCGCTCGCGATCGATCTGTGAGCAGCTCCCTCGATCGAGGGCGTGACCGTTCGGTTGTCACTCGACGCGTTCCCAGCCGCGCCGGGGCCGATGCACCTCGGCGTCGCGGCTGCGGTAGACGATGTAGGGCCGGGTCAGGTAGCCGACCGGCGCACTGAACACGTGCACCAGCCGGGTGAACGGCCACAGCGCGAACAGCAGGCAGGCCAGCATCGCGTGCAGCTGGAAGCCGAGCGGCGCGGCGTCCATCAGGCCGGGGTCGGGATGCAGCGTCCAGAAGTCGCGGAACCAGACCGAGACGCCCAGCCGGTAGTCGTACTCCTCGCCTCCGAAGTCGAAGGTGCTGCTGGCGAGCGTGTTCCAGATCCCGAGCAGGATGACCGCGGCGAGGACGGCGTACATCACCTTGTCCATCGGCGTGGTCGCCGAGAAGACCGGGCCGACGGTACGCCGCCGGTAGATCAGGATGGCCAGCCCGACCACGGTCATCGCGCCGGCCAAGAGCCCGCCGCTGACCGCGACGAGGTGGTAGGCGTCCTCGCTGATCCCGGCCGCCTCGGTCCACCTTTCCGGGATCAGCAGCCCGACGATGTGACCGGCGACGACGCCGAGCATGCCGAAGTGGAACAGCGGGCTGCCCAGCCGCAGCAGCCGGTCCTCGTAGAGCTGGGAGGAGCGCGTCGTCCAACCGAACTTGTCATAGCGGTAGCGCCACCAGTGGCCCACCACGAACACGGTCAGGCAGATGTAGGGCACGACGACCCAGAGCAGCTGCTTCATCGACCGGCCCCCCTTCGGATCGGCACGGGCATGGGCAGGTCGACCGGCCCCGTCCGCTCGGCGAGCGCGGCGTCGAAGCCGGGCGTGCCGTACGGCGTCAGCCCGACCTCCTCCTCGGGCGGGCCCTCGGCCGCCAGCCTGCGGATCGCCTCGACCTCGTCGCCGCGCAGCGGCGGCAGGGTGCGACAGACCGCCTCGACCACGTCGGCCCACGGGGAGCCGAGGTCGCGCAGCGAGAGCCGGAGCACCTCGAGTCCGGCCCGGTGGTCGAGCAGCAGCTCCCAGCCGGCCTCGCGGTCCGCGGTCGCGGCGAACTCGAGTACGACGCACAGGTGGTCGGGCAGCTCTCCGTCGCCCAACCGGACACCCGAGGCCAGGTAGGTCTGCTTGAACCTGAGCAGCGCCACCCCACGCTTCCGGGTGTCGCCGTGGGCGAAGTAGGTGAGGTAGAGGTTGCAGCGGCGGCGCTCGTCGAACGTCTCGACGTACTCCTGCTGCAGCCGGTCGAGGTCGGTGCCGGCCACGTGAGCGACGAAGCGGGCGAGCGGGCCGCCGATCTCCGGCGGCAGCTCCGCGATCGCCCGGTAGAGCAGGTCGAACCGGTCGACCAGGGTCTCGTCGGGGTAGTCCAGCATCAGCGAGGCCGACTGCCAGGCCGCAACCAGGGTCGCGTCCGGGAAGGCGGGAGCGGGGTGGCGGCGGGTCACGACTCGTCCTCCTCACGGCGTGGCGGGAAGAGCCCGGGCGGGCTGCCCTTGCCGTCCCAGTTGAGCAGGTTGACCCGGCTCGCCTTGTCTCCGGGACTCGCGACGGTGTCGGAGGTCTGCCGGTCCCTCAGCATCTGGAAGTTCTCCACCGCGATCGGCACCGGTGCGCCCGATCCCTCGCCGAACGGGCCGGAGCCGCCCATGCCCGGGCCACCTTCGTAGTCGAGCGCGCACTCGGTGGCCAGCTCCTCCAGCGCATGCGCCTGTTCGGCGTGGGCGGGCGGGATGACGTAGCGCTCGTCGTACTTCGCGATCGCCAGCAGGCGGTACATGTCGTACATCTCCTCCTCGGTCATGCCGACCGCCGCCGGGATGGAGGAATCGGGGTCGCGGCCGAGGTTGATGTCGCGCATGTAGGAGCGCATCGCCGCGAGCTTGCGGAGTACGCCGTCGACGGGCGCGACGTCGCCGGCGGTGAACAGCTCGGCGAGGTACTCGACCGGGATCCGCAACGCGTCGATCGCGGCGAACAGGTTGCCGTTGTCCTCGGCGTCCTCACCCGTCTCGCGCACGACGTCGACGACCGGTGAGAGCGGCGGGATGTACCAGACCATCGGCATGGTGCGGTACTCCGGATGCAGCGGCAGCGCCACCCGGTAGGTGTTGATCAGCGCGTGGATCGGGGAGCGCTGGGCCGCGTCGATCCAGTCGCGCGGGATCCCGGCACGCTCGGCCTCACGGACCACGGCCGGGTCGTTCGGGTCGAGCAGCACGGACCGCTGGGCCTCGTAGAGATCGTGCTCGTCAGGGGTCGAGGCGGCCTCGAGCACCCGGTCGGCGTCGTACAGGACCAGGCCGAGGTAGCGCAGCCGGCCCACGCAGGTCTCCGAGCACACCGTCGGCAGGCCGACCTCGATCCGCGGGAAGCAGAACGTGCACTTCTCGGCCTTGCCGGTGCGGTGGTTGAAGTAGACCTTCTTGTAGGGGCAGCCCGACACGCACATCCGCCAGCCGCGGCACCGGTCCTGGTCGACCAGCACGATGCCGTCCTCGGAGCGCTTGTAGATCGCGCCGCTCGGGCACGACGCCGCGCACGACGGGTTGAGGCAGTGCTCGCAGATCCGCGGCAGATAGAACATGAAGGTCTGCTCGAACTCGAGCTTCACCTTGTCACTGATCTTCTGCAGCACCGGGTCGTGCTTCGCGGTCGCCGCCGAGCCACCGAGGTCGTCGTCCCAGTTGGCCGACCACTCGATCTTCATGTCCTTGCCGGTGATCAGCGACTTCGGCCGGGCGACGGGCGTGTGCTCCTGCGCGGGCGCGTCGGTGAGCGTGGCGTAGTCGTAGGTCCACGGCTCGTAGTAGTCGTGGATCGAGGGCAGCTTGGGGTTGGAGAAGATCGTGGCCAGCTTCTTCAGGCGGCCACCCGCCTTGAGCTTGAGCCGTCCGCGCTTGTTGAGGGTCCAGCCGCCCTTCCACTCCTCCTGGTCCTCGTAGGTGCGCGGGTAGCCCTGGCCTGGCCGGGTCTCCACGTTGTTGAACCAGACGTACTCGGTGCCGGCCCGGTTGGTCCAGGCCTGCTTGCAGGTCACCGAGCAGGTGTGGCAGCCGATGCACTTGTCGAGGTTCATCACCATCGCCATCTGGGCCATGACGCGCATCAGTACTGCACCTCCTGGGAGCGCTTGCGAATGACGGTGACCTCGTCGCGTTGGTTGCCGGTCGGCCCGAGGTAGTTGAAGGCGAAGGACAGCTGGGCGTAGCCACCGATCAGGTGGCTGGGCTTGACCAGGATCCGGGTGAGCGAGTTGTGGATGCCGCCCCGTTTGCCGGACGTCTCCGCGATGGGTACGTCGATCAGCCGGTCCTGGGCGTGGTGCATGTAGACCGTGCCCTCGGGCATCCGGTGGCTCACGATCGCGCGAGCCACCACCACGCCGTTGCGGTTGACCGCCTCGATCCAGTCGTTGTCCTCGATGCCGACCTTCGCGGCGTCGCGGTCGGACATCCAGATCGTCTGGCCGCCGCGCGACAGCGACAGCATGAAGAGGTTGTCCTGGTACTCCGAGTGGATCGACCACTTGTTGTGGGGCGTGAGGTAGCGCAGCGTGATCCCGAGCTCGCCGGTCTCCCCGATCTGTGGCTCGCCGAACAGCGCGCCCATGTTGAGCGGCGGCCGGTAGACGGGCAGCCCCTCACCCAGCTCGGTCATCCAGTCGTGGTCGAGGTAGAAGTGCTGGCGCCCGGTGAGCGTGTGCCACGGCTTGAGTCGCTCGACGTTGATCGTGAACGGCGAGTAGCGCCGGCCGCCCGTCTCGGACCCGGACCACTCCGGCGAGGTGATCACCGGAACCGGCGCCGCCTGGGTGTCGGCGAAGCTGATCTGCTTGCCCTCGTGCTCGGCGGCCAGGTCGTGCAGCAGGGTGCCGGTGCGCTTCTCGAGGGTCTTGAAGCCCTGGGTCGCCAGGTGGCCGTTGGTGGTGCCGGACAGGGCCAGGATCGCCTCGCAGGCGTGCACGTCGCGCCTCAGGCTGGGCCGCCCGTCGGCGGGTCCGCCGCGCACCGCGCCGTTCTTGGCTCGGAGGTGGTCGACCGAGCGCGAGACGTCGTACGTGATGCCCTTGGTCGTCGCGCCCAGCTTCTCCATCAGCGGCCCGAGCGCGCTCATCTTCGCGCCGACCGCGGTGAAGTCGCGTTCGACGGCCACCAGCTTCGGCATCGTCACGCCCGGGACCGGCTCGCACTCTGCCGTCTCTCCTGGCCGAGCCTTCCAGTCCCTGACCACGCCGTGCGGGGTGGCCATCGCGTCGGGCGTGTCATGCAGCAGGGGTACGGCGACCACGTCGGTGCGGGTGTCGAGCCGACCCGCCGCCAGGTCGGAGAACTTCTCGGCGATCACCTGCCAGGCGTCCCAGTCGGTGCGGGTCTGCCACGGCGGCGCGATCGCCGGGTTGAACGAGTGGATGAACGGGTGCATGTCGGTGGTGTTGAGGTCATGCTTCTCGTACCAGGTGGCCGCCGGCAGCACGACGTCGGAGAAGAGAGTCGTGCTGGTCTGCCGGAAGTCGAGGGTGAGCAGCAGGTCGAGCTTGCCCTCGGGCGCCTCGTCGCGCCAGACGACGTCGCGGGACCGGTGTTCGGGCCCGGTCTCGGAGGCCCGCACCGAGCTGTCGGCGCCGAGCAGGTGCTTGAGGAAGTACTCGTTGCCCTTGCCGCTCGACCCCAGCAGGTTGGCCCGCCAGACCGCCAGGATGCGCGGGAAGTTCTCGGGTGCGTCCGGGTCCTCGCAGGCGAACCCCAGTTCGCCGGACCTCAGCTGCGCCACCACGTGGTCGGCGACCGGCGTACCGGCCGCCGCGGCCTCGTCGGCGAGGTCGAGCGGGTTGCGGTCGAAGGTCGGGTACGACGGCATCCAGCCCAGCCGCGCGCTCTGAGCGATCAGGTCGGCCGTGCTCCTGCCGGCCAGCTGACCCTGCCCGGTCCGGGCGGAGAGCGTGTCCGCGCCGAACTGGTCGTAGCGCCACTGGTCGGTGTGGAGGTACCAGTACGCCGTCTGGATCATCTGCCGCGGCGGCCGGCTCCAGTCCAGCCCGAACGCCAGCTGCGCCCACCCGGTGACCGGCCGGCACTTCTCCTGCCCGACGTAGTGCGCCCAGCCGCCGCCGTTGACGCCCTGGCAGCCGGTCAGCGTGGTCAGCGCGAGGAAGGCGCGGTAGATCGTGTCGGAGTGGAACCAGTGGTTGGTCCCCGCTCCCATCACGATCATCGAGCGCCCGTTGCTGTCCTCGGCGTTCTGGGCGAACTCGCGCGCGATCCGGGCCGCCGCCGATGCGGGCACCCCGGTCACGGTCTCCTGCCAGGCCGGCGTGTACGGCGCGGTGGCATCGTCGTACCCACTCGGCCACTCGCCGGGAAGACCGGGCCGACCCACGCCGTACTGCGCGAGCATCAGGTCGTAGACGGTCGTGACCAGGCGGTCGCCGATCCGCCTGACGGGTACGCCGCGCAGCGCCTCGCCGGGGTCGCCGTTGACCGTGTCGAAGCTGGGAAGGGTCACCCGCACGGCCTCGTCGGCGTGGTCGATCAGACTCAGCCGGGGCTCGACGCCTTCGAGGTCGAGGTTCCACCGACCGATCCCGGCCTCACCGAAGCGATGGCCCAGGGCGCCGTTGGGCACCACCGGCTCGTCGATCCGCCCGTCGATGACCACGGTCTTGAACGCGGCGTTCTCGACGTGCTCGTGCGCCTCCAGATCCGCCGCGGTCAGGAACTTGCCCGGCCGGTAGGCATCCCCGGCCGGGTCCAGCACCACCAGGTGCGGCAGGTCGGTGTACTTCCTGGTGTAGTCGAGGAAGTACGGCGTCTGCCGGTCGACGAAGAACTCCTTGAGGATGACGTGGCCCATCGCCATCGCCAGCGCCCCGTCGGTGCCGGGCCGGGCCGGCAGCCACTCGTCGGCGAACTTCACGTTGTCGGCGTAGTCCGGCGCGACCGCGACCACCTTCTGGCCCCGGTAGCGGGCCTCGGCCATCCAGTGCGCGTCGGGCGTGCGGGTCACCGGCAGGTTGGAGCCCCACATGATCAGGTAGCCGGCGTCCCACCAGTCACCCGACTCGGGTACGTCGGTCTGGTCGCCGAACACCTGCGGCGAGGCCACGGGCAGGTCGGCGTACCAGTCGTAGAAGGACAGCATCGAGCCGCCGACCAGCGAGGTGAAGCGCGCCCCGGAGGCGTGCGACACCATCGACATCGCCGGGATCGGGGAGAAGCCCGCCACCCGGTCGGGACCCCACTTCCGGATCGTGTGCACGTAGGCCGCGGCGACCATCTCGCTGGCCTCGTCCCAGGTGGCGCGCACCAGGCCGCCCTTGCCGCGGGCCGACTTGTAGGCCCGCGCCCGCAACGGGTTGTCGACGATGTGCGCCCAGGCCCGGACCGGGTCGCCGTCGTACTGGCGCTTGGCCTCGCGGTACATCTTCAGCAGCACCCCGCGCACGTAGGGGTAGCGGACCCGGGTCGGCGAGTAGGTGTACCAGGAGAAGGCGGCGCCGCGCGGGCAGCCGCGGGGCTCGTACTCCGGAGAGTCCGGGCCCACCGACGGGTAGTCGGTCTGCTGGGTCTCCCAGGTGATGATCCCGTCCTTGACGTAGACCTTCCACGAACAGGAACCGGTGCAGTTCACCCCGTGGGTGGAGCGGACCACCTTGTCGTGGCTCCAGCGGTCGCGGTAGAAGTCGTCGGCCTGCCGTCCGCCGGTGCGGTGCAGGGTGCGCAGGTCGTCGCTGACGGTCGCCTTGGTGAAGTAGCGACGACTGTTGACCAGGGCGTCGCTGACCGCCCCGTCCAAACCGGGTTTGGTCATCCGCCCTCTCCCGTCGCCGCAGCGGCCGCCGTGGTTCTCACCTTGGTCACGGTGAGCACCAACGTCATCGCCGCGGTGACAGAGAGCAGGCTCAGGCCCAGCGCGTAGGAGTCGGTCTGGCCGTAGATGTAGCCCATCAGCAGGGGCGGGACGAACCCACCGAAACCGCCCGCCGCACCGACCAGTCCGGTGACCCCGCCGACGCGCGCGGGGTCGATCACCCTGGCGACCAGCGCGAAGGTGGCGCCGCTTCCGCAGCCGAGGGCGGCGGCCATGGAGAGGAACGCGGCGGCCCCGACGGTGTCGACGGGCGGGTGGGTGGCAGCCACGGCGGCTCCCACCACGACCACGCCGTACCCGGCAGCCAGGATCGGGACCGGACCGAAGCGGTCCGAGAGCCAGCCGCCCACCGGTCGCATCAGCACGGCCACCACGACGAAGCCGGCCATTCGGTTGGCGGCGTCGGCCGGGGTGAGCCCGTAAGCGGTCTTGAGGTACGCCGGCAGGTAGACCGAGAACGCGACGTACCCACCGAAGGCGACGGCGTAGAGGATGCACGCCTGCCAGGTGATCGGCAGGGTGGCGTTGGTCTTCAGCCGGCCGACCAGGCTCCCCGTGGGCGGGACGCGGGTCGGGGCGTCCCGGAGGAACAGCCAGGCGACGACGGCGTACACGGCAAGGACGGCGGCCGTGATCAGGAACGGCGCCTTCGGGTCAACGTTGTTGAAGAGCTTCACGGTGGTCAGCGCGCTGATCGCGGTGCCGCCCATTCCGGCGCCGAAGACGCCGACCGCCAGGCCACGCCGCTCGGGCGGGAACCAGGCGTTGACGAACGGCACCCCGACGGCGAACGACGTGCCGGCGATCCCGAGGAAGAAGCCGCCGACCAGCAGCAGCGCGTAGGAGTCCAGCGCGAAGAACGCGATGAAGAGGATGGGTACGACGGTCACTCCGGAGATGACCGGGAACATGACTCGGCCGCCGAGTCGGTCGGTCAGCGCGCCCACGACGATCCGGCCCAGCGAGCCGACGACGACCGGCACGGCCACCAGCAGCGCCACATCGGACTCGCTGAGCGTGCCCAGGGTGCCCTGCTCGCGGAAGAGCGGCCCGAGCGGGCTGATCAGTGCCCACGCCCAGAAGTTGAGCGCGAAGCCCAGCGTCGCCAGACCCAGCATCAGGCCCGGCGACCTCACCGCGTCCCGGGTACGGCTCTCGGCCCTCGTCGCGGTCATGGTCGCCACCCCTCGAAGATCATCACGATCTCCACCATTGCGGATGTTCCGCGTGGCGCGAACGGGCCTAAGGTCATGCGCCGGCGGGCCTAACAGTCCGCGTCAGGTTGAGGCCGCTGGAACGCCGGCGCCGCGCGGCCGGCGTACCCGATGTCACTCGACGCAGAACTCGTTGCCTTCGGGGTCGGCCATCACGACCAGCTCTTCGCCGCGGCGCAGGACGGTCGCGCCGAGCGCGACCAACCGGTCGACCTCGAGCGAGGGAGTCGAGGCGATGGGCCGCAGGTCGAAGTGCTGTCGGTTCTTGGCCGTCTTGCCCTCGGGCACGCGCACGAACCACAGGCTCGGCCCGCCCCAGCCGGCCGGTTCGACCCAGGCCCGGTCGGGGGTGCTGTCCTCGTCGACGTTGGAGCCGAGCGCCTGCGCCCAGAACTCGGCGACCCGCAGCGGCTCGTGGCAGTCGAAGGTCACCGACTTGATGTACGACGCCATACCGTCAGGCTAGCCGCAGGCGGCCCAGCCGGGTCAGGTCGGCGCGGTCACGTAGCGCTCGCGCTTGCGGGGCTCTTGCGGTTGGTCGGTTCAAGCTGGTTGATCCGATCGACTGCACAACACGGCTTCGCGGCGCGCGCCACGGGCGACCGCCCGCTGCGGCCAGCCCAGACATCTACCCGCAGAGCAGCGGCAGGATCACGCAGAGCAGGCTGTCGTCGCCGCCGCCCGGGCCGGCCGTGGGGTCGGTGCCACCGGTGGGGTCGGCGGTGGGAGACGGGCTGAGCGTGACGCTCGGGGTGCCGGTCGGAGCGGTCGAGGTCGAGGGAGATGCGGACCCGGACGGCGTCGTCGTACCGGTCGGCGGCACGAAGGGCGAGCCGGTCGGCGCTCCCGACGGGGCCGGCGTGGGCAGGATCGAGGTCACGTCGGTCGGCAGGGTGGGGCTGTTGCCGGGAGTCGGCGTACCCATCCCCGGTGTGTACGCCGGTCCGGTGGCGCTCGAGCCCGGGACCGACCGTCCCGACGCATCGCCCGGCTCGTCGGCCGAGTCCTTCACGGCGCTGGGCTCCGAGACGGCCGGATCCACGGCGTGGTCGTGGTAGCCGGGCCCGTCGGATACTTCGGCCGCCACCGGCGACACCGGAGAAGCGAGAGCCGCTCCCGCGGCCACACACACGACGGTCAGGGTCGTGGAAACGATCAAGATGCGCACTGCAAGTCCTCCCGAGACGAACAATTGGGAGGCAGCATGACACCTTTGGAGCGATTCGTCACCGACTCTCCCGGGCGGGTGCCGTTGCCCCTTCGGCCCGCAATCGGACAGGCGCGCGGAATGGGTTTCACCCTCCCAAGCCGCCCCAAGATGTCTAGTCCGCGCCGGTCAGCAGCTCGGCCGGAACCCACTCGGTCACGGTGGCCCAGCGACCCGTTCGCAGCTGCGCCGGATAGATGACCAGCCCCTCGAAGCGACCCAGCTCGACCTTGCGCCACTCGAGCAGCAGCCCCGGCCGCGGGCTGTTGGAGTCGACGGGCAGCGAGACCCAGCAGTGCCGCGCCGGACAGGGCGGTTCGACCGGAGGCGGTGGGACCGGCGGAGGGGGCGGCTCACCGGCGCCACGGCGTACTCGGTCGCGCAGCGGGATCCCACTTCCCTTCCCGTAGCCACCAGCCGCCATACCTCTGAGAATAGAACATATGTTCCCTTTCGCTCACGCTGTCATCCTCAGAGCCGACCTGCGGGGTTGCGTTGTGGACGGTTGTCCGTGACGTGGCTGTCCTGAGGTCTGCCGTGTGCGCGTGCCAGTTGGTA
>DASXRJ010000203.1:0-27055 GCA_036506675.1 Nocardioides sp. | reverse complement strand
GTCGTACAGGATGCGCTGGTGCGGGCCTGGCGACGCCGCGCGACGTACGACGTGGCGCGCGGTACCGCGGTGGCCTGGCTGCTCGCGATCGTGGCCGACCAGGCCCGGCGACGGCGTACTCGTGCGCCCGCGGCCAACCTGACCCTCGTCGAGAGCGACGACGCCAGCGCGTTCATCCCCACCGACCTCGACCTCGAGCGCGCGATCGCCGACCTGAGCCCGCGGCAGCGCCAGGCGGTCGACCTGTACTACTTCGTGGGCCTCGACGTCGCCACCACAGCCCAGGTGATGGGCTGCGCGCCGGGCACCGTGAAGGCGACGCTGAGCCAGGCCCGCGACCGGCTCCGCACCCTGCTGGGAGACGACGATGGCTGACCCGATCGACACCCGCCTCACCGAGTACGCCGGCCGCTGGCGCGACGCCCTGCCCGCACCAGGCGTCGAGCTGGCCATGCCTCCCGCACCTGACCGCCGGCGCCACTGGGTGGTGCTCGGCGCGGCCGTCGCGGTGGCCACCGTGATCGCGCTCGCTGTCGGACTGCGGGTCGCCCGCCCCGCCGACGACTCCCGCCCCGTCGGGCCCACGACGGTCGCACCCGGCGAGGTGATCCCGTGGGCGGAGCTGCCGGCCACGGCGCCCACCATCCCGGTCACGTCCGGCTCGACCGAGCCAACTCCGGCCGACGGGCTGCCAGCCTGCGCCGCGGGGCAGCTGCAGGCAGTCCCGGAGCTGAACGGAGCAGGCGGCACCATGGTTCTGTCTCTCACCATCGGGCTCGAGCAGCCCGGCCCACCGTGCCGCCTCGAGGGCGTCCCGGGAGTGGAGGCGCTCTCCCACGGGGAGCCCGCCGGCATCCCGGTCCAGCCCGCGTCCGGGGACGGTCCGGTGGCGTTCCACTCCGGCCCGGTGGTCGTCTCCGAGGACAGCTCGGCCGTCATCGCGATGTCGCTGACCACGCACTGGTGCGCTCCCCCGATCGACAACGACCGGCTCCGGATCACCCTGCCCGGCGGGACCGGGTCGTTCGAGGTCGACGGGTTCGGCAGGCTGAGCGGCTGCGACGGGATCCCCGGGAGCGGCCCGCAGCCGATCAGCGTCTGGCCGGTCGCCCCGCAGGACGGCTCGCCCGAGCCTCGGTCCGCCTGGGCCGACGTGACCGCCGAGGCTGCCCTCGACCTCGCGGGAAGCCCCGGCGAGGCGGTCGACTTCGTCGTCACGCTGACGGCCGCGCACGAGGTGAGCCTGAGGCCGTGTCCCGACTTCACGATCTCGATGTACGGGCCGGACGTCAAAGAGCAGACGTCGTACGGGCTCAACTGCGGGCAGGTTCCCTACCGCGACGCGGCGGGCGACCCGGTGCTGCCGGCCGGCGTACCCGTGCGGTTCGCGATGCGGGTGACCGCGCCGGACCGGGATGCCGAGAAGTTCATCTGGCAGCTCGTCGTACCCGAACACACCGGCGTCGGCGGTCGGCTGATCGTCTCCTGATGTTCGGGTTCCGACATCGGGCGGCCCATGCCTGACTCGCGGGTCGGGTAGTGGCAGGCTGTCCCCCATGGCACTCCTGCAGGTTCCGGCGCGCATCACTTGGGCCGTCGGCGTACTCGACGTCCAGCCGAACGACCAGGTCCTCGAGATCGGCTGCGGCCCGGGTGCCGCAGCCGAGGTGATCTGCGCACGGCTGCAGAAGGGCAAGCTGTTCGCCATCGACCGCTCCGAGTCGGGCGTCGACCGGACCAAGCGGCGCAACAAGAAGTACATCGACGCCGGCCGCCTCACGGTCCGTCAGATCGACCTGGCCACCCTGCGGGTGCCGGTGAAGCGCCTCGACAAGGTGTTCGCGTTCAACGTGAACCTGTTCTGGGTGCGCGCCTGCGCCGACGAGGTCGCGCTGCTGCACGAGCGGGTCTCCCCCGGCGGCGGCGTCTACCTGTTCTACGACGCCAACCACCGTGAGCGGGTGCCTCAGGTCGTCGAGAACTGCTCGGCCGCGCTGACGACCGGCGGGTTCCGGGTGTCGGTGGCGGAGAGCCGCAACCCTCCGGTGATCGGCATCATCGGCCGGCGCTGACCCAGAAGGCTAAAACCTGGCGGGACCTATCTATAAGACCTAAGCCTTATGTATGATGCTCATAAGTAACTGGCCTTATAGGAGTCTCCGATGAACGTCGCAGTCCTCACGGTCGACCAGCGCGCCAGCCGGCGCAACCGGGACCTGGTGCCCGAGGCGTTGAACGCGCTCGCCGCCCTGCCGGCGATGCTGCCCTTCGAGCGTACGGCGGGCGACGAGATCCAGGGCGTGTTCACCGATCCGCAGGCGGTCGTCGACTGCCTCGAGCTCCTGGTGCGAGCCGGCACCTGGAACATCGGGCTCGGGATCGGGACGATCGACGAGCCGGTGCCCGACCACGCCCGCGCCGGCAGCGGGCCGGCGTACGTCCATGCGCGCGAAGCGGTGACCTCCTCCAAGCTGGCACCCGCCCGGCTGCGGGTTGTCGGTAGCGACGACTACCGTGCCGACCAGCTCGAGACCGTGCTCTGGCTGTGGGCCGAGCTGCTCGTCCGGCGCAGCGTCCGGGGCTGGGAGGTGGCCGACCTGATCGGTGCCGGGCTCTCGCACGCGGAGGCGGGCGCGAAGCTCGGGATCAGCCAGTCGGCGGTCAGCCAGCGGGCCCGGGCCGCGAGCGTGGTCGAGGCCGGCCGGGCCGCCAAGCTCGCCGTACAGCTGCTCGACGCGGCGCTGACCGAAGGAGACGCGTGATGGACGTGCTCGTCCAGGCCCTGCTGGCGCTCGCCCTGGTGCCCGCGCTGCTGGGGTGGCTGGAGCGCTGGCAGGCCGCCACAGCGGCCCTCAGCGTGCTCCTGCTGGCCGTGGTGGCGGCACTCGGGCTGACCTCCGACGCCACCGCCACCTGGGACGTCGGCCGGACGCTGGCGCTCGGGCTCGCGTTGCTGCTCGCGGTGAGCGGAGGCGGCCCGATCACCACCCTGGTGTTCGCGGCCGTCGACCGCCAGGACCACAGCTCCGACGTCGTCGAGGCCGAGGACGTGCTGCGCGGCGGCGCCTGGATCGGCGCCCTGGAGCGAGCCGGCGTGTTCGCGACGCTGGCGGCCGGGTGGCCCGACGGGCTGGCCATCGTGCTCGGACTCAAGGCGCTCGGCCGCTATCCGGAGCTGCGAAACGGCGACAACCCCGGCACGGCGGAGCGCTTCATCATCGGCACGTTCACGAGCGTGCTGTGGGCGGCCGGCTGTGCCGGCGTCGCCGTGTTGGTGACCTGAGCGACCGAGACGGTCCTCAGGGACCGACCACGGCCAGGACCTCGGGCTGCTCGAAGAGCTCGGCGGCGAGCTCCCGCACCTGCTCCAGGGTGACGGCGTCGACGCGCTCGATCACCTCGTCGATGCCGAGCAGCTCGTCGTACACGAGCTCGGCCTTGCCGAGCCGCGACATCCGCGAACCGCTGTCCTCGAGGCCGAGCACCAGTCCGCCACGCAGCTGGCCCTTGCCGCGGGCGAGCTCCTCGGGGGTGATCCCGTGTGCCGCCAGCTTGGCGAGCTCCGCGCGGACCGTCTCGAGTACGGCGTCGACCTTGCCCGGCAGGCAGCCCACCGAGACGCCCACGAGGCCGGCGTCGGCGTGGTGGGAGGCGAACGAGTAGACCGAGTAGGCCAGCCCGCGGATCTCGCGGACCTCCTGGAAGAGCCGGCTCGAGGTGCCGCCGCCGAGCGCCGCGTTGAGTACGCCGAGGGCGAACCGCCGGTCGTCCGTGCGGGTCAGCCCCTTGACCCCGAGCACCAGGTTGACCTGCTCGATGGGTCGCTTCGCGCGGCGTACACCGGGATGCACCTCGCGCGCCGGTACGTCGGTCGCCAGCGACACCGGGACGCCCTCGCCGACGAGGAAGTCGTTGGCCACGAACGCACTCTCGACCAGCCGCACCACCGCGTCGTGGTCGATGTTGCCGGCCACCGACACCACCATGTTGGCGGCGACGTAGTGGCGCCGGTAGAACTCCACGATCTGGTCGCGCGGCATCGCCTCGATCGACTCGACGGTGCCGGCGATGTTGCGCCCGATCGCCGCGTCGCCCCAGGCCTGCTCCGCAAACAGGTTGTGTACGACGTCGTCCGGGTCGTCGTCGTGCATCGCGATCTCGTCCAGGATCACGTTGCGCTCGGCCTCGACGTCGTCGGACGTGAGCCTCGAGTCGGTGATCATGTCGCCGAGCACGTCGACCGCCAGCGGCAGGTCGTCGTCGAGCACCCGCGCGTGGAAGCAGGTGTACTCCTTGGCCGTGAAGGCGTTGAACTCGCCGCCCACGGCATCGAGCTGGGCCGAGATGTCCATCGCGGTCCGCTTGGTGGTCCCCTTGAAGAGCAGGTGCTCGAGGAAGTGCGAGCAGCCGTGCTGGCCGGCGGACTCGTCCCGCGAGCCGACGCCCACCCAGACCCCGACGCTGGCGGAGCGCACCCCGGTCATCTGTTCGGTGAGCACGCGGAGCCCGCCCGGCAGCACCGTCCGGCGTACGACGCCGTCCTCGGTCTCGAGCAGGGTCCTGGTCGAGCCGATCTTCTGGGGAACGGACAACCGGCCAGCAGAAACCTGCTGGCCGGTCATCCTCAGGCTGGCGGAGGTCACGCCTCCTCTGCCCCCTCCTCGGCGGCTGCCTTGCCGGTGTCGGCACTCTCGGCATCCTCCACCACGGGGATCAGCGACAGCTTGCCGCGGTCGTCGATCTCGGCGATCTGGACCTGGATCTTCTGGCCCACCGAGACGACGTCCTCGACCGTGTCGACGCGCTTGCCGCCGGCCAGGGAGCGCAGCTTGCTGATGTGCAGCAGGCCGTCCTTGCCCGGGAGCAGCGAGACGAACGCGCCGAAGTTGGTGGTCTTGACGACGGTACCGAGGTACCGCTCGCCCACCTCCGGCATGGTCGGGTTGGCGATCGCGTTGACGGCCTGGCGAGCCGCCTCGGCGGCCGTGCCGTCGGTGGCACCGATGTAGATGGTGCCGTCGTCCTCGATGGTCAGCTGCGCACCGGTGTCGTCCTGGATCTGGTTGATCACCTTGCCCTTCGGGCCGATGACCTCGCCGATCTTGTCGACGGGGATCCTCACGGTGATGATCCGCGGGGCGTGCACCGACATCTCCTCGGGGGTGTCGATGGCCTCGGCCATGACGTCGAGGATCGCGAGACGGGCGTCCTTGGCCTGGGTCAGGGCCGCGCCCAGGACCTCGGCCGGGATGCCGTCGAGTTTCGTGTCGAGCTGCAGGGCGGTGACGAACTCGCGGGTGCCGGCGACCTTGAAGTCCATGTCGCCGAACGCGTCCTCGGCACCGAGGATGTCGGTCAGCGCGACGTACTCGGTCTTGCCGTCGACCTCACCGGAGATGAGACCCATGGCGATACCGGCGACCGCGGCCTTCAGCGGTACGCCGGCCTGCAGCAGCGACATGGTCGAGGCGCAGACCGAGCCCATCGAGGTGGAGCCGTTGGAGCCCATGGCCTCGGAGAGCTGACGGATCGCGTAGGGGAACTCCTCTCGCGTCGGCAGCACGGGGAGCAGCGCGCGGCGCGCGAGCGCACCGTGGCCGACCTCGCGACGCTTCGGCGAGCCGACCCGGCCGGTCTCACCGGTGGAGAACGGCGGGAAGACGTACTTGTGCATGTAGCGGCGCGTCTTCTCCGGGGAGAGCGTGTCGAGCTTCTGCTCCAGGGTCAGCATGTTGAGCGTGGTGACACCCAGGATCTGGGTCTCGCCGCGCTCGAACAGCGCCGAGCCGTGCACCCGCGGGATCACGGCGACCTCGGCGTGCAGCGGCCGGATGTCGGCCAGGCCGCGGCCGTCGATGCGGATCTTGTCGCGCAGCACCCGCTCGCGGACCAGCGACTTGGTGAGGGAGCGGTACGCCGCCCCGATCTCCTTCTCGCGGCCCTCGAAGTCGACGGCGACCTTCTCGAGGAGCGACGCCTTGATCTCGTCGAGCTTCTCCTCGCGCTCCAGCTTGCCGGCGATGGTCAGCGCAGCGGCCGTCTCCGACTTGCCCGCGGCCTCGACCGCGTCGTACACGTCGTCCTCGTAGTCGAGGAAGATCGGGAACTCCTGGACCGGCTTCGCGGCCTCCTTGGCCAGCTCGGCCTGAGCCTCACAGAGCTGCTTGATGAACGGCTTGGCCGCGTCGAGACCGCCGGCGACGACGGCCTCGGTCGGCGCCTGGGTGCCGGACTGGACGAGGTTCCAGGTGGACTCGGTGGCCTCGGCCTCGACCATCATGATGGCGACGTCACCGGTCTCGGTGACGCGGCCGGCGACGACCATGTCGAAGACGGCGTCCTCGAGCTGGCTGTGGGTCGGGAACGCCACCCACTGGCCCTCGATCAGCGCCACGCGGACGCCGCCGACCGGGCCGGAGAACGGCAGGCCGGAGAGCTGCGTCGAGATCGAGGCCGCGTTGATGGCCAGGACGTCGTACGGCATGTCGGGGTCGAGCGCCAGCACGGTGATGACGACCTGGACCTCGTTGCGCAGACCCTTCTTGAAGGTCGGGCGCAGCGGGCGGTCGATCAGCCGGCAGGTGAGGATGGCGTCCTCGCCCGGGCGTCCTTCGCTACGGAAGAACGAGCCGGGGATCTGGCCCACGGCGTACATCCGCTCCTCGACGTCGATCGTCAGGGGGAAGAAGTCGAAGTGGTCCTTCGGCTGCTTGCCGGCGGTGGTCGCCGAGAGCAGCATGGTGTCGTCGTCGAGGTAAGCGGTGACGGAGCCGGCGGCCTGGCGAGCCAGGAGTCCGGTCTCGAACTTGATGGTCCGCTTGCCGAACTTGCCGTTGTCGATAACGGTCTCGACGGCGGAAATGACGGGTCCCTCAGTCAAGGGTGTCCCTTTCTCTTCGCGGAGCGATCCCGCGCGTCCGCCTGGGTGCATGACCGGCGGCGGGGCAGTACTACGACTGCGGTACGAACATGGTCCCGCCGATCTCGGAAGCTCCGAGAGGGCCGGTCTTCGATCGAGGCCCGCAGATCCAGTGATCTGAAGGCCACTACCGAGGACCGGGCCAGGCAATCGGGCCAGACGATGCGGGTCGCTCCTGGTGATGTGTTGTTGTTCTGTTGTTGCGGTTCGAGCCTAGCGGCTCACTGTGTCAAATGTGAGGAGAGCGGCCGCCCGAGGCCGGGCAGCCGCTCCCCTGAGGTCATCGACGCAGACCGAGACGCTCGACGATCGAGCGGTAGCGCTCGATGTCGGTCTTCTGCAGGTAGTTGAGCAGACGACGGCGCTGGCCGACGAGCAGAAGCAGGCCACGACGGCTGTGGTGGTCGTGCTTGTGCTGCTTCAGGTGCTCGGTGAGGTGGCTGATGCGGTAGCTCAGCAGAGCAACCTGCACCTCCGGCGAGCCGGTGTCACCCTCGGCCGTGGCGTACTCGGCGATGATCTTCTTCTTGGTCTCCGCGTCGGTACCGATCGACATACGGGGCTCCTTTCCCGGCCCGAAACCTCGGGCACTACTCGTTGCGCGGCGCGCCGGGGCCTGTTCACCCGGGCACTCTGGATCCGCGGCCGTTGGACGGCGGTGCTGCCCGATATGGGCAACCGGGCAAGATTATCAGCGCGGGGTGGGCTTCTCCGAATCCGTGGGCCCACTCGGCGCGGAGCTCGACGGCGTACTCGCGGGACCGTCGCCAGGCAGGGTCGCCTGCGCCGTGCCCGCCATCGGCGAGGTGTCGATGCTCGGCCGGTCGGGCTCGCCCCACGCCAGGTCGGAGCGGGCCGGCCGCGGCTGCTGCCGGGTCGGGAGCGGGAAGACGTTCCACAGCTCCTTCGAGCCGTTGACCCAGGGGTAGGCCACCCACCAGCCGCCGGGCTCTTGGCCCCGGGCCTCCGACGGGGCCACGGTGAGCGGGTCGCCGTTCTGGTCGAAGAGCTGCACGCCCTGGAGAGGGTGGCCGGACGCGTCGTAGGCATAGACGTTGCGCACCGTCCTGCCGTCGTGCACCAGCCCCGGTTGGCGCTCGGGCCCCCGACAGCAGCCGTAGCCTGCGTCGAAGGACGGGCTGTAGTAGCCCACCTCGTCGGCCGCCTGCGAGATCAGCGGCAGTACGGCGATCGCCGCGGCGTTGACCGCGAGCAGCAGCCACCGAGAGTGGGACGACCCGGCGCCGGTCGTGCCGGGCCACCAGGCGCCGCGACCGATCTGAACGCTCGCCACCGTGGCGGCGAGCAGGAGCACCGGGCCGAGCAGCGGAACGCCGAACTGCGGTACGACGTCGATCAGCTCCCACGGACCTGTCAGCTGGTCGGCCGCCGCGACCAGCAGCCAGGCCCGCAGCACCCACCAGGCCGGCCGCATCGCCTGCGCGATCTCCCAGACGCCGGCTCGGGGTCCCGCTGACGCCCACGCGAACCAGCGGTCCCGACCACCGTCCAGCCAGGCGTCGATGGTCTGCACCCAGGTCTGCCCCGGCTTCCGCAGGCTCCCCCGCGGCCTGCGCAAGCCGCGCCGCTCCCGGATCGGCAGGCCGGCCGAGACCCGCAGCTCCTCGGCGTACGCGTCGGGGTCGGGCAGCGCCTCGACTCCGCGCTCGGCCACCAGGTCACCGAGATCGGCCTCCAGCCCGTCGGTCAGCTCGTCGCGGACCTCGTCGTCCAGGTCGCGGAGACGGCTGCGGACCAGGTCGACGAAAGCGCTGACCTCCGGACGGACGTCGAGCGTGGGTTCGTTCATCGGATGCCCCCTGTGCGGTCGTGGGTGTCGGTGTTGTCGAGAAGGCGGGCGACCGCCTCGGAGAAGGTCCGCCAGTCGTCGCGCTGCCGCTTGAGCTCGGCGCGGCCGGCCGGCGTGATGCCGTAGTACTTGCGATGCGGCCCACTCTCGGAGGGCACGACGTACGACGTGAGCGCGCCCGCGGCGTACAGCCGGCGGAGCGTGCCGTAGACCGACGCGTCGCCGACGTCCTCGAGGCCGCCGGCCCGCATCCGTCTGACGATGTCGTAGCCGTAGCCGTCCTCGTCGGCCAGCACCGCGAGGACGGCGAGATCGAGAACTCCCTTGAGCAACTGCGTACTGTCCACGCACTGCACACTAGTGCGTGATGCGCAGTAGTGTCGACAGCGACACACCGGGCAGGTGGTTGCTGTCGGTCAGGGCAGCGTCAGGAGTCGTACGGCGGAAACGCCTGCTGGCCCTGCTGCTCCCCCGGATACGGACCCGGCTGGGCGCCCTGGTGCGGGGGCCGCGCCGGCAGGTAGTCGAACGGCTGGTGCGGCACCGGGATCTGCTCGCCCCCCGGCTCCCCGGGCCCGGGCGCGACGGGCTTGCGGAACATCGCCGCGAGCAGGGCGGCGGCCAGCCCGGGAACCCAGCCGTAGAAGAACCCCCACTGCAGTCCATGCCCGATCGCGGCGCCGATCATCTGCTGGCGGGCTACTCCGTCGAGGTCGTTGGCGCCGGCGTACAGGAGGGCCGACAGCACGGCACCCGAGCAGGTCGCCGCCATCGCGGCGAACCAGGTGCCGAACAGGGCCGCCAGGCTGCCGCCGCGGGCGACCATCCAGATCACCAGCCAGGCCAGGAAGAGCGCGAGCACGGCGCCGGCCAGGAAGGAGATGGCCGCATCGCCCCGGCTGCCGGGCGACACGTCGCCGAGCCCGAGCAGCGTTCCGTAGAACGGCGAGAGCTGGCGGACGACCATCTGGTCGAACAGGTCGAAGCCGGTGCCGAAGTCGGTGTCGAAGCCGTGCTTGTAGACCTGCTGTCCCGCCAGGTCACCCGCGAGGTACTGGGCCGCCAGGACGAAGGTGGTGAGTACCGAGACCAGGAACGCGCGTGGAGTCCTCATGGGCGGACATTCTGCCCACGAAGCTCAGAATCCATACGTCGGGTTTGTGTCCTGTTCGTCGCGGTCGGTCTCGAGGGGCGGGTACGGCTCGTCCTCGGCCGGCGGCCGCTTGCGCAGGACCGCGGCCAGGAAGCCGGCGATCAGGGCGGGGGCCCAGCCGAAGAGGATGCCCCAGTGCAGGCCGTTGTCGAAGGCGTACGAGACGGTCTGGGTGCGCATCGTGCTCTCGAGCCCGACGATCTGCGCCCAGACGACGGTGGCGACGACCGAGCCCGAGAGGGTCGCCACGATGGCGGCGAACCAGGTGCCGACCAGTGCCGCGTAGCTGCCGCGGCGGCTGATCGTCCACACCACGAACCAGAAGACCACCATCGCGACCGCGACGCCGGCCCCGAAGGCGAGCAGCCGGTCGCCGACCGAGTCACCCGAGGCGAACGCGCCGACGTAGAACGGCCGGAACCGGGTGAGGACCAGGAGGTTTGCGAGCGCCGGGGCGCCGTCGACCGGGTGACGTTCGAGCTGCCAGGCAGCCGCGTCCGCAGCGACGTACTCGATGGCGAGCAGGATCGACGTCAGGACGGACACCAGGAATGCGCGTGGCTTTCTCATGCGGGGCATTCTGCGCACAACCCCGGGTCCCGAGACAAGTGAAGGGGGACGGCAATCGCGGCTACTCCGAGCGCAGCCCGGACGGCTCGGCCTGGAAGACGTCCTCGTCGTCGTCCTCGTCCGGCTCGCTCGCCGGGCGGCGCAGCGCGGCGGTCAGCAGCGAGACCACGAGCGCCGGGATCCACCCGAAGACGAAGCCCCACATCAGGCCGTGGTCGATCGCGGTGACGATGACCTGGTTGCGGTCGAGCTCGACCAGGTTGAACGTGTCTCTCCACATCAGCCCGGACGGGATGCAGCCGGCAACGGTGGCCGCCATCGTCGCGAACCAGGCCGCCAGCAGACCGATCAGCCCGCCCTTGCGCCCGATCAGCCAGACCAGGACCAAGAACACGAACAGGGCGACGCCGGCGCCGACCGCGAAGCCGGTGCGGGTCTCGTCGGTGACGTTGTTGGCGAACATGGTGCCCGCAACCTGGTCGCCGAACGCGCCGCTCAGGAACGGGCGGACGTTGCGAAGCACCAGCAGCGAGAACAGGTCGTTGCCGTCGGCCAGGTCGCGTCGCTGGACCAGCCAGCCCACCACGTCGGCGGTGACGTAGCCGCCGGCGAGCAGGAGGGTGGTCAGGAACGAGACCAGGAACGCGCGAGGTCTTCTCATGCCGGGAATTCTGCCCACAGCCGCACGCCCGGCGACAAGCCCCCAGGCAGGTGTCACGATGGGCGCATGGAGAAGCGCATCGCGGTCTGCAACCTGTGTGAGGCGATCTGTGGGCTGGAGCTGACCGTCGACGACGGCGCCGTGACCGGCGTACGAGGGAATCCGGAGGACCCGCTGTCGCGGGGACACATCTGCCCCAAGGGCGTGGCGATCGCCGATGTGTACGCCGATCCCGACCGGCTCAGGCGCCCGATCCGCAAGACGCCGGGCGGTTGGGAGGAGATCGGCTGGGACGAGGCCTTCGACCTGGTCGCCGACCGGCTGGCCGCGACCATCAACGAGCACGGCAATGCGGGGGTCGGCGTCTACCTGGGCAACCCCAACGTGCACAGCCTCGGCTCGATGACCCACGGCGTCGGCGCGGTCAAGGCGCTGCGCACCCCGAACGTGTTCAGCGCCACCTCGGTCGACCAGCTCCCCCACCAGCTCGTCGCGCACCTGATGTACGGCCACCAGCTGCTGCTGCCGATCCCGGACCTGGACCGGACGTCGTACTTCCTGGTCTTCGGCGCCAACCCGATGGCCTCCAACGGGTCGCTGATGACGGCACCGGACTTCCCCAACCGGCTGCGCCAGCTGAAGGCCCGCGACGGGCGGATGGTGGTCTTCGACCCGCGACGCACCGAGACCGCGAAGGTGGCCAGCGAGCACCACTTCGTGCGGCCTGGCAGCGACGCGTGGGTGCTGTTGGCGATGCTGAAGCTGATCCTCGACGAGCACCCGACCGAGATCCCGTCGTACGTCGACGGGCTGGACCAGGTAGCCGAGTCACTCACGGACTTCACCCCTGAGCTGGCCGAGTCGATGAGCGGCGTACCCGCCGCGGAGGTCCGGCGGATCGCCCGCGAGTTCGCCGCGGCGGACCGGGCGGCGGCGTACGGCCGGATCGGGGTGTCGACCCACGAGTTCGGCACGATCTGCCAGTGGGCGATCCAGCTGCTCAACCTGGTCACCGGCAACCTCGACCGCGAGGGCGGCGCGATGTTCACGAGCCCGGCGATCGACATCGTGGGGCGCGGGTTCGTCGGGCGCGGGCACCACGGGCGCTGGAAGAGCCGGGTCCGCGGCCTCCCGGAGTCGGCCGGTGAGCTGCCGGTGTCGACGATGCGCGAGGAGATCGAGACGCCCGGGAAGGGCCAGATCAAGGCGATGCTGGTCTCGGCCGGCAACCCGGTGCTCTCCACGCCGGACGGGGAGCGCCTCGACCGGGCCTTGGCGGGGCTCGACTTCCTGGTCGCCGTCGACATCTACGTCAACGAGACCACCCGGCACGCCGACGTCATCCTGCCGCCGACCACCGCGCTCGAGCGCGACCACTACGACCTGGTCTTCCACGCGCTGGCGGTGCGCAACACGGCCCGCTTCACCCCCGCGGTCTTCCCCAAGGCGCGCGACCAGCGCCACGACTGGCAGATCTTCCGCGAGATCGCCCTGCGTACGACGGCCCGGCTGCGGCACAAGCCGCCCTTGAAGCGGCGGCTCGCCCAGCGGGTGCGGCTGTCCACGAGCCCGACGGCGATGGTCGCGATGCTGCTGCGAACCGGGCGCTCCGGAGTGACCATCAGCCAGCTGCGCAAGCAGCCCGCCGGCGTCGACCTCGGCCCCCTCGAGGGCGGGCAGCTGCCCGAGCGGCTGCGCTCCAAGGACAAGCGGATCCCGGCCGCGCCCGCCCTGGTGCTCGACGACCTGGCCCGACTCGCGGACGCCGCGGCGGAGAGGGGTACGCCGGTCGACGGCGAGCTGCTCCTGATCGGCCGGCGGCACCAGAAGGACTGCAACTCCTGGCTGCACAACTCCGAACGACTGGTCCGGGGCCGGGCCCGGCACCAGCTGCTCATGCATCCCGACGACCTGTCCACCCGCGGGCTGACCGACGGGCAGCAGGTCTCGGTGACCTCCCGGGTCGGCACGGTGAGCGTCGAGGTGCGCTCGACCGACGAGATGATGCTCGGCGTCGTGTCCCTGCCGCACGGCTACGGCCACCAGCGCGGCGACGCGCGGATGGCCGTGGCCGAGGGAGTGACCGGCGTGTCCATCAACGACCTGACCGACCCCGAGCGCACCGACGTGAGCGGCAACGCGGCGTTCACGGGGCTCCCGGTCACGGTCGAGGCAGTGGTGGAGGCAGTGGTGCCGGCGGTGGGCCCGGTGCCGGTCTGAGGCCGGCGCCGGACCCATCACTCACGCCAGCTCGGCGGCCGGCTCGCGGACGATCTCGCCCTGCGGCGGTGCGGTCTTCGCGGGCCACCAGGCCCGCTCCCCCATCAGCACCAGGACGGCCGGCAGCATGACCAGTCGGATCAGCGTCGCGTCGATCAGGATCGCGGCCGACAGCCCGACGCCCATCATCTTCATCTCCATCATGCTGAGCGTCGCGAAGATGGCGAACACCGACACCATCACCGCGGCCGCGCTGGTGACCACGCCCGCGGTGTCGGCGATGCCCTGCTCGACCGCCAGCCGGGCCGGGAGGCCGCGCCGGACGTGCTCACGGACCCGGCTGATCACGAACACGTGATAGTCCATCGACAGCCCGACCAGCACCACCATCACGAACAGCGGCAGCCAGTCGATCACGAACCCGGGGCTGGTGAAGTCGAGCAGGCCCGCGCCCCAGCCGTGCTGGAAGACCAGCGTGAGTACGCCGAACGCCACTCCCACCGAGGCCAGGTTGAGCGCCGTCGACACCAGCGCGATCGGGGCGCTGCGGAACGCCAGCCCCATCATCAGCAGGGTCAGCAGCAGCACGAACCCGATCACCAGCGGCAGCCGGTCGTGCTGCCGGTCGGCGAAGTCCAGCGACTCGGCAGCGTCACCACCGACGGCGTACGTCGTGGCGAGCCCGTCGAGCGAGTCGGGCGCGATCCGGCCGCGCAGGTCGTCGATCGCGGTCTCCACCCGGTCGTCGGAGGCGTCGTACGGCATGGCGAGGTGCAGCACCGCCGTACTCCCGTCGTCGGAGAACGTCGGCCGCTCGTGGGTGTCCTCGAAGCGGCCGGTCGCGACGGCGGTCCCGGTCAGCCGGGCGAGGGCGGAGGTGACCTCGGCGCGGCGCTCGGGCGGGGCCGAGACGACCAGGGTGGCGGTGCTGCCCTCCGAGGGGAAGGTCGCCGTGATGTCACGCAGGGTCTGCACCTCGGGGATCGAGGCGGGCAGCGTGGAGAGGTCCGAGGCGTGGATCTTCATGCCCAGGGCCGGTACGGCGAGGGCCGCCACCAGCACCGACGAGAGCGCGAGCGCCGCGCCCGGACGTCGTACGACGGGAGCCAGGATGCGGCTGCTCAGACCGCCGCGACCGATCCGCCGGTTGACCCGCCACAGCAGCGGGACCCGCGGCCGGTCCACCCAGCGACCCAGCTTCACCAGCAGCGCCGGCAGCACGGTGATCGAGCCGAGGACGGCCACCGAGACCACCACGATCGCGCCCACGGCCAGCGAGTTGAACGTCGCGCCGCCCATCACGAACAGCCCCGCCATCGAGGCGATGACGGCACCACCGGAGACCAGGATCGAGTGCCCGGAGGTCTCGGCCGCGATCTCCACGGCGTCCAGGGTGGTGCGGCCGGCCGCGCGCTCCTCGCGCTCGCGCTTGAGGTAGAACAGCGAGTAGTCGACGCCCACGGCCATGCCGATCAGCACGATCATGCTGCTCACCGTCGGCTCGGCCGGGACCAGGTGCGACAGCGGCGCGGAGATGCCGATCGTGGCGGCCACGCTGGTAGCCGCGAGCAGCACCGGGATACCGGCCGCGATCAGCGCCCCGAACGCCACCAGCATCAGCACCAGCGTCACCGGCAGGCTGATTCCCTCCGCCGACGACAGGTCCTCGCCCACCTGGGTGTTGATCGCGTCGTCGACGGTCACGTCGCCGGCCTCGCGGAGCTCCAGCCCCGGGAAGTCCTGCTGTACGCCGGCCGTGGCGGCCCGCAGCGCGTCGGGATCCTCGTCGTCCTCGGTGTCGGAGCGGAGCTGGACACCGACCAGGACCGCCTTCCGGTCCGGACTCCACTGTGGCGGCAACACGCTGTCGACGCCGTCGACCCGCCGCATCGCGCCAGCCACCGAGCGAGCCGCGGCGTTCGCGGCGGCCGGGTCCAGCCTGCCTGCGCGCGAGGTGATGAGGACGTTCTCGTGGTTGGGCGCCTGGAGTCCGGCCTCCTGGATGAGGGCGTCGGCCCGGCCGGAGTCGCCGAGCCGGTAGTCGGCGTCGTCGGTCTGCTGGGTCGGTACGGCGACCGCCAGGCCGACCGCGATCGCCACGAACGCGAGCCAGCCGAGGATGGCTCGCCAGGGATGCATGGCGCTCCAGCGGGCCGCGCGGGTCGGTAGGGCTACCAGCGGGTTGGACATGTCTGCTCCTGTGCTCGAAAGGTCGGAAGATCTGTGCCTCCAGCCTCACGAGCGCCGGCCGTCCGGGCAGGGGCCCCAGGACCCACATCCAGGTAGACCCAGCACCACTGTTTCCGAGCTCGGGGTGGGCGAGGATGGGGGCGTGCACACCTCCCCGCCCCGACCTGGCCGACTCCGGCTGACCGGCTACGCCGCCGTACAGCTGCTGGCCGCGATTCCGCTGCTGGTGCTGTTCGTGCTGATGGTGGTCGGCGGCGTACTCGTGGTCGTCTGGGTCGGCATCGCGATGCTGATGGTGACCGTCCCGCTGACCCGGTGGCTCGCCAACGGCCACCGCCGGATGGCGGCCCGGGTGCTCGGCTCCCCCGTCCCGGATCCCTACCGCCCGGTCCCGCCCGGCGGGCCGCTGGCGCGGCTGCGCGGGGTCGCCGTCGACCCGATGACCTGGCGCGACCTGGCGTGGATCCTGTGGACGGTCAGCTTCGGGTTCGTGCTGTCGTTGCTGGTGGTGCTGCTCCTGCTGGTCGTGGTCGCCGCCGTGATCTGGTGGTACGGCGCCGAGCCGATCATGCGGGCCCGGTGTGGGGTGGACCGGATGTTCCTCGCCTACGGCCGCGCCGAGAAGCTCGAGCAGCGGGTGCAGGCACTGACCGAGAGCCGGGCCGAGGCCGTCGACCACTCCGCCGCCGAGCTGCGGCGCATCGAGCGCGACCTGCACGACGGCGCCCAGGCCCGGTTGGTGGCGCTCTCGATGACGCTCGGCATGGCCGAGAACCTCTACGAGACCGACCCCGAGAAGGCCCGCCGGATGGTCACCGACGCCCGCTCCACGACCAAGGCGGCCCTCGGCGAGCTGCGCTCGGTGGTGCGCGGGATCCACCCGCCGGTGCTCGCCGACCGCGGCCTCGGCGGTGCGATAGAGGCGCTCGCGCTCGACATGGCGCTGCCCGTCACGGTCGAGGGGTCGCTGCCCGGGAGGCTCCCGGCGCCGGTCGAGTCGGCGGTCTACTTCGCGGTCGCGGAGTGCCTGGCCAACATCGGCAAGCACTCGGGCGCGCGCCACGGCTGGGTGCGCCTGACGTACGCCGACGGCGTACTCAGGGCGGTCGTGGGCGACGACGGCCACGGCGGCGCGGATCCCGGGTCCGGCACCGGACTGCGGGGGGTGATGCGGCGGCTGTCGGCGTTCGACGGCACGATGAGGGTGTCGAGCCCCGACCGGGGGCCGACCCTGGTCACCCTGGAGGTTCCGTGCGCCTTGTCCTCGCCGAAGACCACGCCCTCCTCCGGGCCGGCCTGACCCAGCTGCTGGAGACCGGCGGGTTCACGATCGTGGCGAGCGTCGACAACGCCCCGGCCCTCGAGCGGGCGCTGGCCGACCCCGAGGCCGAGGCCGCCGTCGTCGACGTACGGCTGCCGCCGACGTACACCGACGAGGGGCTGCGGGCGGCGATCGCGGCCCGGGCGGCGCGGCCGGGCTTCCCGGTGCTGGTGCTCTCGCAGTACGTCGAGCATCTCTACGCCCGCGAGCTGCTGGCCAGCGGCGAGGGTGCCGTCGGCTACCTCCTCAAGGACCGGGTCGCCGACGTCGGCGAGTTCGTCGAGGCGATCCGGCGGGTGGCCGCCGGTGGCACCGTGCTCGATCCCGAGGTGGTGGCCAAGGTGCTGGCGCGGCGCCGCGACGAGCCGCTCGACCGGCTCAGCCCCCGCGAACGCGAGGTGCTCGGGCTGATGGCCGAGGGCCGCTCCAATGCCGCGATCGCGGGCACCCTGTTCGTCACCGAGAAGGCCGTCGCCAAGCACATCAACGGCATCTTCACCAAGCTCGACCTGCCCGTCGACGGCGACGACAACCGGCGGGTGCGCGCGGTCCTGGAGTGGCTCCGCGTCTGAGTACGCCGCTGAGCCGGATCGTCACCGGGAATCGGGTCACGCGGACAGCAGCTCGCGGGCGCGGCGTACGTCATCGTTCATGGTCTTGACCAGGCCCTCGATGGAGTCGAACTTGACCATGCCGCGCAGGCGTTCGACGAACGACACCTCGACCTCGACGCCGTACAGGTCGAGGTCGGTGCGGTCCAGCACGTAGCTCTCGACCCGGCGTTCGCGGTCGCCGTCGAAGGTTGGGTTGGTGCCGACGCTGATCGCGGCGGGGTAGGTCTCGCCGGTGTCGCAGCGGCGCAGGCGGCCGGCGTACACACCGTCGGCGGGCGCGGCGGCCATCGCGCTGGTCGGCACGTTGGCCGTGGGGAAGCCGAGGTCGCGACCGCGCTGGTCGCCCTTGACGACCACCCCGCGCACCGTGAACGGCCGCCCCAGCGCCTCGGCAGCACCCGCGACGTCGCCGGTGGCCAGGCAGGTGCGGATGTACGTCGACGACCAGACCTGCGGGCCGCCGTCGAGCGCGACACCTTCGACCTCGAAGCCACGGTCGCCACCCAGCTCGCGCAGGGTCGTGACATCGCCGGCGGCCCGGTTGCCGAACCGGAAGTTCGCGCCCACGACAACGGCCCGCGCGTGCAACGCGGCCACCAGGATCCGGTCGATGAACTGCTCGGGCGACCACAGCGCGATCTCGCGGTCGAACGGCAGCACCAGACAGTCGTCGACGCCAGCCTCGGCGAGCAGTTCGCAGCGGGTCTCGATCGAGGTCAGCGTGGACGGCGCGTGCTCGGGGCGGAGCACGGCCATCGGGTGCGGGTCGAAGGTCACCGCCACCACGTGGTGTACGTCGAGGTCTCGGGCCACCGCCCGGGCCCGCTCGATCACGGTTCGATGCCCGCGGTGAACGCCGTCGAAGTTACCGATCGTGACGACGGTACGGCCCAGATCGGCCGGAACGTCGCCGAGGGAGCGCCAAGTCTGCACGGCCGATAGCCTCCCACACGCCCCGAAAGAGGGGCCTCATAAGGTACGTGCCATGACCCGCAGAGCCGCCGCAGCGAACCGCGCGCTGACGCGTGCGTTCGGCCTCGCGGTGGCCGCCCAGCTGACGCTGGCGGTGGCGGTCTGGTTCGGGTGGCGGCTGACGCCGGACCCGGTCGCCTGGGTGCTGGCGGTGGCGCTGCTGGTGCTGGCCGGGATGAGCACCGCGAGCCTCTCCGGCCGGCCACCGGCCGCCGTACTCGGGCTGCTTGCGGGGGCACCGGTGGTCGCCGGCGCCGCCGTCGGGTCGTACGACGCGGGGCGCACACCCGGCCTCGCGTGCTTCCTGCTCGGCCTGGTCGCACTGCCGCTGACCCTGTGGTGGTGCCTGCACTCCGCGCAGCGCAACCTCGGCCCGCCCGACCCCGGCGACACGACCGGGCTCGGGATCTTCGAGTGAGCGTCTACACGAACACCGCGACCGGCCGCGCGGCGTCCGGCCCGGGCTCGTAGAGGGCCAGGAACTCCCCCTCCGGCGCGAAGACCGCCGTGATCCCCTCGATCTCCAGCGGCAGCCGCCGCCCGAAGCGCACCTGGCGCGCCTGCTCGTCGTCGAGGTCGACCGCGGGGAAGCTCGCCCGGGCGGCCGCGGCGATCGGCACCAGCGCGAACTCGTCGCTCAGCTCCTCGAGCGTGCGCGCTCCCGCCAGGTCGAACGACCCGACCGCCGTACGCCGCAACGCGGTCAGGTGCCCGCCCACTGCGAGGGCCGCGCCGAGGTCGCGGGCGATGGCGCGGATGTAGGTGCCGCTGGAGCACCGGACCGACACGTCGACATCGAGTACGCCGTCGCCGCCGCGGATCTCACCGACGGCGATCTCGTGGACGGTCACCGGCCGGGCCGCGAGCTCGAAGGTTTCACCCTCGCGCACCCGCTGATGGGCCCGCTTGCCGTCGACCTTGATCGCGGACACCGCGGTCGGCACCTGCTCGATGTCGCCCACGAACGCGCGCAGCGCGGCCTCGACGGCCGCCCGGTCCAGCCCGTCGGCGGGGACCGTCGAGACGACCTCGCCCTCGGCGTCGTCGGTGGTGGTGGCCACGCCGAGCCGGATCGTCGCGTCGTACGCCTTCTCGGTGAGCATCAGATGGCCGAGCAGCCGGGTGGCCCGGTTGACGCCCAGCACGAGCACCCCGGTCGCCATCGGGTCGAGGGTGCCGGCGTGACCGACCTTGCGGGTGCCGGCGAGGCGGCGTACTCGGGAGACGACGTCGTGCGACGTCATCCCTCCGGCCTTGTCGACGACGACGATCCCGGAGGCGACGGGTTCGGTCACTGAGCCGCGTCGTCCTCGTCGTCGAGGTCGTCCTCGTCCTCGCGCTTCTTGTACGGGTCGGCCTCCCCGGCGTACGTCGCTCCCGCACGCGCGGCCGCGACCTGCTCGTCGGACTCGCGGGCCTTGGCGAGCACGTCGTCGAGGTGGCGGGCGTTCTCGGGCAGCGCGTCGGGGATGAACTCCAGCGACGGCGCGTGCCGCAGCCCGAGCTGCTTGGCGACCTCGGAGCGGAGCAGCCCCTTGGCCGACTCCAGCGCCGCACCGGTCGACTCCAGGTCGCCGTCGGCCCCCAGCACGGTGTAGAAGATAGTGGCCTGCTGGCTGTCACCGGTGACGCGAACGTCGGTGAGGGTGACGAAACCCAGGCGCGGGTCCTTGATGCGGCGCTCGAGCATCTCGGCGACGATCACGTGGATCCGGTCCGCGATCTTGCGCACGCGTGCGTTGCTCATGCTTCCTTCTTCTCTCTCAAGGTGGCAGGTTCACCACGGTATGTCGCCGAACCGCCGCTTCCCATGTCGTACAGACCATAGGAAGCGGCGGTCGACCTCCAACCCTGATGACCGGGCCGTGATGAACCGGCCGTCATGAACCGGCGTCAGCTGCGCGGGATCTCGCGCATCTCGAACGACTCCACGAAGTCGCCGATCTTGATGTCCTGGAAGTTCCGGAGCACCAGACCGCACTCGAAGCCCTCGCGGACCTCCGACGCGTCGTCCTTCTCCCGCTTCAGCGAGGCCAGGTCGAGGTTGTCCGCCACGACCGCGCCGTCACGCAGCACGCGCGCCTTGGCGTTGCGCCGGATCACGCCGCTGGTGACCATGCAGCCGGCGATGTTGCCGACCTTGGACGAGCGGAAGATCTCGCGGATCTCCGCCTGGCCCAGGGTGGCTTCCTCGAACTCCGGCTTGAGCATGCCCTTGAGGGCGGCCTCGATCTCCTCGATCGCCTGGTAGATGACCGAGTAGTAGCGGATCTCGACGCCTTCCTTGTCCGCCAGCTCGGTCGCCTTGCCCTGCGGCCGGACGTTGAAGCCGATGATGATCGCGTCGGACGCCGCCGCCAGCATGACGTTGGTCTCCGTGATCGCACCGACACCGCGGTCGATGACCCGCAGGCTGACCTCGTCGCCGACGTCGATCTTGGCCAGCGAGTCCTCGAGGGCCTCGACCGAACCGGACACGTCGCCCTTGAGGATGAGGTTGAGCTCCTGGCTCTCGCCCTTCTCCATGGAGGCCATGAAGTCCTCGAGAGTACGACGCACGCGCCGCTGCGCCTGCATGGCAGCCCGCTCGCGCGACTCCCGCTTCTCGGCGATCTGGCGAGCCATCCGGTCGTCCTCGACGACCAGGAAGTTCTGACCCGCACCCGGCACCCCGGAGAGACCCAGGACCATCGCGGGACGCGACGGGAGAGCCTCCTCGATGTTCTCGCCGTACTCGTCGAGCATCGCCCGGACCCGGCCGTGGGCCGGACCGGCGACGATCGAGTCGCCGACCTTCAGCGTGCCGCGCTGGACCAGCACCGTCGCGACCGGACCGCGACCGCGGTCGAGGTGCGCCTCGACGACCAGACCCTGGGCGTCCTGGTACGGGTTGGCCCGCAGGTCGAGCGCCGCATCGGCGGTCAGCACGACCGCCTCGAGCAGCTTGTCGAGGTTGAGCTCGGACTTGGCCGAGACGTCGACGAACATGGTGTCGCCGCCGTACTCCTCGGGCACCAGGCCGTACTCGGTCAGCTGGCCGCGGACCTTGGTCGGGTCGGCGTCCGGCTTGTCGATCTTGTTGACCGCGACGACGATCGGCACGCCGGCCGCCTTCACGTGGTTCAACGCCTCGACCGTCTGCGGCATCACACCGTCGTCGGCCGCGACGACCAGGATCGCGATGTCGGTGGCCTGCGCACCACGAGCACGCATGGCGGTGAACGCCTCGTGACCCGGGGTGTCGATGAAGGTGATCCGGCGCTCGCTGCCGTCGACGTCCGTTGCGACCTGGTAGGCACCGATGTGCTGGGTGATGCCACCGGCCTCCTTGTCGACGACGTTGGCGTTGCGCAGCGCGTCGAGGAGCTTGGTCTTACCGTGGTCGACGTGACCCATGACGGTCACGACCGGCGGCCGTACGACGAGGTCCTCCTCGTCGCCCTCGTCCGAACCGAACTCCAGGTCGAACGACTCGAGCAGCTCGCGGTCCTCGTCTTCCGGCGAGATGACCACGACGGTGTAGTTGAGCTCCTCACCGAGCAGCTCGAACGTCTCGTCGTTGACCGACTCGGTCGCGGTCACCATCTCGCCGAGCGAGAACAGCATCTGCACCAGCGAGGCCGGGTCGACGTTGATCTTCTCCGCGAAGTCGGTCAGCGAGGCGCCACGGGCGAGACGGACGGTCTCGCCGTTGCCCTTGCGGACGCGTACGCCGCCAATCGTCGGCGCTTCCATCTGCTCGAACTCTTGACGACGAGCCCGCTTGGACTTGCGGCCACGACGCGACGGGCCACCGGGACGACCGAACGCACCCTGAGTGGTGCCACGACCGCCGGGACGACCACCGGCACCCGGACGGCCACCGCCGCCGGGACGGCCACCGGGGCCGCCACCAGGGGCGCCGCCGGGAGCGAAGCCGCCCGGAGCGCCACCGGGAGCGCCACCGCGACCGGGAGCGCCACCGCGACCACCGGGGCCGCCGCCACCGGGACGACCGGGCGCGCCACCGCGACCACCAGGACCGCCGGGACGAGCACCCGGACCGCTGCCGAAGGCGGCCGGGGACTTGGGCATCATCGCCGGGTTGGGACGCGGCATGCCGGGGCGAGCCGGCGTACCGCTGCCACCGTCACGCACGGCCGGCGGCCGCGGCGGACGCTGGTCGCCACCCGCGGGGGCGGGACCACGGTCGGCCGGGCTGGGCCGGCGGCCCATGCCCTGGCTGGACGCGAACGGGTTGTTGCCCGGTCGCGGCGCGCCGGGGCGGGCGCCGGGACGCGGCGCCGGGGTCGGCGCCTTCGGGACGGCCGGCGACGAAGCGGACGCCGCCGGAGCCTGCGGGCGAGCCTGGGGCTCGGCCTGGGCGGGCTTCGGGGCGCGCACCGGCTCGGGCTCCACGGGAGCGCGCGGGCCGGGCTTCGGGCCGGGCCGAGGAGCCGACTTGGTGGGCGCGGACGCAGCCGGCTCGGCCGGGGCAGCCGCGAACGGCTCGGCCACCGGCCGGGCGACCGGCGGAGCGACCGGCTCGGGAGCGGTCTCCGCGGCCGGCTTCGGGGCCGGCTTGGCAGCCGGTTTGGCCGACGGACGCGCTGCGGGAGCGGAAGGCGCCGGGGTGGCGGCCTTCGCGGGAGCCGACGGGGCCGGCTGGTCGGTCGTCGAAGCGCTGGCGCCCGCTGCCTTCAGCTGGTCGCCGTACTGCTTCTTGAATCGCATCTCGACGGGCGGCTCGACAGTCGACGACGCCGACTTGACGAACTCACCCATCTCCTTGAGCTTCTCGAGAACGAACTTGCTCTCGACGCCGAACTCGCGTGCGAGTTCGTGGACTCGGGTCTTAGCCACGCTTCTCCTTCTGGCCTGAGACCCGATTCCGGGGTGTTTCTCAGACCGTTAGTGGGGGTGCAAACTCATCGGAAAGTACTCATCGAGTGCTCATGAGCTGCTGCTCCAGTTTCTGGTTGGTCAATCACGGTCAAATGCGGTGGAGGCGAGATAGTGAGCCACCGGCGCGCCGGCCAGCGCCTGTCCGGACCTGAGGGCCCGGGAGAACGCCCGTCTGCGCACCGCGAGGTCGAAGCACGCGGTCGTGGGGTGCAGATGCGCTCCACGTCCGGGAGCCGTCCGGCCGGGATCCGGTACGACGGCCGGCTGGCCGTCTGCATCGGTCCCTGCGACGACTCGCAGCAACTCGCTCCTGGCGGCTCGTTCACGGCATCCGATGCACGTGCGGACAGGATCATGCCGCGTGCGTGCGGGGAGACTGAGTTCGCGAACCACCGATCCGCAACTCTACTCCTGCGCACCACCCTTTACCGAAACGGGCGGCCTCGTGGCGGACCGGCCGCCGCGAGACCCCTGGTGAGGGCCGGTCGGTCGCCGTACGGTGAGGCCGTGGACCACGTCGCCTTCGCCGAGGACTTCGACGGCCCGGACCTCGACGAGTCCGTCTGGTTGCCGCACTACCTGCCGGTCTGGAGCTCCCGGGCGAGCACCGCCGCGACGTACTCGGTCAGAGACTCCTGCCTCACGCTCTCGATCCCGCCGGACCAGGGGCTGTGGTGCGGTGACCTCCACACTCCCCCCATGCGGGTGTCGGGCATCCAGTCCGGCAACTTCTCGGGCCCGGTCGGCAGCACCGTGGGGCAGCAGCCGTTCCTGCCCGCACAGACGGTCCGCGAAGAACAGGACACCCTGCGCGGTTTCCTGCCCACCGGCGGTCATCTGGAGATGCGGTGCCGGATGACGATCTCGCCACGGTCGATGGCCGCGTTCTGGCTGGTCGGCTTCGAGGACCGGCCCGAGCGCTGTGGCGAGATCTGCGTGGTCGAGGTCTTCGGCAGGTCCGTCGAGCCGGGCGCCTCCGCCGAGGTCGGGATGGGGCTGCACGCGTTCCGCGATCCGGAGCTCACGGAGGACTTCGCCGCGCCCCGGCTGCCGGTCGACGTCGCCGGCTTCCACACCTACGCAGTCGACTGGGATGCCGACGAAGCGGTGTTCGGCGTCGACGGCATGGAGGTACGCCGCTGCCCGCGCCCGCCGACGTACCCCATGCAGCTGATGCTCGGAGTCTTCGACTTCCTCGAGTGGTCGACCGGTGACGACGACCACCTGGTCCCGGAACTGGTCATCGACCGGATCCGGACCGACTCGACCGGCTGAGTCGGACGCCGGTTCAGCTCGTCGGGGCCGGGGCCTCGTCGGACCGGATGTCGATGCGCCAACCGGTCAACCGGGCGGCGAGCCGGGCGTTCTGCCCCTCCTTGCCGATCGCCAGTGACAGCTGGAAGTCGGGTACGACGACGCGCGCCGACCGGTTCTCCAGCGACACGATCTCGACCGCCTTGACCTGCGCCGGCGACAGCGCGTGCGCGACCATCTCGGCGGGATCCTCAGACCAGTCGACGATGTCGATCTTCTCGCCGTGCAGCTCCGACATCACGTTGCGGACCCGCTGGCCCATCGGGCCGATGCACGAGCCCTTGGCGTTGACGCCCGGAACCTTCGTGTGCACCGCGATCTTGGTGCGGTGCCCCGCCTCCCGGGCGATCGCCGCGATCTCGACGGTGCCGTCGGCGATCTCGGGCACCTCGAGCGCGAACAGCTTCTTGACCAGGTTGGGGTGCGACCGGGACAACGTGATCTGCGGGCCGCGCATTCCCTTGCGCACGCTGACCACGATGCACTTGATCCGGGCGCCGTGCTCGTAGCGCTCACCCGGCACCCGCTCCCCCAGCGGCAGCAGCGCCTCGACCTTGCCGAGGTCGACCATCACGTCGTCGGGGTTGCGGCCCTGCTGGACGATGCCCGAGACGATGTCGCCCTCCTTGCCGGAGAACTCGCCGAACTTGATGTCGTCCTCGGCGTCGCGCAGCCGCTGCAGCATGATCTGCTTCGCGGTCGTCGCGGCGATCCGCCCGAAGCCGGCCGGCGTGTCGTCGTACTCGGTGACGACGTTGCCCTCCTCGTCGAGCTCGGCGGCCAGCACCGACACATGGCCGGTACGCCGGTCCAGCTCGACCCGCGCCTTGGGCTGTGCCCCCGGCGTCTTGTGGTACGCCGTCAGCAGCGCCTGCTCGATGGCCTCCACGAGGACATCGAAGGAGATCTCCTTCTCGCGTTCGAGCATCCGCAGGATGCTCAGGTCGATGTCCATCAGGTCTCCTCGTCGGCCGGGCGGTTGAACTCGATCTGCACCTTGGCCTTGGCCACGTCGGCGTACTCCACGCGGCGCTTCTCCCCGTCGACCTCCAGGTGGACGGAGTCCTCGTCGGACTCACGGATCCGGCCGCTCACCTCGCCACCTTCGACCAGGGCCGCCTTGACCAGCCGGCCGGCGTTGCGGCGCCAGTGCCGGGGCAGGGTCAGCGGCCGGTCGACGCCGCGGGAGGTCACCTCGAGGGTATAGGGCATCTCGCCCATCACGTCCGAGCCGTCGAGTACGCGCGACACCTCGCGGGTCGCCTCGGCGACGTCGTCCAGGGTGAGCCCGCCGTCCTTGTCGACGGCGACGCGCAGCACCCGGCGCTTACCGGCAGGGGTGAGTTCCACTGCCTCGACGTCAAGGCCCAGTGCAGACAAGGGGTCGTGGAGTTCCGCTTCGATGCGGTCCCGGGTTGCGTCCGGCTTGCTCACGCGATCCGACCTCCTTGTGTTGTTGTCGTTTCCAAGACTAGCGGCAAGCCGGGCCGCGCCCGTGCATCGCCGTCCGGCTTGTAGGGTCGTCGCCGTGACTGCGCCCGCCACCCGTCGCTTCGCGCTCGGCCTCGCACTCGGCCTCGGGTTGGCGTCGGTCGGGGGGTGCACGTTCGGCGACGACGACGCGAAGCGGCGCGGTCTGGCCGGGTCGTCCGGGTCCGACGAAGAGGCCGACCGGGAGCTGCTCGACGAGGCCCGCACCGAGCTGGCCGGCATGCTCGACCTGCTGCGTCGTACCTCCCGGCGCTTTCCCGGGCTCGCGACGCCGCTCGCCGCGCTGACCGCGCTCCACCGGGCCCACGACGACCTGCTCGCCGACGCCGGTACGCCGTCAGAGGGCACCCGCACCCGGGTGCCCCCCAGCAGTGCGGCCGCGTTGACCCTGGTCCGCAACCGCGAACGAGCCCTGCAGGTCGAGCTCGCCGGCCTGTCCGCCCAGGCCCGCAGCGGCCCACTGGCCCGCCTGTTCGCCAGCATGTCCGCGGGCGTCGCGCAGCACGTCCAGGCCCTGCCGACCCCGGGAGGCCAGGCATGAGTACGACGCTGGAGGCACTCCAGAAGACGCTGACCGCCGAGCATGCGGCGGTGTGGGTGTTCGCGACCCTGGGCGCGCAGACCTCGACCTCGAGCGAGCCGGCGCTGTCCGCCGCGCTGGCGTCGAGCTACACGATCCATCGCAGCCGACGCGACCAGCTGTCCCGCGCGATCCGGGACCTGGGAGTCGAACCGGTGGCCGCCGACATCGGCTACGAGCTGCCGAACGCGGCGGGCACCCCCGAGCAGGTGACCGCCGCGGCACTCCTCGTGGAGAGCCGGTGCGTCGCGACCTACGCGGATCTGGTCGGCAGCACCTTCGGCGAGCAGCGGAACTGGGCGATCGACGCCCTCACGGACTCAGCGGTCCGCGAACTCGGCTTTCGGGGAAGTCCC
>DASXRJ010000202.1:0-3063 GCA_036506675.1 Nocardioides sp. | reverse complement strand
GACAGCTCGTCGTTGCCAGGCCCGCCGTCCAGCAGGTTCCGGTCGCCGTCGTCGCCCCAGATGCCGTCGTCGCCGCCACCGCCGTAGAGCGAGTCGGTGCCGCCGCCGCCGTGGATCCAGTCGCCCGACCCCAGGCCGAAGATCGTGTCGTCGCCGCCCTCGCCGAACAGGTTGTTGAACGCGTCGCTGCCGGTCAGGCGGTCGTTGCCGGCGCCGCCGGTGACCGCCTCGATGTCCGTCCTGACCGTGTCGCCCTCGCCGGCCTCGCCGTCGTCGCCGAACCCGTCGTCGATGTCCACCGTGACGGCGGCGGTCCGCCCTGCATAGGTGACGCCGTCGTGGATCCCGGACCCGCCGGAGAGCCAGTCGGCGCCAGGCCCGCCGTCGAGATGGTCCTCGCCCGCGCCGCCGACGAGCGTGTCCGCGCCGGGCCCGCCGACCAGCTCGGTGCGCGCCGCCCACGCCTGCCCGGCCCCGGCGAGGACCACCGAGTCGTCGCCCTCGCCGGCGTCGACCCGGATGTTCTTGCCGGCCAGGTCGGTGACCTCGTCGTCCCCGTCGCCGGTGTTGATGTTCAGGTTGCGGATGTCGCCGCCGCAGGTCGCCGCCGTGCCGTCGCCGTTCGGCACGGCTGTGCAGCCGGCGCCGGGCTCGACCGGCACGACGTCGTCCACGAGGATCGTGCCGTCGGCGCGCAGGGACAACCGCAGGACGTTGGCCTGGCCGGCGTCCGCCTGGAAGGTCAGGACGTACCGGGATACCGACACCGTCGCGGGCGCCGCCGTCGCGGGTACCGCGCCGACCAGCGCGCCCAACGCACCGGTGGCCAGCGCGGTCAGTGCCGCGCCGACCCGCCATCTGGTTGACAAAGACATGGGCTCCCCTTCGCCGAGGCCGCTCAACGGCGACAATCACCATCACGTCGGCGGGAACTGCACGACAGTGGAAAGAGTGCGTATTGCGTTTCCGTCCACAATGTGCTTCTGCACGGCGGATCAGGACGCGAGGGTGGCCAGCATTGCTACGATCTGTCACGCTCGCGTTACGGCGCGACAGCGGCTGGGGGGGTGGCGGGGTGACCTACGCGCGATCGCGACAGGCAACGACGCACGAGACACACCGGTCAACGGCGCGGCGCACCGCGCCCGCAGAGTCGGTCCTCGGGCGTTTCCTCGATGACGCCTACGAGAACGTGGCCACCGAGGTCGACGCGGAGCAGGAGCAGGAGCGGGCGCGGCGCTCGAAGCCCTGGTGGGCGCTGGTCGTGCCCGCCTACCAGACCGAGCAGTCGCAGAGCTCCACAGTAGACACGCGTCACGAGGAAAGCGTCGAGGATCAGGCCCATCCGGCGCCGATGATGAGCTTCGACCGGGCGGTCGACGCCTCGCACTCCGCCACCGGCACGACCCGGGTGACTCCCCGCCTGCTCCCCGCCGCGCGGCTGGACGTCGCCTCGCCGGCCCACGGACAGGTCCGCACCTGCGGTCTGGCCCGCTTCTTTCCCGCCCACACGATCCACGCGCAGCGTTCGACCGCGGTGGTGGCGGGGAACAACTGCACGCTCCAGTCGGTCGACCACTACCACGTCCACCGCGTATCGGTGTCGCTCGACCCGCTGCTCACCGACGGCCCGGCCCGAGAGGCGCTCCAGCAGCTGCTCCGGGCGCCGCACGACAGCGCCCGCATCGCGGACTTCCAGCGGGCGCTGCGCCGGCTCTCCACGGCCTCGGCGGACCGCGGACCGACCCACGACAGCACGTCGGCCCGCCCGTCCCACGTCACCTCGGTGATGGCGTCCACGGCCGTGCAGCAGGGCGACGGTTCGCGGATGAACGTCACGTCACGGTACGTCGTCGAGGAGTCGGTGCTGCCGATCGTCGACCTGCTCGCCGAGGACAAGGACCTCGTCCGGTCGTTCGCCGAGGCCCTCCTGGAAGACCAGCCAGGGCCCGGACGGGTCGCGTTCCTGCGCGACCTGCGACGCGTCTGCGGCAGCGTCGACGACCTCGCGCTCCTCGACCACGCCAGGGATCTCGACGCCTCCGACACCCATCTGCTGTGCCTGTTCGGCTTCGCGTTCGCCGATCAGGCCTCGGCCGTCATGATCGGCTCCGGCAACGAGCTCGTGGTGCGCATGCAGGTCGACCATCCGGGCCTCAGCCAGGGCGACGTCCTCGCCGACCTCGTGCAGCTCAGGCGGGACAGCGCCCCGTCATGAGGGCCCGCGCCTGGCTCGTCCTGCTCGCCGTCTCCGCTGTCCTGGTCGCGGTGGGGATCTTCTTCGCGAGCCAGGACCTGGGCACCGCCGATCAGTACGCCAGCGTGGCGAGCTTCTTTCTCGCGCTGGTCGGGGTGGCGGTCGCCATCGTGGCCCGGTTCCGGTCGCGGCAGGGCGCCGCCGGATCGACCGAGGCCCAACCCGACCGCCCGGAGCCGAAGGGCGGCACCGTCAACCTGGCGATCGGCAACACCTACCTGCAGCAGGGCTCGAACAACGTGATGAACGTGGAGCACAACGCCACCCCAGCACGGAAGAAACGCCCCCGGAAGTAACCGAGCTAGCTTGGGTCGGGGAAGGTGTTCTCACTCTGCTGAGGAGGCAACACTTTCCCCGACCTTTCCATAGTGGACAGTCAAGCCCGGCCCGCGGCCCCCCAGGTCGACCATCGGGCGAACCAGGGCCGCGTGCGGTCACGATGTACGCGACACTCGAGCCGTAGTCATCTCTCAAGCGTCTGGAGACCGCATGTCTGTGGACAGCGACCCGGAGACCATCATCGCCACGCTCGAGGCGGCCAAGGCCAAGCTCGCGGCGGCGCAGCGTCACACTTTTCAGGGGCTGACCAGGCTCGGTGCGATCCGTGACCAGCTCCAGGCCGCGCTGGGGCGTGCCGGCCAGGGCAACCCGGCCATCGCCGTGCTGCGAGCCTCCGAAGAGGACATCAAGCGCCAAGGCGTGCACATCAACACCCTCACCCAGCGCATCGACAAGGCCATCGCCGAAGTCCGCACCGCAGCCAGCAGCGGCGCAGGTGGTGCCGCTCGCCCATCTGGTCCGCCTCC
>DASXRJ010000201.1:0-1732 GCA_036506675.1 Nocardioides sp. | reverse complement strand
ATGATGTAGGACCGTTGGTCGATCGGGTACGTGTACACCGTGTCGCCCGGGCCGATCAGCTTGTTCGTCGAGCCCGGCTCGATGACCGATTTGAACTTCTTGTCCTCGATGATGCCGCCGCCGTAGTGCAGGCCGATCCGGTTCGCATCGGTGTTCGCGAAGTTGAACAGGTAGCCGAGGAAGACGATGAGGATCACGGCGGCGATGACGCCCCCGATCACCTTGGGCAGGCAGCCCCTGCCCTTCTTCGCGCCGATGCCGCCGACCTTGGCGGCGGCCCCCGAGACGTTCTTGGCCATCAGGTGTCGAGCTCCTTGCGTTCGGTGATTCGTCGTACGTCGTCCAGGGTCATCTCCGCCGACACCGCGACGTCCCGCGGCACCGACGGGTTCGCGGCGAGCGTGCGCAGGCCCTGCTCGGCGGCCGCGACCGCCTTCTCGAGCACCCGCACGTCGTCCTTCAGCTCCACGACCGCCCGCTCGGCGAGCTGCGCACGCTGGTACGACGTGACCGCGAACCAGGCGAGCGCGACGGCCAGCACCAGCAACGGCAGACCGACTCTGAACACCATGGGGCAATAGGACCACGCGACAGGCGCATCCGGGCGCCTCACCAACACGTCCCTAAAACGGATTGAGCGTCTTGAACCTCCGACGTAGGGTTCGGGGTACACGCGAAGGGAGGTGGTCCAACGCATGAATTGCTATTGGACTCGTGAGGTGGCGGCGGGCTAGCCGCGCCCATCGTTCGTGCAACGGACATGTGGCTCGCTGGTCAATCCAACGCCAGCCACCCGGCCCGCGGGCAGTCAGGACAGTCCACCTGACCCTCCACGACCTGACCACCCGGTCAGGCGCGAGGCTCTGTTAGTTATCAGGGGCCCGCGGGTCGCTCCATTTCTCCGCCGGTACGACGGCCGGGCGCCCGCCGCTACCGCGATCAGGGCTGCAGGCGCTCAAGCGTCCAGCCGTCGCCCGTACGGCGGTAGCGCAGCCGGTCGTGCAGCCGCCCGACCCGGCCCTGCCACAGCTCGACCGTCTCGGGCCGGACCCGGTACCCGCCCCAGAACGGCGGCACCTCGATCGCGGTGCCTTCCGGCCAGCGGTCCGCGTACGACGCGTAGCGGGCGTCGAGCTCCGCCCGTGACCCCACCGGCCGGGACTGCTCCGAGGCCCAGGCGCCGAGCTGGGAGTCGCGCGGCCGGCCGGCGAAGTACGCCGCCACCTCGTCGCGCGGGACCGCCTCGGCGACCCCCTCGACCCGCACCTGCCGCTCCATCGCGTGCCACGGGAACACCAGCGCGCAGGCCGGGTTGGCTGCCAGCTCGTCACCCTTGCGGGACCCGGTGTTGGTGTAGAACACGAACCCGCGCTCGTCGAGCCCCTTCAGCAGCACTGTGCGCGCCGACGGCCGGCCGTGCGCATCCGCGGTGGCGACCACCATGGCGTTCGGCTCCGCGATCCCGGCCCCGGCCGCGTCCTCGAGCCAGTGCCGGAACTGCACGATCGGGTCCGGGTCGACGTCCCCCTCCAGCAGCTCGCCGAGCCCGTACGTGCGCCGCATCTCGTCCAGGTCCACGGCCCCACCCTAGTGTCCTGAGTCAGACCACTGGGCGCCCTCAGACCGGCCGCCGGTCAGCCCACGGCCGGGCGGTCTCGAGCTGGGCGGCGACCTGCAGCACCAGAGCCTCGCCGTTCGCCGGGCCGACCAGCTGGACCGACAGTGGCAGACC
>DASXRJ010000200.1:0-42130 GCA_036506675.1 Nocardioides sp. | reverse complement strand
TTCATCCGACCCAGCAGCAGAAGACCGGCCCGAACCAGCTGCACCTCCACCTGACGAGCACCTCCCTCGACGACCAACAGTCGACGGTGGATCGGGCATTAGGGCTCGGCGGCCGGCACATCGACGTCGGACAGCTCCCGGAAGAGGGTCATGTGGTGCTCGCTGACCCCGAAGGCAACGAGTTCTGCGTCATCGAGCCGGGCAACAACTTCCTGGCCGACTGCGGGTTCCTCGGAGAGTTGGCCTGTGACGGCTCGCAGGAGGTCGGGTACTTCTGGAGCGAAGCACTGGGCTGGCCGTTGGTCTGGGACGAGGACCAAGAGACCGCGATCCAGTCGCCGGGCGGCGGTACGAAGCTCGCCTGGGGCGGTCCCCCGGTGTCGCCGAAGACCGGGAAGAACCGACTGCACTTCGACCTCGCTCCCCCCGTTGACGGTGATCAGCAAGCGGAGGTCGACCGTCTCGTCTCCCTCGGGGCGACTCGGATCGACATCGGCCCGGGCAAGGTCGTCATGGCCGATCCCGATGGCAATGAGTTCTGCGTGTTGACTCCCCGATAGCGCGACCAGATCCGGAGCGGCCTCATGCTCCGATCGTCAGCTCCGTTTCGGCCGTCGCTGACGGCTGCGACCTTCCTGTCCAACCAGGGCGTGACGTCGACGGTGGCCGTGACCACCCCGGTCCGGGCGCCCGCTGCCGCGTGACGCGCGAGTACGCCGCCTGCCGACAACGACTCGTCATCGGGATGAGCGGATACCGCGAGCACGTTCGGCACAGCCAACGATGGCAACCTTCGGGGAGGTCGGACGCGGCCATGTTCCCAGGTCAGTCCGGAAGCTCAACCGATACGTGCGGGCTCAGGGCCGTGAGCCCTGCTGCGCCGATTCTATATCCCCCCAGGGGGTTATGCTAGATTGGAAGACATCCCCCCGGGGGGTTACCGCGATCCAGGATTCGAAAGGCCAACCATGACCACCATGACCACCGACGACCTTCAGGCCAACCACGTGGGGCATGGCAAGGCGGTCCTCCGCGACCTGACCCCGCTCCACCGTGACCTGCGTCGAGCCATTCCCGAGGTCTATAAGGGATTCGGCGCCCTGTCCCAGGCGGCCTTCGCCGATGGCGCCGTCGACCGCAAGACCAAGGAGCTCATCGCCGTCGCCATAGGCGTCGTCGAGGGCTGCGACGGCTGCATCGCCTCCCACGCCCAGGCTGCCGCCCGCGCGGGAGCCACCCGCCAGGAGGCGGCCGAAGTCATCGGCGTCACCTTCCTGATGCATGGTGGCCCGGCCACCATTTACGGCGCCCGCGCCTACAACGCCTTCTGCGAGTTCGCCGACGCCCTCGAGGCCGGCGAAGCCCCCGCCTGACGCCAGCACCGCCCGACCCAGCACCCCGCCCCGAGAGGACCGCATCACCTATGTGCCGCCCTACCCGCTGCAAGAGCTGCGGCAAGACCACCTGGGCCGGTTGCGGCCAACACGTCGCCCAGGTCAAGGCTCGCGTTGCCGCGAGCCAGTGGTGCCCCGGCCACCCGGACGACCGGACCAGCTGGCTGCAACGCCTCCTCGACCGGTAGCACGAGAGGTCCCACGCTGGAGGAAGACACCAGCACGAAGGGCCCGCCCGAGGGGCAACCTGTGCCGTCATGCTTGCGTGTACCGGGACATGAACGCACAGACACTACGGGGGGTGACGGTTGTGCACCAGGACTCCTTCGAGGACTACGTCCGCGCGAGCGGACCGAGGCTCAAGCGGCTGGCATTCCTGCTGACCGGTGACCTCAACGAGGCAGAAGACCTGTTGCAGTCGGCGTACGCCAAAGCGATGCCGCACTGGAGCAGGATCAGTGGGTACGACGTGCCGGACGCCTACATGCGTCGCGTCATGGTCTCGATCCGTACGTCGTGGTGGCGGCGCTCGAGGGGCCGCGAGACGCTCGTGCCCGAGATCCCCGAACGCGGAGCCGGGCCCGCCAGCCTCACCGACGCCGTCGTCGACAGCCAGGTGCTGTTGGCGGCGCTGCGGGCCCTCCCCGATCGCCAGCGCGCGGCCGTCGTACTGCGTCACTGGTGCGACCTGTCGGAGGCCGAGACTGCCCTGACGATGGGCTGCAGCGTCGGCACGGTCAAGTCCACTACCAGCAAGGGACTGGCGCGGCTGCGCGCCGGCCTTGCGGTCAACGTCCCGTTGAAGGGTGAGGCATCATCATGAACACCGAAGCACGAGACCCCATCTTCCGCGGCCTCGACGAGCTGGCCGGCCTGGCCGACGACGACCACGTCACCGACCGGTTGGCCGGAATCTCTCGGAAGGCTCGCACCAACCGCATCCGCACCCGCGTCGCCGGTGCCGCCGCCGCGGCCGTCGTCGTGGCCGGCGCTGTGGGCGCCCTGCAGCTGGCCGGCGACGACACGAACAACGAGCCCGCGCCCGCCCCGAGCGTCGGCACCGAGTCGCCCTCCCCCACGGCATCGGCCGACCCGAGCGCTCTGACGATCGACGTGACCGTCAGCCAGCTCGGGCGTACGACGCTCGGCGTCGTCTACCGGATCCACGGCACCTCCCACGAGTGGGTCTATGCGCCCGGCGAGACCAGCGACATCTCGGGGCCGAAGTACACCCGCGTGCTGCTCGACGGCGAGGAGGTCGGCGGCTCCGACGGCGGCGACATCCAGTGCGAGGCCGGCACGCCGGAGCTGGCCTTCGACGAGACCTGGCAGGGCGAGGACCAGCGCGGCGTACTCGTGACCGTGCCCGGACCGGGCACGTACACGATCAAGATCACGGCGCCGTCCTGCGGTGCGGACGGCAAGCTCGTGCCCAACGAGGTCAGCCGGACCGTCACCGTCACCGAGCCCGACCTCGTCGTCGCCGACCAGACGTCCGCCGACATCGACGGCGACGGTCGTGCGGACCAGGTCACGCTGCTCACGCCCGTGGATCAGTCTCAGGGCGGCTACGCGGTCGCCGAGGTGACGCGGGCCTCCGGCGAGACGACCGAGGTCCAGATCACCGGGACGGGGGCGCCGAAGGTGGGCGGTACGGCGGACCTGAACGACGACGGCGTGCCCGAGGTCGAGATCGTCTCCGAGGGTGAGAACCGCTCCTGGTGGACCGTGCTCACCTACACCGGTGGCGACGTCGTCGCGGCCAGGCCGATCCTCAGCGGCGGCGAGTGGATCATCAAGCCGGAGACCGGCGCCACGGCCGAGGAGTACGCCGGCAGCACCTACCGCGACTTCCAGGTGACGTTCCTGCGCGGCAGCCAGCTGATGACCGGGTTCGTCGGCCACGCCTGGGACCAGCAGTCCGACGCCGAGGTCACGCTGCACGTCTGGGGGCTGGAGGGGGCCGAGCTGAGCCTCGGCGGCCCCAAGGAGACGCTCTGCGTCACCCCGGACCCGGCCACCTGGACCGATCCCGCTCCCTGCTGACCCAGAGCCATCGCGCCCGCCCCGGGGAGACGACCCCCGGGGCGCGGGCGTCAGTGCCAGTTGCTGATCTTCACGTCCCGCGGCTCGGGGGCGCCGGTGCCCGTCTCGAGGAGCTGCTTCAGGCTCATCAGGAACGTGGCCCACTTGGTGCTGCAGTGGTACATGAACTCCACCGGCTCCCTCCAGCCCTCGTGGCGGAAGAGCACGATGGTGAAGTCGTCCTCCTGCTTGAGGTCCCAGGTCACCGTCGTACCGACCCACTCCTCGGGTCCTTCGACGACCTCCCAGACCACGCGCTTGGCGGGGCTCAGCTCCACGACCAACATGTCGAACCCGCCGGGCTCGAACCTGAACTTGATCACTCCCCCGAGCCCGGTGTCGCCGCTCGTGTCGGTCGCCCACCAGCCGGAGAGGCCGTCGATCGTGGTCAGGGCGTCGTAGACCTCGTCCAGAGACGCCGACTTGACGCCGATCCTGTGCAAGATGTCCATGGTCAGTTCCTCTTCTCTCGGATTCACTTCTTCTGGGTCTTCTGGATCGTCTCGGCGATCCGCTTGATGCGGCGCAGTCGCGCGTCCCACGCGGACCCGACGCTGGCCAGCTGGGCGACGGCCCGGGCGAGCTGGGCCTCGTCGACTCGGTAGCGCCGCTCGCGTCCGGACGGCTCGCCGTGCACGAGCCCGGCCCGGTCGAGCACGGCGAGATGCTTGGAGACGGCCTGGCGCGTGACGGGCAGGTGGTCGCTCAGAGAGGTCGCCGTACCGACGCCGTTCGTCAGGAGCAGGTCGAGCATCCGGCGCCGGGTGGGGTCACCGACCGCCGACCACAGGTCGTCGTCGACCGCGACGCTCATGGCCTCGACACCAGCCGCTCGGCGCACTTGCCGATGGCGGGCACGAACTTGTCCCAGCCGACGACGTGCTCGTGGTACTGCTCCTCGAGTACGGCGATCTCCCAGCCCATCTCGCGGAAGCCGGTCTCGGTGAGCCGGAGGGTGGTCCCCTCCCCCGACGGCACCAGCTCGAAGGTCACCAGCAGCGAGTTGCCGACCTCCGCGACCTCGCCATCGGGCTGGGTCCAGCGGAACGAGAACAACCGGGGCGGTACGGCGTCCACCACCGTGATCGGAACGACCATCTCCTCGTCCGTGCCCTCGCCCCACGACAGCGCACCGGTGGCGCCGGCGGTCGGCGCGAGATCCGTCTCGGCACCCCACCACTCCTTGATGTGCGCGGGGCTGCTGATGACCTCGAAGACCACCTCCGGCGAGGCGTCGATGTGGAGCTCGCGCTCGAGGGTTCCGTATTCCATGGGCTTCCCGCTTTCTGCAACGTTTGGTTGCACATCACGGTAGCCCAGGATTCGGCAATACGCAACCTTTGGTTGCTAAACGGGAACTCAGTCTTTGAAGGTGACGTCCTTGGTCGCGGCGACACCGGCGGTTCGGCCGGGCGCCCGGTGGTACTGCCAGTAGAGGTTGGTGTGCGCGATGACCTGGTCCGGCGGCGGGGCGCCCCACTCGGTCTGGTCCTCGGTCGTGTGCGCGTCACCGACCAGCGTCACGTCGTACCCGCGGACGAAGGCGCCATGGATGGTGGACCGGATGCACTCGTCGGTCTGAGCGCCGGCGACGACCAGTCGCCCGATGCCGGCCTCGGCCAGCACCTGCTCCAGGTCGGTCTCCTCGAAGGAGTCGGCGTACCTCTTGTGGACCAGCGGCTCCGGTTCGCGGCGGACGAGCTCGGGGACCCACTGCCAGGCGTCACTCCCCTGCTGCAGGTGCTCACTGGAGTGCTGGACCCACACGATCGGCACGGCCTCGTCGCGCGCCTTGTCGACGAGTGTGCCGATGTTGGCGACGACCGCGTCGCGCTCGTGTGCGTCGGTGACGACGCCGTTCTGTACGTCGATCACCACCAGGGCGGTGTTCGGTCGGTCTGACAGCGTGGTCATCGCCGGTCTCCTTGTCTCGAGTGATCTCTTCAGACTTTGCCACGCTTCCCGGACAAGAAGCGTCCGCAATCCGTCCTACGGTGGCGGCATGACGACCGATGACTACCCCTGGGAGCCACCGCTTGCCGGCACGGAGGCCGAACAGCTCACCGGAGCGCTGGACCGCCTTCGCTACACGTTCCGCTGGAAGGCCGCCGACCTCGACTCGGCCGGGCTGCAGAAGCGTCTCGGCTCCTCCGCACTGACCCTCGGCGGGCTGCTCAAGCACGTCGCCGCCTGCGAGGACTACATCTTCACGGTCAAGCTGCGCGGCGAGCCGATCGGTGCGCCATGGGATGAGAACGGCTGGACCGGGGACAACGACTGGGAGTTCGCGTCCGCGGCCGAGGACACGCCCGAACACCTCTACGAGCTCTGGGACGGCGCGGTCGCCCGGTCTCGCGCGCGCCTCGACGCGGCCCTGGCCGAGGGCGGGCTCGACCAGCCGGTCGACGCCTCGGGGCCGGATGGGCAGCACGCCAGCCTGCGCCGGCTCGTCTGCGACCTGATCGAGGAGTACGGCCGTCACACCGGCCACGCCGACCTCCTGCGCGAGGAAGTCGACGGCCGGGTCGGGGAAGACCCGCCGGCCGGTTGGCGCCCCTGAGACCGCCTCGAAGATCGCCAGGTCTCAGATGTCCTTTTCGGGATCTGCTGTTCGTTCCTAGGTCGAGGGGCCAGGGGACTACAGGCTGCGGTTGTCAGAGCTCGCCGCATCTCGAAAGGCGTCAACCCAGGGTTGACGACGGCCCTCCGTCAACCTACGGTTGACGCATGACTCTTGAGGAACTGATCAGCCAGGTGGAGGAACGCAGCCCCGGGGGTGACCCGCTCGACCGACTGTCGGCGGCCACCGACATCGCCGATCACCTCGGCGAGCTCGCGGACCATCTGGTGGGGCACTTCGTCGACCAGGCCCGGCGATCCGGCGCCTCCTGGGCGCTGGTCGGCCGGAGCATGGGCGTCACCAAGCAGGCGGCGCAGAAGCGGTTCGTTGCCGGGGACACCTCGATGGAGAACTTCACCAACCGAGCGGCCGTCGTGGTGCTGAAGGCCCAGAACGTCGCCCGCGAGCGCGGTCACGCGCAACTGACCGGCCAGCACCTGCTGCTCGGTCTCATCGCCGAGTGGGACGGGTTCGCCGGCCAGGCGCTGGAGTCTGCGGGCGCGAGCCAGGACGCGGTGACCCGGGCCGTCGAGCAGATCCTGCCGGCAGCTGGTCGGCCGGGTCTCGAGCACGTTCCGTTCTCGTCCGGCGCCAAGAAGGTGCTCGAGCTGTCCGTGCGCGAGTCGCTGCGCCTCGGACACGGGTACGTCGGGACCGAGCATCTCTTGCTCGGCCTGCTCGAGTCCGGTGACGAGCCCGCCTTCGGCCTCTTGACCGACCTCGGGGTGACGAAGGCCGGCGTGGAGACCTGGACCCTGCAGGCCCTCGAGGCGGCGCGGAGCGCCAGAACGGGTTCGTGACGGGTCGCCGGGCTGTCGGCGGTCGCTACTAGGGTCGCGCCATGGCGAGCAACCCCGGGACCGCCGAGACCATCGAGTTCCGCGACGCGGCCGCCTTCGAGGAGTGGTTGACCGAGCACGCCGACCACGGGCCGGGAGTCTGGCTCAAGCTGGCCAAGGCCGGGACCGGCGTACCGTCGATGACCAGCGACGAGGCGGTCGACGTCGGGCTGTGCTTCGGGTGGATCTCCGGCCAGCGCAAGGGCCTCGACGAGGTCTACTACCTGCAGAAGTACGTCCCGCGCAGACCGCGGAGCCGCTGGTCGCAGGTCAACGTGCGCAAGGTCGAGGCGCTCACCGCGGCCGGCCGGATGCGCCCGTCCGGGCTGGCCGAGGTCGAGGCGGCCAAGGCCGACGGTCGCTGGGAGGCCGCCTACGCGTCGCAGAAGGAGGCCACCGTCCCCGACGACCTGGCGGCGGCGCTCGTCGCGAGCCCGTCGGCGGCCAGGGCGTTCGAGGCCCTCACCAAGACCGCCCAGTACGCCGTGATCCTCGACCTGGTCACCGCGCGTAGCCCCGAGACCCGGGCCGCCCGCCTGCGCAAGGCGCTCACGAGCCTGACAGCCGAGGACTGAGCCGACGACCGGGCTGAGGACTGGGCCGCGCCAACACGCGACGGCAGCCCCACGCACAGGGCATCGTGGAGGGCATGGACCACGGGTTCGAGCCGTTCGGCGTCGTACACGCCTTGCTGCTGGCCGGCTTCCTGGCGGGGATCGCCCCGGTGGTCCGGCTGGGGCGACGCCAACGCGAGGACGCGGCCGGAGCTCGGCGAACCGGACGGCTGGCCGCGCTCGGGATCGTCGCCGTCACCGTGCCGTTCCAGCTCATCGACTTCCTGCCCGGCCGCTTCGACCTGGACACCACGCTGCCCATCAACCTCTGCGACCTGGCCTGGATGGCGGCGGCGTACGCGCTCTGGACGCACCGCCACTACCCCTCCGCCCTCACCTACTACTGGGGGCTCGTGCTGACCACCCAGGGCCTGCTGACCCCGTCGCTCTCCCACGACTTCCCCGACCTCCGGTTCTTCGCGTTCTGGGGGCTGCACTTCCTCGTCGTGTGGTCCGCGATCTACCTCACCTGGGGACTCGGCATCCGCCCCACCTGGCGGGGCTACACGGCCACCGTGGTCACCACGGCCGTCTGGGCGGTGGTCGTCTTCGGTTTCAACCTGGTCGCCGACACGAACTACGGCTACCTCAACCACAAGCCGCACACCGCGTCGCTGCTCGACCTGCTCGGGCCGTGGCCCCTGTACGTCGGCCTCGAGATCGCCATCGTGGCCGTCGTCTGGGCGTTGATGACCTGGCCCTGGATCCGGGGTACGAACGCGGCTCCATTGAGTGCCGACCCCACCCCGAGCTGAGTACGCCGGCGCAGTCGCTCGCCCGCCGACGCGGCAACCCTGAGAGGCATGGACCACCCCTTCGAGCCGTACGGCGTCACCCACTGGATCATCCTGGCCGGCTTCGTAGCCGGCATCGTGCCGGTCGTCCGGCTCGGCCGCTCGGTCCGCACCGACCCGGCACGGGCGCGGCGGATCAGCCGGGCGGCCGCGCTCGCGATCGTCGGCTTCACGCTGCCGCTGCAGGCCCTCGACTGCCTGCCGGGACGTTTTGACGTCGACGTGTCGCTGCCCTTGCAGCTGTGCGACCTGGCCTGGGTGGTGGCGGCGTACGCGCTCTGGACCCGGCGTCCGACCGCGGTCGCCGTGACCTACTACTGGGGACTGGTCCTCTCGTCGCAGGGGCTGGTCACCCCATCGCTCTCGCACTCGTTCCCGGACCCGCGGTTCGTGGCCTTCTGGGGCATGCACCTGCTGATCGTGTGGTCCGCGATCTTCCTGACCTGGGGGCTCGGGATCCGGCCGACCTGGTCCGGCTACGCACGCACCGTCGGCATCACGGTGGTCTGGGCGGTGCTGGTCTTCGCCTTCAACACCTACGCCGGCACCAACTACGGCTACGTCAACCACAAGCCGCAGGCGGCGTCGGTGCTCGACCTCCTGGGGCCGTGGCCGTCGTACGTCGGTCTCGAGGTGCTGCTCGTCTCCGCGGTCTGGGCGCTGATGACCTGGCCGTGGCAGCGTCGGGCCGATGTGGCGCTCGAGCGGGCGGGTCTACACTCCGAGGCATGACCACTGACGCTGACATTCGGGCCCGGATCGGCGGGCTGGTGGGCGAGGAGAAGGAGCTCCGAGAGCGGCTTGCGGCCGGCGAGATCAGCCGCGAGGAGGAGCACCAGCGGCTGCGCGACCTCGAGGCCCAGCTCGACCAGTGCTGGGACCTGCTGCGCCAGCGCGAGGCCCTGCGCGACGCCGGCCGCGACGAGAACCGCGCCGAGGTGCGCTCGGCCAAGGTCGTCGAGGACTACCTGGGCTGAGGGCTCCTGCCGACGACCCTGCCGACGACTACGGTCCCGTCGATCTCGTCGTCGGTCACCACCCGCGCGTCCAGCCCGGCGCGCTCGAACGCCTCCACCGTGTACGCCGCCTGGCTGCTGCTCGTCTCGATGACCAGGTGACCACCCGGCACCAGCCACTCGACCGCTCCCGCGGCGACCCGGCGCTGCACGTCGAGGCCGTCCGCACCCCCGTCCAGCGCGACCCGAGCCTCGTGGTCTCTCGCCTCGGGCGGCATCGTGGCGATCGCGTCGGTCGGCACGTACGGCGCGTTCACGGCGAGTACGTCGACCCGGCCGCGGAGTGAGTCGGGCAGGGCGTCGTACAGATCGCCCTCGAAGACCCGGTCCGGCGGCAGGTTGCGCCGGGCACATCGGACCGCGACCGGATCCAGGTCCGCGGCGTACACCTCGACCCCGGCCGGGGCCTCGGCCGCGATCGCGGCCCCGATCGCCCCGACGCCGCAGCACAGGTCGACCGCCACCCCGCCAGGACGGAGCAGGGCGACCGCCTGAGCGACCACGATCCCGGTCCGCAGCCGCGGCACGAAGACCGTCGGCTCGACCGCGACCCGCAGCCCGCGGAACTCCGCCCAGCCGAGCACCTGCTCCAGCGGCTCGCCCGCGACCCGGCGGGCGACCAGCTCGGCCAGATGCTCGGCCGAGAGCGCCTCGGCCGCGAGCAGTGCTGCCTCGTCCTCCGCGAAGACGCAGCCGGCGGCTCGCAGTGCGCCGACGAACGCCGGTGTGGGGTCGGGAATCACGTCCGAATGCTCCCAGACGGGTGGTCGCGGGCGCTGTGCATGGTCTGTCGTGACTAGTACTCCCGGGCGGTTTCCCGCCGAATCGACCGGCAGCGTCGCAATCGCGCCGAGACTCCTGTCATCGACCGTCCTTGGGGGGGCCAAAAACGGTGACGAGACCTCGCATGGCGCTGCTCAGCGCCGCAATCCTGATTCTGGCGACCGCCGCTCTCGGCGGCCCGGCCACTGCCGACAACAACGCCCATCACCCGTCCGCCGACGGACCGGTGGGCGAACTGCCGCTACCCCGGCTGCGGGTCCAGGCGGCCCGGCTGCAGGCGGAGTTCGTGCGGGCGTCGCTCGATCTCGAACAGGCCCGGCTCGAGCTGCGGGCGGCCCGCGCCGAGGTGCGCAAGGCCACCGCCGCGGCCACGGCCGCTCAGCGCACGGCCGACGCGGAGCGAGACCGGCTGGCGTCGTACCTCACGCTGCTCTACACCCAGGGACCGCAGATGGACCCCGAGCTGATGATCCTGCTGACCGGCTTCCGCAGCGCGGACGCGATGTGGAAGCAGAACCTGGTCTTCCAGGAGGTCAGCGGCGAGCAGGCCGACGAGGTGGAGGTCGCGATGGCCGCCCAGGACCAGGCCGACATCCTGCACGCGCAGGCCCGGCAGCGGCAGGGCGAGGCCGACGACGCTCAGGACAAGGTGGCGGCGGTGCTGGCCCGGATCACGCAGCGCGCCGACGAGGTGACCGCGGCGGCCGAGGCGGCGTTCACCGACAACGAGGAGGCCGCGCTCTTCGCCGACGCGGAGCAGCGGGCCCGCAACGCGGCGGCCGTGCGGGCCTGGGACGGCTCGCTCTCCCGTTCCGGTCGCAGCGGTACGCCGTTGCCGCGGCCGGTGGTCCGCGCGGTCAACCGGGCCTTCGCGGCACTGGGCAAGCCCTTCGCGGCCGGCAACAGCGGCCCGGAGACCTACGACTGCGCCGGGTTGGTGCGGGCGGCGTACTCTCCGCTGCGACTGGGGACGACGCCTGCGGCGGAGTACGAGCAGACCCGCGTCGTACGCCGTCGCGACGTGCGGGTCGGCGACCTGGTCTTCTTCGCAACCCCGGGCGCCGGCATCCACCACGTCGGGATCTACGTCGGCGGCGACCTGATGGTGGCGGCCGACGGACCGGCCAGCCAGGTCGGCGTACTCGCCTTCCCGAGCCGTCCCTACGCGATCACCCGCCCCACCTTGCCGACCGGCCACGCGCACCACCGGGCGCCCGAGGGCGACGGCTCCCAGAAGATGTCGTGTGGCACCGAGCTGCTTGCGGGCGGGGCCTCCGCGACCGGCATGACCTCCCCTGTCGCCGAGGGCGACTTCCACTACACGGCCCGCTTCGGCGACCCCGGCCCCCGCTGGGAGTCCGGGCTGCACACCGGCTTGGACTTCGCGGCCCCCGTCGGCACTCCCGTCGTGGCCGCCCGCGAGGGTGTCGTCTCGGTCAGCCATCCCGCCTGGGCCGGCAACCTGGTCGCCGTCGACCACGGCAGCGGGGTCGTCACGCGGTACGCCCATCTCTCGGCGGTCTTCGTGACCCCCGGTGAGCGCGTCCTGAGCGGACAGACCATCGGCTCGGTCGGCATGCGCGGCAACGCCACCGGACCGCACCTGCACTTCGAGGTCGACATCCTCGGTACGCCGGTCGACCCGATGCTCTTCCTGGCCTCGGGCGCCGGCGCCGACGGCTCGAGCGGCTGGGGCGGGTTCCTCAACGGCATGATCCCGACCTCGGAGCTGTGCTCGCTGGACTCCGCCCCCGGCCACCTGCTGCGCTGCGACGCCGCCCGCGCGTACGACGCCCTCGCGCTGGCCTACCGCGCCGACTTCGGTACGCCGCCGTGCATCACCGACTCCTACCGCTCGTTCTCGGCCCAGGTGGCCGCCTTCGCGAACAAGCCGAAGCTGACCGCCGTACCGGGCACGTCCAACCACGGCTGGGGACTCGCGGTCGACCTCTGCGGCGGCATCGAGACGCCCGGCACCGTCCAGCACGAGTGGATGCAGGAGCACGCGGGCCTGTTCGGGTGGGTGCACCCGGCCTGGGCGGAGCCGGGCGGCGGACGACCCGAGCCGTGGCACTGGGAGTTCGGGCAGCTCTCCTGACCGCATCTCCCCTACGATCGGCGGCATGCTCAAGCGAACCCTCGCCGTCCTGGCTCTGCTGGTGGCGCTCTCATCCCTGGCCGCGTGCAGCGGCGACGACACGTCCGACACGGCTACCGACCCGGCTGTGAACACCCCGACCGTCCCGTGTGACTACCCTGACGCCGGCCCCCTGCCGGACAAGGAGGTGGCCAAGCCCTCGACCGACGCGCCCAAGCTTGGGCAGGTCCCCATCACGATCGCAACCAGTGCCGGTGACCTCAAGGCGACCCTCGACAGCGACGCCACGCCGTGCACCGTCAACTCGTTCCGCTCGCTCGCGGAGCAGGGCTACTTCGACGGCACCACCTGCCACCGGCTCACCACTCCGATGTCGGGCATCTCGGTGCTGCAGTGCGGCGACCCGACCGGCACCGGCAGCGGCGGCCCGGGCTACTCCTTCGCCGACGAGCTCACCGGCCGCGAGACGTACGGCGCGGGCACGCTCGCGATGGCCAACGCGGGCCCCGACACGAACGGCTCGCAGTTCTTCATCGTGTACGGCGACTCGCCGCTCGACCCCAACTACACGGTCTTCGGCAAGGTCGACGCGGCCAGCGTGAAGTTCGTCCAGGGCATCGCCGCCAAGGGCACCGACACCGGCGCGCCCGACGGCGCACCGGCCGAGCCGGTCACCATCGAGTCGGTGGGCTGACTCCGGTCACTCGGCCGGCTGAACGGTCTCGAACTCCACCGGCGCGCCGATCGCAACGGTCCGGCTGACCGTGCAGAGGCGGTCGCGGGACTGCTGCAGCGACCGCGGGAGCACGGCCCGGGCCGCGTCGCCGTCCTCACCCTCGGGGAAGACGACGTCGAAGGTCACCTTGATGTTGGTCAGGTGGTTGCCCTGCTCGTCGCGGATCTTGTCGCCCTGGGCGCGCACGTCGAAGGACAGCGGCTGGGCGCGCTTGCCGGTGATCAGGTCGACGTCGATGGCGCTACAGCCGGCGAGCGCGGCGAGCAGCAGCTCGACGGGCGTGAAGTCGGGGTCGTCCCCGCTGCCGATCGGCAGCACTCCCCCACGCCTGTTGGTGGCCTTGTAGCGGCCGTGTCCCATCCGGGAAAGATCGATGGACCGCAGGTCGTCGCTCATGACGACAACCCTACGGTCCATCGGTTGAGGCTCAGCGAGTGCGCAGGTTCCGGCGGCGACGGCCGCTGGTCCGCTCCGCCTTCCGGGCGAGCTCCACGGTCCGCGCCAGTGCGACGTCCTGGGCGGTGTGGACACGTCCGGCGACGATCCCGCGGGCCAGGTGCAGCTGCGTGTTCATGGAGATCGTCATCCCTTTCACGCCCGATTTCGGGCAATCTTGAGTAATGGGCTTGGCCGCTCACGCGGCTCTTACATTCTACGGGTTCGGCGGGTGCTCCGGTGACCACTTCGAGGGTGATCCGGCCCACGTCGTACGACGGTCTCAGCGGCCCACGCAGCCGACCGTCATCGCGGCCACGCCGCGCCGAGCGCTTGAGTACGCGGCGCAGGTGAGTAAGGGTGGGACGGTCATGCCCGCCATCGGAAGGAGAGCCGATGCTCACCCTCACCGAGAACGCCAGCACGATCGTGAAGGACCTCACCGCCCAGACCGGCGCCAACGAAACGGCCGGTCTGCGCATCTCGGCGGCCGATGCCGCCGGACCGGCGCTGGCCGTCACCGCAGCGCCACAGCCACAACCGGGTGACCAGGTGGTCGAGCAGAACGGCGCGACCGTCTACCTCGACGAGCTGGCCGCCACGCAGCTCGAGGACAAGGTGCTCGACGCCGGGGTCGACGAGACCGGCAACGTGCAGTTCTCACTCGCAGAACAAGCCTGACCAGGCGGTCGGCGGCGCGTGGGGGTCGCGCGCCGCCGACCGGTCCGGCAGCAGTCAGCGGATGCGCACCGGAACGGCGCGTGATCCGCTGATCACCTTGTTGAGCGGCCCCAGGACCGCCTGTGCGTCGAACGACTGCTTCTCGATGCCGATCGACAGCTGAGCCTGCACCTGGTCGTTCCTCACCATCGAGGCATACCGCCGCAGGATGCCGCGGACCGAGTTGGGCGTCGAGTCGCTCCAGCTGAACAAGTCGTTGCCACCGGTGAAGCGCACCTGTCCGCGAGCGCCGGACGCGGTCGCCGGGACCGGCACCCGCCAGTGCAGCGAACGCGTGCCGCCGACGGTGGACAGCACCACTCGCAGCACCAGGTCACGGCCGGCCACCCCGGTCACCGGGTTGTCCTTGTTGACCGTCACCCAGGCTCCCTTGCGGTACTGCTGCACCGTCGACACGACGTACGTCGTCTTGTCCGCGACCACCTTCGCCTGGACTTTTGCGGAGTCGATGGTCACGCCGTCGATGTTGAGGAGTGCCCAGAGCGCGTCCGGCATGTCGAAGACCGTGGCGAAGCTGATGTCGTAGCGCGACTGGAACCGGTCCGTGAACGGCAGCGTGAAGGCCAGCCCGGCCGGCGTGTGACCGGTGATCGTCCACGACTGAAGGGCGGACCCGCCGGTGATGCCGTCGATGACCCGGTCCTGGTTCGCGAGCACCTGGAACAGGCCGACCGTCGGCCCGAAGTCCGGGATCGCGACGTCGGTGGCACCGCTGCGCGAGCGCCCCGCGAAGCTGACGTCCGAACCGACTTGCATGGAGTCGGGAAGGGCGCCCTTGATGCCGGTGATGCCGGCCAGGTGGTCGTCGGTGATCGTGCCGACCGGGGCCGCGAGGTTGGCCACCTTGAACGGGAAGAAGGTCGGGTCCTCCTGGATGTAGATCGCGTCGGCCGGCATCAGGTACGCCGTCGAGGTGCCCTGGAAGAAGATCGGGTGCCCGAAACCGACCACCTGGTCGCCACAGGTGGACGTGGCCGTGCCTACCCCGCCGATGGTGATGTCACCGAACGACGCCGCCGCGGCCAGGTTCCCGCCCGCGACGATCGAGTCGGCGTCCGCGCCGCTGTCGGCGGTCGCCCTGCCGGTCGCGTACGTCTGCTTCGGAATCCAGCTGCGGCCGGTGGTCCGGGCCAGCCGCCATGGGCCCACGCCGGTGACGCCCAGCGGCATCCGCAGCTGTGCGAACCCCTGCTCCGCCTCTGTGGCGGTCACGTCGGAGTTGGCCGCGATCTTGCGAGCCACGGCCTTGCCGACCTTGACCCGTGGGGCCGGCGCGGCCGCGAGGTAGTTGTCCATCTCCGCGTACGGCGTCACGCCGGCAACCGGTGACGGACCAAAGGCGAGGCCGTAGGCGACCGCGCCGATCAGCCGGCCGTCTTCGGCGTAGACGGGCGACCCGGACATGCCGGCCCAGATACCGCCGACCCGGTCGATCTCCGGCGAGGTCAGCCGGACCATGATCATGTCGAGGTCGGGCGCGATCCCGTCGTACAGAACACCCAGCACCTCACCGGTGAAACCCTCCGGGGTGGTGCCCTTGCTCACCGTCAGGCCGCTGACCGGCTGACCGTCCGTGAGCTGGGGCTCCGGGAATGCGACGGGGCAGTCCCCGCCTGGTGGGGCCGAGGCAACCGGGGCCCAAGCCCCGAGGCCCACTGCGAGCGTCGTGGCGGTGACCGCCATCAACATCCGCCGCGGTCGTGATGCACGTAGCTTCATCGTGATGCTCCTCCCAAGGTTGGCGAGCGATTCCCGCCTCTCCCGCTTACTCCTTGAGACGCTCCGTACGCCGCGAGGGTTGCGAAGTTGGTCACTCCGGGGGCGAGTTCCTGGGGTTGGAGTCCGGCATTGATGCGGAGCGTCCCTCGACCGAGCGCCGCGCCACTCGGTCGTAGGCTGGACGGCGTGCCGCACATCGACGCCACCTACCGCAGCCTCCAGCTCACCGAAGCACAGGCTCGCCGCGAGCTCCTCCGGATCACGTCGTACGACGTCCGCCTGGATCTCGCCTCCGACGACTCCACCTTCGCCTCGGTCACCACCGTGACGTTCGAGAGCGACGGCGGTCCCACCTTCGTCGATCTCAAGCCCCGTCGGGTCAACTCGATCCGCCTCAACGACGCCGAGATCCCGGCGGGTCGTCTCGACCACGGCCGACTGCCGATCGACACGGTGCCCGGCACCAACGTGCTCGTGGTCGACGCGGTGATGGCGTTCCGCAACGACGGCGAGGGGCTGCACCGCAGCGTCGACCCCGCCGACGGCTTGCACTACGTCTACGGCATGGGCTTCATGGACGCTGCGCCCAGCATCTTCGCGTGCTTCGACCAGCCGGACCTGAAGGCGCCGTACACCTTCCACGTCACCGCTCCCACCGACTGGACCGTGATCGGCAACGCCCCCGGCGAGCAGGTCGAGCCGGGCGGGTGGGAGTTCGCGCAGACCCAGCCGCTGTCGACGTACTTCGTCACGCTGGTCGCCGGGCCGTGGCACGTGCTGGGCGACGCCCACGACGGCATCCCGCTCGGGCTGAGCGCCCGCCGTAGCATCGCGAAGGACCTCGACGCCGACGCCGACGAGCTGTTCACGATGACCAGGCAGTGCTTCGACGAGTTCCACCGGCTGTTCGGCATCCGCTACCCGTTCGGCAACTACCACCAGGCGTTCGTGCCGGAGTTCAACGCCGGCGCCATGGAGAACCCCGGCTGCGTCACCTTCCGCGACCCGCTGATCTTCTCCAGCCGGGTCACCCGCGGCACCCGGATCAAACGGGCCACCACCCTCGCACACGAGATGGCCCACCAGTGGTTCGGCAACATCGTCACCCCGGCCTGGTGGGACGACCTGTGGCTCAACGAGTCGTTCGCCGAGTACATGGGCAACCGGGTCACCGCCGACGTCACGCAGTACGGCGACGCCTGGACCCACAACGCCTACGCACGCCGTCAGTGGGGGCTCGAGGCCGACCAGAGCCCGAGCACCCACCCGGTCGCCGGCAACGGCGCCTTCGACGCGAGCTCGGCTCTGCAGGACTTCGACGGCATCTCCTACACCAAGGGCTCGAGCATCCTCAAGCAGCTCAACGCCCGGCTCGGCGACGAGGTCTTCTTCGCGGGCGCGATCGACCACTTCGAGTCGCACCGGTTCGGCAACGCGACCATGCACGACCTCTTCGCCAGCTGGGAGAAGGCGGGAGCGGGCGACCTGTCGGCGTTCACCGGCAACTGGCTGCGCACGGCCGGCCCCGACACGATCAGCTACGACCGCGACGCCCAGGTCGTACGACGCGTGCCGCCGGCCGCCCACCCCGCCGACCGGGGCCACGTGCTCCGGGTCGCGACCGCCGGCGCGGACGGCTCACCGGGGGCCGGTTGGCAGCTGGCCGAGCTGGCGGTCGAGACCGACACGACCGACGTCGAGCTGCCGGGGCGGGCCGTCGTACTCGACCCCTTCGAGGACACCTGGGCCCTGGTCATCCCGGACCCCGACACCCTCGATGCGCTGGTCGACCTGCTGCCCGGGACCGACGACGACCGGCTCCGCGCCGGCATCTGGAACAACGTCCGCAACGCCTTCCACAACGCCCAGGCCGCGCCCGAGCGGGTGCTCGACCTGGTCGAGGCGGGCATGCCGAGCGACGACAACGACGACGCCTGGAGCAACACCGTGCCCTGGGCCATCGAGCGGGTCGCCGGGCTGGCCGAAGACCCGGCGGCGGCACTGGAACGCATCCATCGCACCTGTCTGCAGCGGCTGACCGACGCCGTACCTGGGTCGACCGTGCAGCTGGCCGCGTTCGAGTCCGCGATCGCCTCAGCCGCCGACCTCGACCAGCTGCGCGGCTGGCTCGGCGGCGATGACGTCCCCGCGGGACTGACGGTCGACCTGGCCCTGCGCTGGCGGGTCATGGTGCGGCTGGCGACCCTCGGGCAGACCGACCGCGACGAGCTGCGTCGTACTCTCGAGGCCGAGCCCACCGCGGTGTCCCAGGTCGAGCATGACCGGGCGCTCGCCTCCCTGCCGGACGCCGAGGCGAAGGCCTGGGCGTGGAACCGGTTCCTGGGCCGCGAGTCGGTGCCCAACTACGAGCTCGAGGCCAGTGGCCTGGGCATGTGGCGGTCCGGTCAGGAAGAGCTGACCGCGCCGTACGTCGACCGTTACTTCGACGACCTCGCGGGCACCGTCCAGGTGCGCAGCGGCTGGGTGCTGGCCCGGGCGGCGCGCTGGTTCTTCCCGGTCACCGCCCTCGACGAGACCACCCTCGACCGGGCCCGCGAGCTCGCCGGCCGGCCCGACCTCGACCTCAGCCTGCGTCGAGGGGTGGTCGACTCGGCCGACCACCTGCGCCGTGCGATCGCCGTACGACGGACGTTCGGGTCGGCATGAACACGCGGCGACCGGGACCCAGCGTGCGCACCCGCGTGCGCGAGGTCGTCGCGGACGGCGTCCACCTGCGCGAGCGAAGCCGCGAGGACCGGGTGGCCACCGAGGAGCCCTTGGAGATCCGGGTGACCTGGCCGGGTGCCACCCCGACCCGGCTCTGGGTCACCATGCGCACGCCGGGTCACGACTTCGAGCTCGCGGCCGGCTTCCTGCTCCACGAGGGCGTGAGCGGGATCCGCAGTGTCGCCTACTGCACCGACGAGGACCTGGCGCCGGAGCAGGAGTTCAACGTGGTGACGGTGACCCTCGACCAGGCACCGGCCGCGCTCCCAGCCCGGTCGCTCGGTGGGCTGTCGGCGGGTTCGTCGGCGTGCGGCGTCTGCGGCACCGACAGCATCGAGGCGGCGCTCGCGGTCCGGGCGCCTCGACGGTCCCACCAGCCGCCCGACCTGGCGATCGTCCGCGGCCTGCCCGCGGTGTTGCGGGACCGGCAGCGGGTCTTCGACCGGACCGGTGGACTGCACGCGGCCGGGCTCTTCTCGGCGACCGGCGAGCCGTGGGTGGTTCGCGAGGACATCGGCCGGCACAACGCCGTCGACAAGGTGACCGGTGCGCGGGTGCTCGCCGGCCTCGACCCGGCGGCGCCGTACCTCGTGGTCAGCGGGCGCGCCGGCTTCGAGCTGGTGCAGAAGGCGGTGGCCGCGGGGGTCGGCGCACTCGTCGCGGTCGGGGCGCCGAGCAGCCTCGCCGTGGACCTGGCCCGGCGGTCCGAGCTGGGGCTGATCGGGTTCACCAGCGCCGACCGTTGCGTCGTGTACGCCTGAGTCGTCACCTGGTGCCGACCCCTGGCTCAGAGACCGTGACTTTCCAGTCCGGCCTGCGTTCTCCTCACCAGGAGCCGGGCCAACGCCACGATTCGGAAGGCAGCGGGCTCCCCGTCACGCCGGTCAAAGGCGGCCTCGGGGTCGTGCGCGGCGTGACGGTCCGTTCTTGACGGCCCCCGCGTCGGCCCCATCCACCCCTCCCGGATGGGGCCGGCGGGTTCGTTCCGGCGTGGGTACGCCGTACTGTCGGTCCGGTCTCCTACGTTCGTTCCGTGCGCATCCTCCACACGTCCGACTGGCATCTGGGCCGGTCGTTCCATCGCGAGGGGATGCTCACCCACCAGGCGGCGTACGTCGACCATCTGCTCGACGTCGTCGAGTCCGAGCGGGTCGACCTGGTGCTCCTCGCCGGCGACATCTACGACCGGGCGCTGCCGCCCGTCGACGCGGTCCGGCTGGCCAACGAGACCTTCACCCGGCTGGCGCGCTCCCGCGCGAGGGTGGTGGTCACCAGCGGCAACCACGACTCCGCCCAGCGGCTCGGCTTCGGCTCGGAGCTGATCGACGCGGCCGGCGTCTTCATCCGGACGCGTGCCGACCAGGTCGGCACCCCCGTGCTGCTCGGAGACGAGCACGGACCGGTCGCCGTACACGGGCTGCCGTATCTCGACCCCGACGCGATGCGCGGCGTCTGGGACCTCCCCGGCCGCTCGCACGAGGCCGCGCTCAGCGAGGCGATGAAGCGGGTCCGGGCCGACCTGGCGGCCCGGCCCACGGGCACCCGCTCGGTGGTGCTCGCCCACGCGTTCGTCGCCGGCGCCCGGCCGAGCGACTCCGAGCGCGACATCAGCGTCGGCGGGGTGTCGATGGTCCCCACGTCGGTCTTCGACGGCGTCGGCTACGTCGCGCTCGGCCACCTGCACGGCCGGCAGACGCTCACCGACGCGATCCGCTACAGCGGGTCGCCGCTGGCCTACTCCTTCTCCGAGGCCGACCAGCGCAAGGGCTCGTGGCTGGTCGAGCTGGGGGCGGACGGCGTGACCTCGTGCGACTTCGTCGACGCGCCGGTCCCCCGGCCGCTGGCCCGGCTGCGCGGCACTCTCGACGAGCTGCTGAGCGACCCGCGACACGAGCGGCACACGGGCTCGTGGGTCCAGGCGACGCTGACCGACGACGTACGGCCGGGGCGGGCGATGGACCGGCTCACCCGCCGCTTCCCCCACACGCTGGTGCTGGGCTTCGAGCCGGTCACAGCCGCGGCCACCCGGCTGCCGGGACCGCTCACCACCGGCCGCTCCGACCACGACCTCGCGCTCGACTTCGTGGAGGCGATGCGGGGGGCGCCGGCCAGCGAGGCCGAGTCCGCGCTGCTGCTGGCCGCCTGCGACGCGTGCTGCGACGACCCCGACCTCGACCTTGCCGAGGTGGCCGGCTGATGCGGCTCCACTCGCTGTCGATCACCGCGTTCGGCCCGTTCGCCGGCACCGTCGAGGTCGACTTCGACGCGCTGGCCGACTCCGGGCTGTTCCTGCTCAGCGGGGCCACCGGCGCCGGCAAGTCGAGCGTCCTCGACGCCGTCTGCTTCGCCCTGTACGGCGAGGTCGCGGGCGACCGCAGCAGCGCCAAGCGCCTGCGGTGCGACCTGGCCGCCGACGGTGTCGCGCCGCGGGTGGTGCTCGAGGTGACGCTGAGCGGGCGGCGGTTCCGGCTGACCCGGTCGCCGGCGTGGCAGCGCCCGAAGAAGCGCGGGTCGGGCACCACGACGCAGCAGGCCGCCGTACTCGTGGAGGAGTCGGTCGCCGGCGCGTTCCAGCCGCTGACCAACCGGCTCGACGAGGCCGGGCAGCTGGTCACCGAGCTGCTGGGCATGAACCTGTCGCAGTTCACCCAGGTGGTGCTGCTTCCGCAGGGGCGGTTCCAGGACTTCCTGCGCTCGAAGTCGGAGGACCGGCAGCGGCTGCTGCAGCAGCTGTTCCGGACCCGCCGGTTCGAGGCGGTCGAACACTGGCTGCGCGACCACCGGCAGACGCTGCGGCGTACGTCGGCGGCTCGGGCCGAGGAGCTGGCGGGACTCGTCCACCGGCTCGACGAGGTCGGTGGCCGCCCACTCGCCGACCAGATCGACGAGCAGCTGCTGGTCGACACCGCCGACGACGGGCGGCTGGCGACCTGGGCCGACGAGCTGGCCGTCTCCTCGGCCTCGGCGGCCCGGACCGCGCGGTCCGGGCTGGTCGAGCGGCAGGCGGTCGCCGAGGAGGCGAACGAGGCGCTCGCGTCCGGCCGCGCCCTGGCCGAGGCCCAGGCCCGACACCGGCGGGCCGCCGACGAGCTCGCTGAGCTGGCGGCCGAGGCCGACGACGTCGCGGTCCGGCGTCGTACTCTCTCGGCGGCCCGGCGGGCCGCACCCGTCGCGCCCGTCCGCGACCGACACCGCCGAGCCGAGGCGGCGTGGGAGCGCACCGTCCTGCACGGCGAGCCGGCGCTCGAAGCGGCCCGCGACCTGGTCGACGGGGAGCTCGGACCGGACTCCCTCGAGTCGGCCTCGGAGGCCGCTCGTGAGGCCGCGGTCACGGCCCGGTCCCTCCGCGAGGTGGAGTCCGGGCTGCACCGGCTCACCACAGAGATCGCCGCCGAGGAGTCCGAGCGCGACCGCCTCGTCACCGCGACCGACGCGTTGCGGGCCCGCGTGGCCGAGCTCCCCGCCGTGCTCGCGGCCGCCGAGTGCACCGTCGCCGAGTGCAGCACGGCCGTCGGCGCCATGGCCGAGGCCGACCGGGTGATCGCCGACCTGGCCGACCGGCTGGGCGCCGCGACCGCGGTCCGACGGCTGACCGGTGATCTCGTCGCGGCCCGCGACCAGCTCCGGGTCGCGGTCGACGAGCACCAGACGCGCCGCGAGGCGCTGCTCGTCCTGCAGGAGCGCCGGATCAGCGGGATGGCCGCGGAGCTGGCCACCAAGCTCGCGGTCGGCGATGGCTGCCCCGTGTGCGGTTCCTCCGAGCATCCGCACCCCGCCAGCGCCGCTGTCGATGCCCCGACCGCCGCCGCGGAGAAGGACGCCCGCCGAGCCGTCGACGACGCCGACGTCACCCGGCTGGCCCACGACGACCGGGTCCGCACCCTCGAGACCCGGCTCGCGGTAGCCGCCGAACGCGCGGGCGCGGAGCCGCCGGCCGAGCTCGAGCGAAGCCTGACCGCGGTCCGGGCCGAACGAGACCGGCTGGCCGCGCTCGCGGCTCGGCTGCCCGACGCGTCGTCGACCCTCGACGCGACTCGTGCCGAGCTGGAACGGGTGGGCGCCGACCTCGGGGACGGCGACGTCCGGCTCGGCGTCCTGGCCGAGCGGATCTCCGCGCTGCGCGAGCGCCTGGCCGGACAGCGGACCACCCTCGACGATGTGCTCGACGGGTACGCCGACGTGGCCGCCCTCGTCGAGGCCGCCGAGCGCCGCGTGACCACCGTCGGGGCCGCGCTCACCGCCTGGCGCGCCCTCGAGGCCGCCCGGCTCGACCTCGACCGGGCCGGCGAGGAGCTGGACCGGGTCGCCGAGGAGTGCGGCTTCGCCGATGTGGAGTACGCCGTCGCGGCCCTGCGCCCCGCCTCCGAGCTGGCCGCGCACGAAGCCGCCGTGACTGAACACGACCGGCGCCGCGCCGCCGCCGAGGCCTGGTACGACGACCCGCAGCTCACCGCCGCAGCGAAGCTGCCCGAGCCAGACCTGGCCGCGCTCGGCCGGCAGCAGGAGGAGGCCTCGGCCGCCCTCGCCCACGCCGAGGCAGCCCACCGGCTCGCGGTCGAGCGCGCGGGACGGATCGAGGCACTCCGCACCCAGGCGACCGACACGCTCGCGGCCTGGGCGCCGGTGCGGTCGGCGTACACGCTGACGGCCGAGGTGGCCGCCTTCGCCGAGGGCAAGGCCGCCGACAACGCCCTGCAGATGCGGCTGTCGGCGTACGTCCTGTCCTGGCGGCTCGGCCAGGTCGTCGACGCTGCCAACGAACGGCTCGCCACGATGACCGACCAGCGCTACGCCCTGGAGCGCTCCGACCGCCGCGGTGCGCGCGAGACGCGTGGTGGGCTCTCGCTGGTGGTGCGCGACGACTGGTCCGGCGAGACCCGCGACCCGGTCACGCTGTCGGGCGGCGAGACGTTCGTCGTGTCGCTCGCCCTGGCCCTCGGGCTCACCGACGTGGTCACCCAGGAAGCGGGCGGCGCCGAGGTCGGCACACTCTTCGTGGACGAGGGCTTCGGGTCGCTGGACGCCGACACTCTCGACGACGTGATGGACACCCTCGACGCGCTCCGCGACGGCGGTCGCGTCGTCGGCATCGTCAGCCACGTGCCGGAGCTCCGGACCCGGATTCCGGCCCAGCTGCACGTGGTCAAGGACCGCGCCGGGTCCACGCTCCGGCTCGCTCACGCGACCGGGTAGCCAGCCGGATCGGGTCTCGGGGCCTGCGCTCGCGCACGAGACCTGCCAGACTGGCGTGACAGACGCTCCCAAACCAGGACGACCACCTCAGGAGGGCGAGTGGCGCGCGGCGTACCCACGATCCGCACGGTCGCGGAGGAAGCCGGCGTGTCCGTCGCCACGGTCTCGTACGTCCTGTCCGGTCGCACCGGTGGTTCGTCCCGGGTCAGCATCCCCACCCAGCGCCGGGTGGTCGAGGCCGCTGAGCGGCTCGGGTACCAGCCCAACCAGCAGGCCCGAGGCGTACGACGCGGCCGCACCGACCAGGTCTGCCTCGCCCTCGACCGGCTCGACACCGCGTGGAGCCAGCGGCTGGTCGACGAGGTGTCCCAGGCGGTCTCGGAGGACGGGCTCACGGTGCTGGTGCTGGTCGACGGCGACTGGAAGCGGTTCCTGCTCGGCAAGGGCGCGGACGGCGCGCTCATCGACGGGATCCGCGACGCCGAGCGAGCCCGGCCGGCGCTGCGGGCGCTGGCCGACCGCGGCATCGCGCTCGTCGTACACACGAACGTGCTGGAGCCGGACGGCTTCGACGTGGTCCGCTCCGACGAGGCGACCGGTCTCCGCGAGGCGATGGCTCTGCTGCTGAGCCGCCACCGCCGGATCGCCTGCCTCCGGTCCGAGCCGGCCGACCCGCTCGCCCGCACCGCGGCACGTGAGCGGTACGCCGTCTACGTCGACGCGCTCCGTGAGGCGGGCCTGGAGGTCGACGACGACCTGGTGCGCGACGCCGAGGGCTCCCGCGACCGCGCGTACGCCGAGTCGGTCGATCTCCTCGACCGGGCCCACCCACCGACCGCGATCCTGGCTCTCGACGACGAGGCCGCGATCTGCGCCGTACACGCTGCTCGGCGGCTCGACATCGCCATCCCCGAGCAGCTCGAGGTGATCGGCGTGGGCAACACTCCCGAGGCGCGGTCCGCGGAACCACCGGTCACCAGCGTCGGTCCCGAGCGGTTCTTCGCCGAGGCGGCGGGACTCTTGCGGCGGCGGCTGCAGGAGCCGAGCACGCCCGGCACGCTCTCCTACGTGCCGTGGCAGCTGAATCTCGGAGGCACCACGCGGGGGTGATTCGGTAGGTTCGGCGGCATGACGCAGTCCGGGGTCGATCCCACCTTCACCGCGCTCCCCTTCCATCCTCTCGCCGACGCCGCACTCGAGCGCGCGGCCGCTCTCGGCGCCACCCATGCCGACTTCCGCTTCGAGCGGGTCCGCTACCAGCATCTCGGCGTTCGCGACGGCGTCCTGCAGGGCGCCGGCGACAGCGAGGACCTCGGCTTCGCGGTCCGGGTCATCCACGGCGGCGCGTGGGGCTTCGCGTCCGGAGTCGTCCTCACCACCGACGAGGCGGTCGCGGTCGCCGAGACCGCGGTGACGGTCGCGAAGGTCGCGGCCGCGATGACCACGCGACCGGTCGAGATCGCCCCCGAGCCCGTGTACGCCGACGTCACCTGGAGCTCGCCGTACGACGTCGACCCGTTCACCGTGCCGACCGCCGACAAGGCCGCACTGCTCGTCGACTGGACCCGGCGGCTGCTCGGCCACGACGCCGTCGAGCACGCCACCGCCGAGCTGGAGCAGGTGCACGAAAACAAGTTCTACGCCGACCTCAGCGGCACCCGCACCACCCAGCAGCGGATCCGGCTCCAGCCGTCCTTCGAGGCGATGGGCACCGACCCCGACTCCGGCGTCTTCGACTCGATGCGCTCGATCGCGCCGCCGGTCGCGCGCGGCTGGGAGTACCTCACCGGCGCCCACTGGGACTGGGACGCCGAGCTCGCCGAGGTGCCCGATCTACTCGCCGAGAAGCTCAAGGCGCCGAGCGTCGAGGCCGGCACCTACGACCTGGTGATCCACCCGTCGAACCTCTGGCTCACCATCCACGAGTCGATCGGCCACGCCACCGAGCTCGACCGCGCGTTGGGCTACGAGGCCAACTACGCCGGTACGTCGTTCGCGACCTACGACAAGCTCAACACCCTGCAGTACGGCTCGCCGGTCATGAACGTCACCGGCGACCGCACCGTCGAGCACGGCCTGGCCACCATCGGGTACGACGACGAGGGGGTCGAGACCCAGTCGTGGGACATCGTCAAGGACGGCGTCCTGGTCGGCTACCAGCTCGACCGGCCGATGGGCCACCTCAAGCCCGAGCTCAACGGCGGTCGCTCCAACGGCTGCGCGTACGCCGACTCGTCCGGCCACATCCCGATCCAGCGGATGGCCAACGTCTCCCTCCAGCCGGCCCCCGACGGTCCCTCGGCCGAGGAGCTGATCGGCCGCGTCGAGCACGGCATCTACATCGTCGGCGACAAGTCGTGGTCGATCGACATGCAGCGGTTCAACTTCCAGTTCACCGGACAGCGGTTCTTCCGGATCGAGAACGGCCGGCTCGCCGGCCAGCTCCGCGACGTCGCCTACCAGGCCACGACCACCGACTTCTGGAACTCCATGGAGGCGGTCGGCGGGCCCGAGACCTGGGTGCTGGGCGGCGCGTTCAACTGCGGCAAGGCCCAGCCCGGTCAGGTCGCCAGCGTCAGCCACGGCTGCCCGACCTCGCTGTTCCGCAACATCCGGATCCTCAACACCAACGACGAGGCAGGACGCTGAGCATGACCACCCCCACCCCGCAGGACCTCGTCGAGCACGCCCTGGCCACCAGCACGGCCAGCGACTGCATCGCGATCGCCACCAACTCCACCAGCGCCAACCTGCGCTGGGCCAACAACACGCTGACCACCAACGGCGCCATGCACGGCGTCAACGTCACGGTGATCGCCTTCGACCGTCGTACCGACGGGGTCGCGGTCGGTTCGGTCGGCGGCAGCGCCGCCTCGATCGAGCAGGTGCGCACCCTGGTCGAGCAGGCCGACGCCGCGGCGAATGCGGCCTCGGTCGCCGAGGACGCCACCGACCTGGTCACCGGCGACGCGGCGGCGGACTGGGCCCTGGAGCCGGAGACCACCTCGATCACCGTGTACGACGCGTTCGCGCCCGCTCTCGGCGAGGCGTTCACCAAGTCCGATGCCGAGGGCCGGATCCTCTACGGCTTCGTCAACCATGAGCTGACCACGACCTACCTCGGCTCCTCGACCGGGCTCCGGCTCCGCCACGTCCAGCCGACCGGCCACTACGCCTGCACCGGCAAGACGGCCGACCTGACCCAGAGCGCCTGGGTCGGAGGCGCCACCCGCGACTTCGCCGACGTGGACGCGGCGCGGATGGAGGAGACCGTCGCCCAGCGGCTCGCCTGGGGCACCCGCCGGATCGACCTTCCGGCCGGTCGCTACGACACGATCCTGCCCCCGACGGCCGTCGCCGACCTGATGATCGACGCCTACTGGGGCGCCGGCGCCCGAGTGGCCCACGACGGCCAGTCGGTCTACAGCAAGCGCGGTGGCGGCACCCGGATCGGCGAGCAGATCGCCCGGCCCGAGCTGCAGTTCTTCTCCGACCCCTCGTACGCCGGTCTGGGCAGCGCACCCTTCTTCGTCGCGGCGTCCTCAGACAACACCCACAGCGTCTTCGACAACGGGCTGCCGCTGTCCCGTACCGACTGGGTGCGCGACGGCGTACTCACCTCGCTGCTGCAGACCCGGCACTCGTCCGCGCTCACCGGCCAGCCGGTCACCCCGATGATCGACAACCTGGTGCTCTCCGTCGACGGTGCCACCGGCGACACCATGGACCTCGTCGCCGGCACCGAGCGCGGCCTGCTGCTGACCTGTCTGTGGTACATCCGCGAGGTCGACCCGCAGACCATGCTCCTCACCGGCCTGACTCGCGACGGTGTCTACCTCGTCGAGGACGGCGAGATCACCGGCGCGGTCAACAACTTCCGGTTCAACGAGAGCCCGGTCGACCTGATGCGCCGGTTCTCGCACGCGTCGGCGACCGAGCCGAGCTTCAGCCGGGAGTGGGGCGACGACTACTTCTCGCGTACGGCGACGCCGGCTCTGCGGGTGCCCGACTTCAACATGTCGAGCGTGTCGCAGGCGCTCTAAAGGCCTAGGCGGCCAGGTCGTCGGGTGAGACCACCTCCAGCCGCTCGTCGTTGGCCCGGTGCACGGGCCAGATGGGTACGCCGTGGCGGTCGGCCGCCGCATGCAGCTCACGGGCCCACGCCTGCTCCCAGCCGGCGAGGACGGCCGAGCCAGGACGGCTGAGCAGGAGCGCCACGGTGCTCCCCGGCGCGTCGGACAGCAGGTGGGTGCACATGATGATCACGTCGTCGGCCATCGCCGGGTCCACTGTGGTCGGCAGATCGTCGATCTGCGCGAGCACCGGACTCGGCCGGCCGTCCTCGTGGAGCAGATGCAGCCACAGCGAGTGCCGGCCGAAGCCGAGCTCTCCCATCAGCATCCGCCAGTGCCGGCACAGGTCGCTCTGGTTGCGGATCGGGTCTACGTCTTCCGGGCGACGCATCGCCGGGATCTGGTCGTTGTTCATGCCGGCCAGCCTGGCCGGACCCGGCGACAACGCGCGCCGGTTATCCACAGGCGCCGCGTTTGCGCAGGTCAGCGGCCATGTGGACGCGCGAGCTCACTCCGGATGGCCGCCGGGGATCGGCGCGTCCACGTCGTACGGCGTCCTTGTGAAGATGAACGTGGCGAGGTTGAGGTGGTTGATCGACCCGTCGTCGTCGCGCACGATCCGCAGCTCCTCGCCTGCCATGTAGCCGTAGGTGCCGACGATCCGGCCGTCGACCACGGCGTACCGATAGACCACGACGCCGTTCTTGCGCACCACCAGCACGTCCCGCTCGAAGGTGATGACGTGGGGGGTCGGACCCCAGTGCCACACGCCCAGGATCTCGGCGACCTCGGCGGGAACGCTCTCGGTCGGCAGCCACGGCTGCGGCACCGTCGGCTCCGACGCCTCCAGCTCCTCGAGCAGCACCCGCGCGATCTCCGCCGTCGGCAGCCCGCTCATCGCGTTCGCGAAGGCCACCACGCCCGTCCGGCGCTCGCGGTCGACGAAGCAGGTCGCCACGAAGCCCGGCATCGAGCCCGTGTGTCCCACGAGCGTGCCCGAACCGCCCGCGAAGAGCTGGAAGCCGAGCCCGTGGGCGTAGCCGAGGCCGCTCTCGTGCGCCCCCGACTGGGGCGTGTACGCCTCGGCCAGCCGCTCCTTGGACAGCACGTCCGGGTGTCCCGCCACCAGGAACCATGCGTACGCCGTCAGGTCGCCCACCGTGCTCCACACTTGACCGGCCGGCGCCATCGCGCCCGTGTCGGGGTGCGGCTCGCGGATCAGGGTCCGGGCATACGGGTGCACGCTGGTCCCCTGCGCGTGCGCACCCTCGGCCTGGTAGGTCGTCCGCGTCATCCCCAGCGGTCCGAGCACTCGGGTCTGGACCGCGGTCCACCAGGGCTCGTCCCGCAGCTTGGCCACGATCTCGCCGAGGATGCCGTAGGCCAGGTTGGAGTAGTGGAACCGGTGGCCCACCGGGAAGACGCCGGTGGCCTCCTGGTGCGCGGCGTCGAGGTCCTCGAACGAGCCGCCCTCGGAGCGCTCCCACCAGGACCCCTCCGGCTCGGCCTGTAGGCCGGCCTTGTGGGCCAGCAGGTCGCGGACGGTGCGGTCGCCGTACGCCGCGTCGCCGAGGACCGACGCCGCCGTCGCGTCGAGCGAGAGCAGCCCCTCCTCGACCAGCTGCAGCACGAGTACGGCGGTCATCGTCTTGGTGATCGAGCCGATCTTGTACTGCGTGTCCAGCGGGTCACCGGGCACGTCGCCGTACCCAGCAGACCAGACCAGGGCACCGTCGCGGACCACGCCGGCCACCACCGAGGGCAGCCGCCCGTCCACCTGGGCGTGCGCCAGCCGGGCCAGCAGTCGCCGAGCCGTCACGGGGGCGACGGACTCATCAGGCTCCAGGCTCATGCCGAGTCCCGATCTAAAGCGGAACGAGACTCCGATGGGGGGTTCATGCGAACGCCTCGGGCGGCGGGCAGGCGCAGACCAGGTGGCGGTCGCCGTACGCCTGGTCGATCCGCGCCACCGGCGGCCAGTACTTGTCGCCCACTCCGTTGGGGCCAGTGATGCCGGCCGGGAAGACCGCGACCTCGCGTGAGTACGCGCGGTCCCACTCGCCTACCAGGGCTCGCGCGGTGTGCGGGGCGCCGCGCAGCGGGGAGCTCTCCGGCGTCCACTCCCCCGTGCCGACCTTGTCGATCTCGGCGCGGATCGCGATCATCGCGTCGCAGAACCGGTCGATCTCGGCGAGGTCCTCCGACTCGGTCGGCTCCACCATCAGCGTGCCCGGCACCGGGAACGACATCGTCGGCGCGTGGAAGCCGTAGTCGATCAGCCGCTTCGCGACGTCGTCCACGCTCACGCCGGTGTCCTTGGTCAGCCCGCGCAGGTCGAGGATGCACTCGTGGGCGACCAGCCCGCCGTGGCCCTTGTAGAGCACCGGGTAGTGCTCGCCGAGCCGGGCCGCGATGTAGTTGGCCGAGAGTACGGCGATCGCGGTGGCCCGGGTCAGCCCCTCGGCGCCCATCAGCCGGATGTAGGCCCACGAGATCGGCAGGATGCCCGCCGAGCCGTACGGCGCCGCGCTGATCGGTCCGATCCCCTGCCGCTTCTCGAGCTCGGGGTGCATGGCGTGCGACGGCAGGTACGGCGCCAGGTGGGCGCGCACCCCGATGGGGCCGACGCCCGGGCCGCCGCCACCGTGCGGGATGCAGAACGTCTTGTGCAGGTTGAGGTGCGAGACGTCGCCGCCGAACCGCCCCGGCTTGGCGTAGCCGAGCAGCGCGTTGAGGTTGGCGCCGTCGACGTACACCTGGCCGCCGTGGTCATGCACGATCTTGCACAGGTCGGTGATGGTGTCCTCGTAGGCGCCGTGCGTCGAGGGGTAGGTAACCATGATCGCGGCCAGGTCGTCGGTGTGCTCCTCGCACTGCTCGCGCAGGTCGTCGAGGTCGACCGAGCCGTCGTCGGCCGCCTTGACCACGACCACCTTCATGCCGGCCATCACCGCGGACGCCGCGTTGGTGCCGTGCGCGGAGCTCGGGATCAGGCAGATGTTCCGCTCGCCCTGGCCGTTGGCGCGGTGATAGGCACGGATCGCCAGCAGCCCGGCCAGCTCGCCCTGCGAGCCGGCGTTCGGCTGGATCGACACCTGGTCGTAGCCCGTCACCTCGGCCAGCCAGCCCTCGAGCTCGGCGACCAGCTGCCGGTAGCCGGCGGCGTCCTCGGCCGGCGCGAACGGGTGCAGGTCGGCGAAGCCGGGCAGCGAGATCGGCTCCATCTCGGCGGTGGCGTTGAGCTTCATCGTGCAGGAGCCGAGCGGGATCATGCCCCGGTCGAGCGCGTAGTCGCGGGCCGACAGCTTGCGCAGGTAGCGCAGCATCGCCGTCTCCGTGTGGTGGGAGGAGAAGACCTCGTGGGTGAGGTACGCCGTCTCGCGCGCCAGCGCCTCCGGCAACCGGTCTACCGACGCCAGGTCGAGCGCGTCGATGTCGGTGCTCACGCCGAACGCTCGCAGCACGCTGGTCACCGTCGACCGCGTGGTGGTCTCCGACGTCGAGAGGCCAACCCGGTCCTCGTCGACGAGCCGCAGGTGTACGCCGAGGCCGCGGGCCGCCGCGACCACGTCGGCCGCGCGCCCGGGAACCGACACCGTGATCGTGTCGAAGAACTCCGGCGTCTCGATCTCGTAGCCGGACGCCTCCAGCGCGGTGGCCAGCGCGGCGGCGTACCGGTGGGCGCGGGTCGCGATCGCCCGCAGGCCCGTCGGACCGTGGTAGACGGCGTACATGGAGGCGACGACGGCGAGCAGGACCTGCGCCGTACAGATGTTGGAGGTGGCCTTGTCGCGGCGGATGTGCTGCTCGCGGGTCTGCAGCGCCAGCCGGTACGCCGGCCGCCCCTCCGCGTCGACCGACACCCCGACTAGTCGGCCGGGCAGGTGCCGCTCGAGCCCCGCGGCGACGGCCATGAAGCCGGCGTGCGGACCGCCGTAGAACAGCGGCACGCCGAAGCGCTGCGACGACCCGACCACGACGTCGGCGCCGAGCGCGCCCGGCGCCTCCAGCACGCACAGCGCCAGCAGGTCGGCGGCGACCACGGCGAGCGCACCGCGCTCGTGGGCGGCCTCGATCACCGGTCGCGGGTCGCGGACCAGCCCGGACGCGCCGGGGTACTGCACGAGTACGCCGCACAGCTCGCCCTCCGGTAGGCCCTCGGCCAGATCGGCGACGACCACCTCGATGCCCATCGCCTCGGCCCGCGTGCGCACCAGGTCGATGGTCTGCGGGAGCGCGTCGGCGTCGACGACGAACGGCCCGCTCGCCTTGCCCCCCTTTGATCGATGGAGCCCCCGGCGTACCAGCGTCATCGCCTCGGCGGCCGCGGTGCCCTCGTCGAGCAGTGAGGCGTTGGCGGTGGGCAGGCCGGTGAGGTCACCGATCACGGTCTGGAAGTTGAGCAGCGCCTCGAGCCGGCCCTGCGAGATCTCCGGCTGGTACGGCGTGTACGCCGTGTACCAGCTCGGGTCCTCGAGCAGGTTGCGCCGGATGACCGGCGGGGTGATCGTGCCGTGGTAGCCGAGCCCGATCATCGCCTCGCCGGGGCGGTTCTGGGCGGCGATCGCGCGCAGCTGCCGGGCGGCGGCGTCCTCGGTGACGGCGGCGGGCAGGTCGAGCGCGGCCGGCGTACGGAGGCCGCCCGGGACGGCGGCGCTCATCAGGGCCTCGAGCGACTCGTAGCCGAGCTTCGACAGCATCGTGTCGACCGCGGCGGCGTTGGGGCCGATGTGGCGTTCTACGAACGGCAGCGCCGCGTCGAGCGCGGCCAAACTGAGTCGATCCGCAGTGGGTCGATCCGCGGGACGGTCGGCGGTGGGCTGGTCTGACACGATCTGGTCTCCCTGGGTCGGCGACAACTCTGACGGTGCGGTCGCCTCCCCCTCAGTCACTCGTCACCGAGTTTCTGAGTTGCCTGATCCGCACGGTCCTGGCGCCTGAGAGGTTCCGGGGAGGGGTTGCCCCTTCGGCGCTCCGATCCCGGCGTACGCCGGGCGAAGACTCTCCCGTGCGGGATTGTCAGCAAGAGAAATCTACCTCACCGACCCCGTAAGACCCGAGTCGGTGAGGCGGGTGTCGCGAGTCAGCCGATCTTGCGAGCCGCGCGACGAGCGGCGAGCTCGTCGGTCGCGGAGGCCAGCTCCTCGGCCGAGGTGCGCTCGCTCGGCAGCTCCGAGAGGGTGCCCTCGATCTCGCGCCAGACCCCGCCGATGGCGATGCCGAAGACGCCCTGCCCGCCCTGGAGCAGGTCGATGACCTCGTCGTTGCTGGTGCACTCGTAGACCGAGGCGCCGTCGCTCATCAGGGTGACGCGGGTCAGGTCGTCGGTGCCCCGCTTGCGCAGGTGCTGTACGGCGGTCCGGATCTGCTGGAGCGAGATCCCGGCGTCGAGCAGCCGCTTGATCACCTTGAGGATCAAGATGTCGCGGAAGGAGTAGAGCCGCTGGGTGCCGGAGCCGGTGGCGCCGCGCACGGTCGGCTCGACGAGCCCGGTGCGGGCCCAGTAGTCCAGCTGTCGGTAGGTGATCCCGGCCGCGTTGCAGGCCGTAGGACCCCGGTAGCCGGTGTCGCTCGGCAGGGGCGACACGTCGTCGGTGAAGAGCAGGCCCTGCTCGTCCGCGCGCTCGGCCACGGCCGCCTTGTCGGCCTCGCGGCCCGCCTGGTTCACACCGTCGTTCACGTTCACGTCGACCCTCCGTCGGATACTTCGTCGAGCGTAACTCCAAAGGGGAAGCCCGAGTGACAGATCACAACCACAGGGGTGGAGTTACAACGAAGACACTCCAAGGTAGGCCGCGCCTTGGAGGGGGTCAACGACGGCGGCGGCGTGTCGCGACCCTCAACCTCTAGATGAGGGTGAGCCTGCCTAGTGGCTCTCGAAGTCGTCGGGAGTGACCTGGTCGAGGAACTCGCGGAACTTCTCCACCTCGTCCTCCTGCTCGGCCGGCGCCTCGAGGCCGGCCTCGTCGAGAACGTCCTCGGCACACACGATCCGGCTGCCGGTGCGCAGCGCCAGCGCGATCGAGTCGGACGGCCGGGCACTCACCTCGACCCCGGACTCGAAGACGAGCAGCGCGAAGAACACGCCGTCCTTCATCTCCGTGATGCGCACCTCGGTGAGCGTGTTGCCGGTGGCCTCGAGCACGTCCCGCATCAGGTCGTGCGTCAGCGGCCGAGGGGGAACCACACCCTGCTGAGCGAAGGCGATGGCCGTCGCCTCACCCGCGCCGATCCATATGGGCAGGTAGCGGTCACCGGCCACCTCGCGCAGGAGCACGATCGGCTGGTTCGACGGGGTCTCTACCCGCACTCCGATGACATCGACTTCGCGCACGTCCTCAACCCTACTCCGGCGACGTCAACTGCGGACCCCGTCAGGAGCGCCGAAGTCCGGCCTTCACGAGGGTGGCGTGCAGCCGCACGGACAGCGCGGCGATTTCGGTGGCGGCCTCGTCGGCCCGGGCCGACGCCCCGGTGTCCCGGCTCCCCCGGATCGGGTTCACGACCTGCTCGACGAGCCCGATCTCGCGGTCGGCTGCGGACTTGAACGCGCGCAGGTGCCGAGGTTCGATCCCGTACGCCGCCAGCTCGGCAGCCGTCTTCGCGACCACCAGCGCGTCGGTGTCGTACTGACCCGTGCCGCGCACCGACTTGATCAACCCGTAGGTCTCCAGCGCGGTCAGCAGCTCGTCGTCGATCTCGGCGGTCTTGAGCAGCTCCTTGCGCGAGAGCCGCAGGTCGCTGCGACGGCGGAAGGACTCGGTGCTCGGCAGGCCGTCGTCCGCGAGCGTGACCTTCGGCACGGTCGGCACGACCGCCTCGATCGGCGGCGGCTCGAGGCCGCGGTCCATCGCGTCGAGGTGCTCGCCGATCACCTTCAGCGGCAGGTAGTGGTCGCGCTGCATCCGCAGCACGTAGCGCAGCCGCTCGACGTCCTCGTGGGAGAACTTGCGATAGCCGGCCGGCGTCCGCTCCGGAGAGATGAGGCCCTTGTCCTCCAGGAACCTGATCTTCGGGATGGAGATGCCCGGGAAGTCGGAGCGAAGCAGATCGAGCACCTGCCCGATGTTCATCCGAGCCCGAGACGCTGCGGACGGCTGCACGGTCAGAGGCCTGGGCTCGCGTGGCTGGCGAAGTAGACGAGGCGATACTTCCCGATCTGCACCTCGTCGGCGTCCTGCAGGGCCACCTCGTCGATCCGGTCGCGGTTGACGTAGGTGCCATTGAGCGAGCCCACGTCGGAGACGGTGTAGCCCTCCGGCGTACGGCGGAACTCGGCGTGCCTGCGGGACACGGTCACGTCGTCGAGGAAGATCTCGCTCTCGGGGTGACGGCCGGCCGTGACCAGGTCGGCGTCGAGCAGGAACCGGCTGCCGGCGCCCGGGCCACGCTGGACCACGAGCAGGGCGTGCCCCAGCGGGAGCGCGTCGACGGCGGCGGAGTCGGCCGGGTTGAGCTGGCGCTCGTCGGCCTCGGCCTTCTCGGGCGCACCGAAGGTGATGGTCGCCGTCGAGTCGGTCAGTGGCTGGGCGGGCGTCGTACCGGCCGCGCCGTCGGTGGCCAGGCGCGTGCCGCACTGTGAGCAGAACCGCGCATCCTCGGGGTTCTGTTTCCCACAGTTGGTGCAGAACGGCATGTCGACCCTCCCGGTCGTCGTACGACGTCGACCTCGACGTTGGACTCGGCTGCCCAACCCTCACCTTGAGGTCGAGGTTGATGGTGCTCCGAACCTATCAGTCCGCGGGACTCGATCAAACGCATTGGTGCCGCACGAGCCCCGGTGCAGACCGGCCGTCAGCCTTCCAGGCTCGCCTGGTACGCCGCCGCGTCCATCAGCCCGTCGATGGCTCCACCCTCGGACGGCACGACCTCGAACAGCCAGCCGCCGGCGTACGGGTCGGAGTTCACCAGCTCGGGCGTCGCGTCGAGTGCCTCGTTGCGGGCGACGACCTCACCGGTGACGGGCGCGTAGACGTCGCTGACCGACTTCGTGGACTCGAGCTCGCCACAGGTCTTGCCGGCCTCGACGGCCTCGCCGATCTCGGGCAGCGACACGTAGACGATGTCGCCGAGCGCGTCCTGCGCGTAGTCGGTGATGCCGATGCGCACCGAGCCATCCGTCTCGCCGGGGACCCGCACCCACTCGTGCTCGCTGGTGTACTTCAGGTCGTCGGGGTACACGGGTTCTCCTTCACACGGGCTGAACGGTCACCGCGCACGTTACTCGGTGACACTGCCGATTGTTCGGCTGGGCTAGCGGTGTTCCGGGGATGACCACTAATTGTTCGGTTGGGCGTAGTCGGCGCGGTTCAGCTGGCGTACGACGTTGATGTCGAGGTTGTCGAACGTCTTCATCTCGACCGTGCCGCCGTCGTCCTCGACGTCGTCGATGGGACCCTGCGGGAAGGTCATCGCGCCCTCCAGCTCGTGCGGTTCCCCGATCACGTCGATGACGTACGGCGGGGACAGCAGCTGGCCGTCGACGATCACTCCCCCGACGCCGTCCTCGAACGCGGTCTGGGCCACCACCCGGACCTGGTCGTTGAAGGCCATCGCCTCGGCACCGGCCGTGCGCAGCTCCTGGATGGCGTCGAGCAGCAGGTCGATGTCGACGTTGCCCTCCGGGTCGTCGATGGTGATCCGGAGGCCGGGGCCGGAGACGGGCACCAGCCCGGCCAGGATGTTGAGGGTGTCGGCCTGCTTCTGGGCCTGCTCGAGCGCAGCCTCGTGCTTGAGCGTGTCGGACTGCAGGTCCGCCTTCGCAATCTCCAGCCGGTTGATCTCGTCCTGTGACCGCTCCGACGCGCCGTTGAGGCCGTTGAGCAGGTCGATCAGGTCCTGCTCGCGGCGGCCGGCGTACGTGTCGTCGTTCTCGTTGGACCGCACCTGCGTGACCGCGGCGAAGCCCAGCACCGCCAGCAGCAGCCCCACCACGATCTGGGCCCGCGACGGGTGCCGAAGCGCGCCGAACAGCCGGTCGCCCGGCGCCAGCTCCGCGGAGGTCGCGAGTACGGCGTCCGCGGGTACGGCGTCCGCGTCGGCCGGCTCGGTGGTGCCCAGCGCCTCGGTGTCCGGCACCGACTTGAGGATCGTCACGGGCTCCTCGACCGGCTCATCGACGGGCTCCTCGACCGGCTCCTCGTCGGCGCCGACGTTGTCGTCGGGTTCCTCGACAAGCTCGGCCTCGGGCTCGGTGTCGGGTTCCTCGACCTCCGGCTCGACCGCCTCCTCGTCGGAGACCTTGTCGGAGACCTCGTCGGAAACCTCGCCAGCAGTTTCGGCCGAGGTGTCGACGTCCGTGTCGGTCACTTCGTCCGGCTCGTCGGCCGTCTCGTGCTCAGCGGTCTCGGGCTCGGCGTCCTCGACGACGGCCTCGGGTTCGTCGGCCGGCTCCTCGGACTTCTCGGGCTCCTCGTCCGACGCCTCCGGCTCGATCCCCTCGGAGACCACGTCGGCGTCCTCGTCGGGCTCGACATCGGCCTCTTCGTCGAGCTCGACGTCGGGCTCTTCGTCGGGCTCATGGTCGGCCTCGGCGACGAGGTCCTCGGAAGGCTCGCCGTCGCTCTCGCCGGCCGACTCTGCTGGGGACTCGTCGGCAGCCGAGGTCGGTTCCTCGGACTCCTCGGCCTCAGCGCTGGCCTCTTCCGCGGTGGCGTCGCTCGGCTCTTCCTCGGACTCGGGCTCCTCCGCGCTGGGCTCTTCCTCGGCTACCTCGTCCTCGGCGACGGCGTCCGCAACCTCATCGTCGGTGTCACCGACGGCATCCGCAGTGCTCTCGGCAACGGCGTCGGATTCGGCATCGGCCTCGGCGGGCGCCTGTTCGACGGACTCGGCCGCGACGACATCCTCATCAGCCGCGGTCTCGCCAGCCGCGGTCTCGCCAGCCGCGGTCTCCTCGGCCACGACGGCGTCGTCGACCGACTCGTCGGGGGTGGGACTGGGCACGACAGCCTCCTTCGGCCGGCGGCGTTGGACCGGGACGCGAGGCGGCCTCCGTTTGCGCACGTTCTTAGGCATGGAACAGATGCCGCCTGATCGCCGCGACGTTCGAGAAGATCCGGATGCCGAGCACCACGATGACGCCCGTGGACAGCTGCGCACCGACGCCCAGCTTGTCGCCCAGGAACACGATCGCGGCCGCGATGACCACGTTGCTCAGGAACGACACCACGAACACCTTGTCGTCGAAGATGCCGTCGAGATAGGCGCGCAACGCACCGAACACGGCATCCAGGGCCGCCACCACCGCGATGGGCAGGTAGGGCTCCAGCCAGAGAGGGACGTCCGGCTGCAGGACGAGCCCGAGGACGATGCCCACGAGCAACCCGATTGCGGCGATCAAGGAGCCACCTGCTTTCCCAATGTCTCGTTGACGGTCGTGTCGACGGCGGCGTCCCGCAAGACCGGCAGTCGAGCACCCGGAATGACGACGTCATCTTCATTGTCCATGTGAAACTCGAATCCGAATGTTTGCACGAGACTCAGCCACCTCAACCCGTGGGTGCTGTCGGCGAGTCGCGACTGGAGCGACCGGGTGTCGCCGATGGCGAGCACCTCGTACGGCGGGCTGATCGGCCGGAAGTTCACGTGGATGGCCACCCCCGAGGTCCGAATCGACGACAGCACGGTGAGCCGCTGCCCGTTGATCGAGATCGCCTCGGCGCCGGCGTTCCACAGCCCGTCGACCAGCGTGGCCAGGTCCTCGTCGCGGACCCGCCCGGCGTCGCTCCCGTCCGGCGAGTCGTCGACCTCGATCCGCACGCCCGGCCCGTGTACGGCGGTGAAGCCGGTCGGCACCTGGAGCCGGGTCAGCCGGGCCTGGGCCGCCTGCTCGTCGGACGCCAGGGCGTCGTACGCCGCCTGGGCCGCGGCCAGTTCGGAGTGCAGCCGGCTCAGCTCCGCCTGCTGCTCCTTGGCCTGGGTGGTGCGGCGGTTGATGTTGTCGATCAGGGCGGCGCGGCTGCTCTGGGTGACCGGCTCGTTGCGGATCGTCTGCACGGCGGCGGTCGTGATCAGGAGCCCGAAGATGGCGACGGCGACCGCCGTACCGCGGCGGATCCGGTGGTCCGAGCCGGGCTCGTCCTCGGCCGTACGGCGATCGGCGACCTGCACGTAGTCGACGTCGAGCGACTGCTGAGTGATCAGCGTCAGCAGCGGCATCGTGACGTGCTCGGGGAGCGTACTCCTAGTGGTCATCGACCGTAGACGCCCTTCGATCGTCGGTGAGGAGCTTGCGCACCTGCCACGCGTACAGCAGTCCGGCCCACCAGTAGAGAGCGATCCCCCAGTACGCGAAGGCCCACCCGAACACCCGGGCCAGCCCCGCCGCGACCCCCTCGCCGTCTCCGAGGAGCAGCAGCGGGAACGCGTAGAGCAGGTTGAAGGTCGCGGCCTTTCCGAGGAAATGGACCGGTAAGGCACTGTAGCCGCGCTTGCGCAGGAACGGCACCAGGCCCCACAACATCGCGTCGCGCAACGGCAGGAGAAGTGCGACCCACCAGGGCACGATGCCACGCAGTGCCAAACCGATGACCACGGCCAGGATGTAGAGGCGGTCGGCGGCCGGGTCGAGCACCTCGCCGAGGGACGAGCGCTGGTTGAGCTTGCGGGCCAGGTAGCCGTCGAGGAAGTCGGTGATGCCGGACAGCATCAGCACGCCCAGCGCCCAGGCGTCCTCGTGCGGACCTAGAACCAGCCACAGGAAGACCGGGATGAGGCCGAGCCGGGCCAGGCTCAGCAGGTTGGGCAAGGTCCAGACGCGCGTCGTACGCTCTTGGCCCCTCGCCACGGTCCTGCCTCTGCTCTGTCGGTTTCGGTGCGGCCGGTGGCGATGCCCGGCACGATGCGACCGGCCCCCCGACGAACTCACCTTATCCGGCATCCCGTGCACCTTCACCGTGATGGGCGGCGTCGCGGATCTCTCCCACCAGCTCCTCCAAGACGTCCTCGAGTGTCACCAGACCGAGGACCGCGCCCTCGTCGTCGATGACCCGCGCCATGTGTGCTCCCCGGCGCTGCAAGGACTCCAACGCGTCATGGAGGACATCGTCACGGCGGACGCTGGCGAGAGGCCGGATCCACTTGTCGTCGATGACCCGCTTGCGGCGTTCCTGGTCGGTCTCGAGTGCGTCCTTGATGTGCAGGTAGCCGATCAGGCTGCCGTCGTCGAGCACCGGGAAACGGCTGTACCCGGTCTCGGCACAGCGCTGCTCCACGTCGGCCGCGGTCGCGCCACGCGAGATGGTCGCGAGGGAGTCGAGCGGCATCAGCACCGAGGCCACGGTGTTCTCGGTGAAGCCGAGGGCGCCGGCCAGCCGGTCGTACTCCTCCGACTCCAGCAGGCCCTCACCGTGCGACTCCTCGACCAGCGCGGCGACCTCCTCGCGCGTGAAGGTGGAGCTCACCTCGTTGCGGAGCTCCACCCCGATCAGCTTGAGTACGCCGGCCGCGATCGCGTTCACGACCACGATCACCGGCCGCAGCACGATCACGATCGCCCACACCATCGGCCCGAGCACGATCGCGGCCCGGTCCGGTCCGGCCAGGGCGATGTTCTTGGGGATCATCTCGCCGGTGACCACGTGCAGATAGACCACGACGGCCAGCGCGAGGGTGAAGGCGATCGGCGCGAGGAACGAGTGCGGCACGTGGGCCGCGTGCAGCACCGGCTCGATCAAGTGCGAGACCGCGGGCTCGCCGACCGCACCGAGCACGAGCGAGGCGATGGTGATCCCCAGCTGGTTGACGCCGATCACCAGCGAGATGTTCTCCATCGCCTTGATCGTCACCTGAGCCAGCCGCGAGCCCGCCTCCGCCTTCGGCTCCAGCTGAGTACGGCGCGCCGACACCAGCGCGAACTCCGCTCCCACGAAGAACGCGTTGGCCAGCAGCAGCCCGATCGCCAGGAATATGGCGCCGAGGTCATTCATCCTCGGCCTCCTCGACCACGGACTCGGCGCGCATGACGACCCGGTCGATGCGCAGGCCGTCCATCCGGTCCACGGTCAGGATGACCCGCAGCACGCCCTCCCCCTCGGGTACGACGACCTCGGCCGCGTCACCGGGCTCGGGGATCCGGCCGAGCTCGCGCAGCACCAGCCCCGCGATCGTGTCGTAGTCCTCGTGCTCGGGCAGGCAGACGCCCGTGGCGTCCTCGACCTCGTCGGGCCGGAGCAGCCCGGAGAGCACCCACGACCCGTCGCGCCGCTGCCGGGCGCTGGAGCCGAGCCGGTCGTGCTCGTCGGAGATGTCGCCGACGATCTCCTCGACGACGTCCTCGAGCGTCACGATGCCGGCCTGGTCGCCGTACTCGTCGAGGACCACGGCCATCTGGAAACCGTCGTCGCGCAGCAGCGAGAGCAGCGGGTCGAGGCGCAGGGAGTCCGGGACCACTATCGGTTTGACCATGATGTGCTTGATGCGGGTGGTCGCGCGCTCGCGGACCGGCAGCGCGACCGCGTGCTTGACGTGGACGGTGCCGACCACCGCGTCCGCCTCGTCGAGCACCGGGAAGCGGCTGTGTCCCGTCTCGCGGGCCAGGTCGATCACGGCACTGGCCCGGTCGGTGGCCTCGAGGCTCTGGGTGCGCACCCGCGGGGTCATGATCTCGGCGGCGGTGCGGCTGCCGAACTCCACCGACCGCTCCATCAGCTCGGCCGTGTCGGCGTCCAGCGTGCCCTCGTGCGCGGACCGCTGGATCAGCGAGGCCAGCTCGGTGGAGCTCCGGGCCGAGCGCAGCTCCTCCTGTGGCTCGATCCCGAGGCGGCGTACGACGGCGTTGGCGGAGCCGTTCAACAGCCGGATCGGCCAGGCCATCACCGCGGTGAACCCCCGCTGGAAGGCCTGCGTGGCGCGGGCCGTCGGCATCGGCCGGGCGATGGCGAGGTTCTTAGGCACCAGCTCGCCGAAGATCATGGTCAGCACGGTGCCGATGGTGAGACCGACCGCGATCGCGACCCCGTGGACGACCGAGCGGGGTACGCCGACCGCCTCCAGGGGGCCGTCGACGATCGCGGCGATGGCGGGTTCGGCCAGGAAGCCGATGCCGAGGTTGGTGATCGTGATGCCGACCTGGGCACCCGAGAGCTGGGTCGACAGCGAGCGCAGCGCCTTCTGTACGCCGGCCGCCGCCTGGTCACCCTTTGCAGCCGCGCGGTCGACGGCGTTGCGGTCGACCGTGACGAAGGCGAACTCCGCGGCGACGAACACCCCCGCAGCGAAGATCAGGAGCAGCGAGACCGCGAGCAGGATCCACTCGGTCATC
>DASXRJ010000199.1:0-4858 GCA_036506675.1 Nocardioides sp. | reverse complement strand
GCTGCTCCGCCGCCCTGGCGACGATCGCCCGCGACGCGGTCGACCTGTTCGGCAGCCGCGCCGCCGCGCGGATCCGCGTCTGTGCGAGCCACGACTGTGGGCTCGTCTTCGTCGACACCTCGCGGCCCGGCGCGCGCCGGTGGTGCTCGATGGAGCGCTGCGGGAACCGGGCGAAGCTCCACGCGCTCCGGCAGCGCCGCCGCGATCCGGAGAGCGCGGCATGACGGCGCGGGCAGGGCTGACCTGGCGCCAGGCGATGGCGTGGCGGGTGCGCCGCCAGCACCTCGACGATCGTGCGCCGCGCGCGGCAACGCTCGACGTGGTCACCGTGCTCGGCGGGCTGCACGCGCAGCTCTTCTCGTCGGCCGAGCTCTCGCTCTGGAACCGGGTCGACGGGCTCGCGGCCGGCGATGTCGACCGGGCGGCGTGGCAGCAGCGGGCGCTGGTGAAGACCTGGGCGATGCGCGGCACGCTGCATCTGTTGCCGACCAGCGAGTACCCGCTGGTGCAGGCGGCGCTGAACACGTACGAGCACTATCTGAAGCCGGTCTGGCTACGGAACTTCGGGGTCAGCCGGGACGAACTGGAGCTGCTGATCGCGACCGTCGGGCAGGCGCTCGACGGCCCGCCGCTGACCCGCACCGAGCTCGCCGACGAGGTCGCCCGGCGCACCGGTTCGGCCAAGCTGGGCGACAAACTGCGGCAGAGCTGGGGGGTGTTCCTCAAACCGGCCTCGTTCCGTGGTCAGCTCTGCTTCGCGTCGAGCAGCGGGCAGAACGTCCGCTTCACCAGGCCCGACCGGTGGCTGCCGCCGCTCCCGGGCTCGGCCCCACCCGCAGGTACGTCCCCAGGGCCGGTGCCGGAGCCCGTCGCGGTGGTGCGGGAGGCTGCGGTGGCCGAGGTCACCCGCCGCTACCTCGCCGCGTACGGCCCGGCCACCCGGGCGGATTTCGCCCGCTGGTGGGGCGTCACCCCTGCCCGCGCGGGCGCGCTGCTCGCCGGTCTCGGTGACGAGGCCACCCAGGTGGAGGTGGAGGGCGTCCGGGCATGGCTGCTCGCGGCGCACGTTGCCGAGCTGGCGGGCGCGGCACCGTCCCGGTCGGTCCGGCTGCTCCCCGCGTTCGACCCGTACGTGATCGCCGCCTCCCGTGACGTGCCCGCGCTGCTCGCGGGTGACGTGCGCGACCGGGTCTACCGCCAGCAGGGGTGGATCTCCCCGGTGCTGCTGGTCAACGGCCGGATGGACGGGGTCTGGTCGCACGAGCGGAAGGGCGCCCGGCTCGCCGTCCGGATCGAGCCCTTCGTCGCCCTGCCGGCCTGGGCGCGCCGCGCGGCCGAGGCCGAGGCCGAGCGGTTGGCCGGTTTCCTCGGCGGTGCCCTCGAACTCACCTGGGCGGCGTGTCCGCCGTTCCAACCGCGGCGATAGGTGCACCGCCATTCCGGCCGCGCCGACGCGCGCACGGGCGGATGGGCTTGCGCGCGGATGCGCGCCGCTCCACGCGTCAGGGTGGCGGGGGCTCGGTACTCTCGCGAGGCCGTTGGTGCGGGTTCTGCGGGGCCCGGATCCGTGTCGACGCCTGCATCTGCCTGCTGATAAGGAGAGTTATGCGTTTCCGCCTTGGTCGGACGTCCGGCTCGTTGGCCGTTGCGCTGGTTGTTGGCGTGTCCGGTGCCACGCCCGCGCTCGCCGACCGGTACCTGGCACCCGGCTCCGAGCAGGCGACCACGGTCGCCAAGGCTCCGACCATCACCGGCCTCGACGACGATCTCGACCAGCTCCTGAACGACCCGCGGCTCAACGGCGGCCACGCCGGCGTGGTGGTCCGCAACGCCACCACCGGCGCCATCGTCTACTCGCGTAACGGCGACAAGCGGTTCAACCCCGGGTCGAACGAGAAGCTGCTCACCTCGGCCGCCGCCGTCGACGTGCTCGGCCTGGACTACCGGTTCACGACCAAGGTCGCGTTCGACGGCACGCGCAACGGCAACACGGTGATCGGGAACCTCTACCTCAAGGGCACCGGCGACCCGACCATGCAGGCCGCCGGGTACGACGAGCTGGCGGCCAAGGTCGCCGAGGCCGGGATCACGGTCGTCAAGGGAAGCGTGATCGCCGACGACACCTGGTTCGACAACGTCCGGCTCGGCACCGAGTGGGCATGGGACGACCAGCCCTTCGCCTACGCGGCCCAGATCTCGGCGCTCACCGTGGCGGCGAACGACGTCTTCGACACCGGGGCGATCCGCGTGGACAGCGGCCCCGGCGCGGCCGTGGGCGACCCGGCCGCCGTGACCCTCGTCCCGGCCACCAACTACGTCAAGATCGAGAACCGCGCGGTCACCGGTCCGGCCGGCTCGGCCAGGACGATCGCGGTGGACCGCCCCAACGGCACCAACACCCTCGTCGTCACCGGCTCGGCGCCGCTCGGCGGCGCGGTCGGGTCGAACCTGCGCACGGTCTCGGGGCCCGCCTCCTACGCGGCGGCGCTCTTCCGGGCGGCGCTGGTGAGTCACGGCGTCAAGGTGAAGAAGCTGCGAACCTCGGTCGGCGAGACGCCGGGGTCGGCGACGCAGGTGGCGGTGAAGGAGTCGATGCCGCTGTCGCAGCTCCTCCCGAAGTTCCTCAAGCTGAGCAACAACGGCCACGCCGAGATCCTCACCAAGGCGATGGGGCGGAAGGTCAAGAACCAGGGGACATGGAGCGCGGGGCTGCAGGTCTCCTCGTCGTTCCTGTCGAGCGTCGGTGTCGACGCGCCGAACCTGCGGATGGTGGACGGGGCCGGCCTCTCCCGCCAGGATCTGGTCACGCCGGAGCAGATCACCGCCCTGCTGCGCGCGGTGCAGAGCAAGCCCTGGTTCTCGACCTGGTACGACGCGCTGCCGATCGCCGGAAACCCGGACCCGCTGATCGGCGGCACCCTGCGCTCGCGGATGGTCAACACCGCCGCGGCCGGCAACGTCCACGCGAAGACCGGCTCGCTCACCTCGGTCAGTGCCCTGTCCGGGTACGTGACCAACGCCGACGGGCAGAAGCTGACGTTCTCGATCCTCACGAAGGACTTCCTCGGCGCCAGCCCGAAGTCGCTGGAGGACGCGATCGCGGTGACGTTGGCGAACTCGGGCGCGAGCCACGCCGTGACCAAGCGGGACCTCGCCAAGCTGCGCAAGCCGCGCCAGCTGCGCAACGACCCCACCACGAGGGTCGACGAGAGCTCGCTCGAGTGCTCGTGGATCAAGGAGTCGTCGGTCAAGCAGCCCTGTTAGGGCAGCCCGACCCGCCGGCCTGGGCCGGCTCGTGCGGCCCAGGCCGCACGGGCCGGCCCAGGCTCTTTTCGGCCCTGACTGGCCGCATTTGCGGCCGGTATGGGATTTGCCCGAATGGGGGATTCTGCGCCACCTGGCACGCTCGCATGCTGGCCTGGACGACTACCCGCGTGAAGTTTTCCCTGGTGGTCCGTTCACTGGGGAAGTTTGGGGTTCCCCATGAAGCGCTCAATCGTCCTGCTGACAGCGGTACTGCTGGGGGTCTGGGGGCTGGTGGCGCCCGCGCAGGGCGCGAAGCCACACGACCCGCTCGAGATGTACACCGCGCGCGTGGACGCGGCGAAGGCTGGTGAGCTGGTCCGGGATGGTCTTGACGTCGTCGGCGTCCGTACGTCGGGGGAGAACGTCGAGCTCGACGTGGTCCTGACCGGCGCCGAGCGGGACCGGCTCGCGGCGCGCGGCGTGAGCGTCGCACCCAAGCGCAACCGGGACGGCAAGACGCAGCGCCAGCTCGCCGCCGAACAGGCGGCCGGCGGCTACACCGTCTGGCGTTCCTGGGACGAGGCCGGCGGGATCCGCGACGAGCTCCGCCAGGTCGCGCAGGCCAACCCGCAGCTGGTCAAGCTGGAGGTGCTCGGACGCACGTACGGCGGGCGCGAGCTGATCGCGCTCAAGGTGACCCAGGGCGCCAGAGGCACCCGCGACGCCTCCCGACCGGTCGTGCTCTACAGCTCGTTGCAGCACGCGCGGGAGTGGATCAGCGTCGAGGTCAACCGGCGCCTGCTGCACTGGTACATCGATCACTGGCGCGCGAACGACAAGGAGATCAGGGACCTGCTGAAGCGCACGGAGCTGTGGTTCGTCCTCGTGGCCAACCCCGACGGCTACCAGTACACGTTCGACACCGAACGGCTCTGGCGGAAGAACCTGCGGGACAACGACGGGAACGGCCAGATCACCAACGCCGACGGCGTCGACCCGAACCGCAACTTCAACGAGCACTTCAAGTACGACCAGGAGGGCTCCTCGCCCGTCTTCGCGACGGACACCTACCGCGGGCCGAGCCCCGCCTCGGAGCCCGAGACCAGGGCGATGCAGGGGCTGCTCGACCGGATCAAGCCCAAGTTCCAGTCCAACTTCCACTCGTTCGGGCAGTGGATCCTCTACCCGCAGGGCTGGCAGATCGGCACGCCCGACGCGGACAACCCGATCTACACGGCGCTCGCCGGCACGGACGCCCACCCGGCCATCCCGGGCTTCGACCCGGGCATCAGCTCGGACGAGCTGTACGTCACCAACGGCGAGACCACCGACTACGCCGACTCGCGCGACGGCACGGTCGCGTTCACCCCCGAGCTGGGCGAGGGGACCCCCGGCAGCGGCTTCGTCTTCCCCGACGACGAGGCCCTGATCCAGGCCGAGTTCGAGAAGACCCTCGCCTTCGACCTGGCGCTGGCCAGGTCCGCGACCCACCCGGCCGACCCGGTCTCACCCGTGGGGATCACCACCAAGCCGTTCTACCTGGACCAGGTGGAGCTCGACCCCGAGAACCGGCCGCTCGCGATGTTCGACTTCACGTTCTCGGTCTCCTACG
>DASXRJ010000198.1:0-2871 GCA_036506675.1 Nocardioides sp. | reverse complement strand
TCCCCCTGCCCGAGGCGCAGCTCGACCGCTTCCTCCTCCGGCTCCGGATCGGCTACCCGAGCCGCGAGGACGAGCTGGCCCTGCTCGAGCGCGCGGCCGATCCGGTGGCGGGCGGCGGACAGGCCGACGGCGCCGACCACGAGGCGGTCGACGGCCGCCATCCGGTCGAGGGGCTGCCGCAGGTCGTCTCGCTGGCCGAACTGAGGACGCTGCAGGCGGCGGCGCGCGGCGTTCGCGTCGACCGGCTGATCCGCGAGTACGTGGTCGGCCTGGTCGGCGCGACGCGCCAGCACCCGGACGTTCACCTCGGCGCCAGTCCGCGTGGCTCGCTCGGCCTGCTGCGGGCGGCCCAGGCCTGGGCACTGCTGCACGGTCGCGACTTCGTGACACCGGACGACGTCAAGGCGCTGGCCGAGTCGGCCCTGGCCCACCGCCTCATCCTGGCACCGGGCACGCGCCCGCGCGGCCTCGACGCCCGCGGCCTGATCGCCGAGCTGCTCGCTTCGTCGGCGGTTCCCGGGGCACGCGCCCGCTGGTAGGCCCGCCCGCGGAGATGCCCTCCTAGGGGATCCCCTACTTTTGGGCTATCTGTAATGCTTTTGCAATGAAACGACACCCGGCTGACCCGTACAAAGGGCGCCGTTGGCTCTGCCCCCTAGAGAGCCAGACAGCGAGGTTGCCGGATGAAGTTTGAGTCGCAGCTTCCTAGCCCCACGCCCCGTGCCGCGTCACTCGGAGGTCGTCTCCGTCGGCTGCGTCACGTCCTGCCCGTTCTGGTCGTCGTCGGCCTGCTGCTTGGCATGGCCCCGCCGGCGTCCGCGGGCCCCGACGTGTCGAAGTACGACACGACGAAGATCGAGCCGTCGCTGCAGGCGGCGGTCACCAAGAACCCGAGGAAGCGGTACGAGGTGATCGTGCAGGGCGCGCCGGCCGCGACCCTCAAGGAGCGCCGGAAGGGCCAGGAAGAGGTCGCCAAGCGGATCCTCGAGAAGGAAGACGGCGAGACCGGCCGGATCCGCCATAACCTCGCGCTGGTCAACGGCTTCGCGGCCGAGTTGACCGGTCGGCAGATCCTCAAGCTGGCCCAGCGTGCCGAGATCAAGTCGATCTCGGGCGACCACAAGGTGAAGCTGAGCTCCGGCACGCTCGGGACGACCATGCTCGACGGCGTGGAGATAACCGAGCCGCTGAAGAGCATGCAGACGCTCGTGGCGAAGGCGCCGAGCGTGTGGTCCGACCAGGCCGTCCAGGGCCAGGGCGTCACGGTCGCGGTCCTCGACTCGGGCATCTACCCGAGCCCCGACCTACCGAACCTCGCCTTCGGCGTCGACACCGCCACCGGCACGACCACGCTCGGCGATCCGGGCGGCCACGGCACCCACGTCGCCGGCATCGTCGCCGGCACCGGCGCCAACATGGGCGGCAAGTACATCGGCCTGGCGCCCTCGGTCCGGCTGCTCGAGGTCAAGGTCACCAACGACACCGGCGCCGCGACCTACTCGAGCATCATCAAGGGCCTGCAGTGGGTCGTCGCCAACCGCAAGACCCAGAACATCCGGGTCGTCAACCTCTCGGTCGGCGCGAAGCAGACCACGACCTACAAGAACGACCCGCTCGTTGCCGCGGTCGAGATGGCCTGGTTCAGCGGCGTCGTCGTCGTGACCTCGGCCGGCAACGAGGGCTGGGACGCCGGCACGATCACCGTGCCGGGTAACGACCCCTACGTCATCACCGTCGGGGCGAACAACGATCGGGACACCATCGCGCTGTTCGACGACCAGATACCGTACTGGAGCTCGCGCGGGCCGACCGCGTACGACGGCCTGCAGAAGCCGGACGTCGTCGCGAGCGGCAACCGGATCGTCTCGATCCGCTCGCCGGGCTCCTATCTCGAGCGGGTGCTCGGGCTGACCCGGGTCGTCGACAGCAACTACCTGCGGCTCTCGGGCACCTCGATGGCCGCGCCGGCCGTGGCTGGCGTCGCCGCGCTGGTGCTGGCGGCCAACCCGACGCTGACGCCCAACCAGGTCAAGTACATCATCAAGGCGACCGCGCGTAAGCTGCCGTTCGCGGGCCTCAACACGCAGGGCGCCGGGCAGATCGACGCGCTGGCGGCGGTCCAGATGGCCCGGGCCGGCGTGACCGACCAGGCCAACAAGGGCGTCCGCCCGAGCGACCTGCTCGCCCGCGCGATCTACACGCTCGCTCAGGGCGCGCCAGTCCAGTGGCGCAACCCTACTTACCTGGGTCGGAGCTGGAGCACCTGGAACTGGAGCAACGGCACCTGGGACAACGCGACCTGGGACAACCTGGTCTGGGAGAGCATCGACTGGACCGACCCCAGGTGGACCAACGCGACCTGGGAGAGTCTGTCCGGCTGGAGCAACGGCACCTGGGAGAACGCGACCTGGGACTCGGGCACCTGGGACTCGGGCACCTGGGACAACGGCACCTGGGACTCGGGTAACACCGACGAGGACAGCCTGGCAGCAGCCGACGTCTTCGCCGCTGACGCACCGTAGTCGCGACGGTTGATGATGGACTCCAGAGAAGCAATCAGAAAGGAGGCGGAACAGATGGCCAAGAGCTGGCGAAGCATCCTGTACCCGCCATTCCTGATGGCGACGATCGTCGGCGGGCTGGGCATCTACGCCTACACGGCGACGCGGATCCCGGTCGAGCGGCTGGGGGAGGTGGGGCTGTTCTTCGTGCTGTGCGGGCTGGCGCAGCTGATGCCGGTGCCGTTGTTCCGCAACAGCTCGATGTCGGTGGCCTTCGCGGTCTGCTTCGCCTCGCTGGTCTACCTGGGCCCCGAGGCGGCGGTCTGGGTCAACCTGGCCTCGGGGCTGGTCGCGGTCGTGCGCCCGCGGC
>DASXRJ010000197.1:0-4941 GCA_036506675.1 Nocardioides sp. | reverse complement strand
TTCGGCGACCATAGCGTGAGGGAAACACCCGGTCCCATTCCGAACCCGGAAGTTAAGCCTCACAGCGCCGATGGTACTGCAACCGCGAGGTTGTGGGAGAGTAGGACGTCGCCGGACAACACTTCACGTAGAGGCCACCCCAGGGGGGCCTCTACGCTATTGACAACGTCGTATGTGCAACACAAGGAGAGTCGATCATCGTGGCCGAAGACCGTGGCCGTCGCCCGTCACGTCCCACCGGCACCGGACGCTCCGGTCCTCGCACGGGGGGCAGCCGCGACGGTGGAAGCGGGCGCCGCGACGACCGGCGCGACAGCGGAGCCGGGCGCCGCGACGACCGCCGGTCCGGAGACCGTCCCGGCCGCAAGGGTGACTGGCAGCGTCCGAAGGACGACCAGCGCCCGCGCAGCGAGGACCAGGCCAAGTACGACGGCCCGCCGCTGCCCGAGCACATCACCGGCAAGGAGCTCGAGCGCTCCGTCGCGGCTCAGCTGAAGGGGCTGCCCGAGAAGCTGGCGGCCCGGGTTGCCCGCCACCTGGCGGCCGCCGGCGAGGTGATCGACACCGACCCCGAGACGGCGTACCAGCACACTCTGGCCGCGCGGGCTCGTGCCGCACGCCTGGCCGTGGTGCGCGAGGCCGTGGGCGAGGCGGCGTACGCGGCCGGCCACTATGCAGAGGCGCTGACGGAGCTGCGCGCGGCGAAGCGGATGAACGGCGCCACCGACTACCTGCCGATCATGGCGGACTGTCACCGGGCGCTGGGCCAGCCCGAGCAGGCGCTCAAGCTCGCCAAGAGCCCGTCGGTCGTGAACTTCTCCCCGGAGGCCAAGGCCGAGATGACCATCGTCGAGGCCGGCGCTCGGCGCGACCTGGGTCAGCTGGACGCGGCGATCCGCACCTTGGAGCTGGCGCCCCTCAACAACAAGAGCCGCGGCTCCTGGGTGGTCCGGCTGCGTTACGCGTACGCCGACGCGCTGCTCGAGGCGGGCCGGACCACTGAGGCACTGGAGTGGTTCCACCGCACCCACGCCATCGACGCCGACGAGATCACCGACGCGGCCGAGCGTGCTGACCAGTTGGAGGCGACGCAGGACTGACCCGCCCCGGGAGGTCAGCCCGGCAGGACGGTGATCTCGATCCGGGGCCCGGTCCGCTGCGTCGCGAACTGGAGGCCCTCGCGGTAGGTCACCAGGGCCGGGTCGATCCGCACCCGGCCGGCCATGTGGGACTCCACGCGGATCATCAGCTGGTCGCCGTCGCCCAGGCGGAGCACCTCGCCGCGAGCGTCGTAGACGCTCTCGCAGAAGGTGGCGGGATCGCGGGTCACGCTGATCGAGCCGTGTCGGCACACGAAGCCGGTCGCCTCGGCGCCACCCGGGTCGTCGATGATCGGCACGGTCACGTCGGTGATGTGGAGGGTCCGGTGGCTGTCGTCGGGCCCGAGGATGCCGACGTACACGGGGACCTTGCTGGGCGTCGAACCCGTGACCTGCCGGTCCGGCAGCGGTAGGTCGGAGGGATGGGTCATCCACCAGGCTCCCCAGAGCACGAGCGCGAGGGCTCCGGCCAACCACAGCCAGCGACCCAGGCCGCCCTTGCGCATGACCAGGTCGCCGTCGGGGACGGCGTCCTCGGACGGTTCCGTGGCAGGCGCCTGGGACGGCTCTGACATGGTCGAAGACTAAGGCGCGAGCCCGGTGTTGTCCCGCGATGACGCGGTGAACTTTGTCGACCCCGCGCTACGCTGACCGGAACACAGACCGACACCGGGGCCGCGGCCGAGGGAGGGAGCCCATGCTTCGCTTCAGCGGGGCCGGCATGAGCGACGCCGGGCGGGTGCGCGACCACAACGAGGACTCCGGGTTCATGGGCCCTTACATCGCCCTGGTCGCCGACGGCGTGGGTGGTGCGGCCGCCGGAGAGATCGCCTCCGCGACCACGGCGTACGCCGTCTCGGCGCTGGCCCTGAGCCGCTTCGGGTCCGACCCGGTGCAGGTCATCGAGGCCGGCGTACAGGCGGCCCGCAAGCTCTTGGTCAGGGGCGTGGAGCTGGACCTGATGCGGGCCGGTATGGCGACGACGCTGACCGCGCTGCTCACCGACGGCCACCGGCTGGTGCTGGCGCATGTCGGCGACTCGCGCGGCTACGCCTTCCGCGACGGCGTCCTGGTCCGGGTCACCCGCGACCACACCTACGTGCAGAAGATGGTCGACCAGGGCCAGCTCGAGCCGGCGGCGGTGGCGAACCATCCGTGGCGCAATGTCGTACTCCGCTCGCTGCATGGCAACCCCGCCCAGGCGATGGACGAGGTCGACGTCATCGAGATCGAGCCGAGGGTGGGTGACCGCTACCTGCTGTGCAGCGACGGGCTGACCGACATGGTCGACGAGGCCCGGATCGCCGAGGTGCTGCGAGGAGCGGACCCGCAAGCGGTCGCGGCCCAGTTGGTCGAGGAAGCCGTGCTGGCGGGCGGCATCGACAACGTGACCTGTCTGGTCTTCGACGTGGTCGACGGACCCCGGGTCTCCGGCGATGGACAGCTGCTCGGTGCGGTGTTCGACCCGACGAACGTCGTCGACGCGGGCGTCGTACGCAGCAGCTGAGAGAGCCGGGCGCCGAGCGCGGCGAAGTCCTACTGGCATTCCACGGCAACTTCAGCAACAATGGCTCCTGAACTACACACATGTCACTCGTGACTGCTGCATCTCTCAACGAGACCGCTGGGGAAGGCGTATCTCGACGCCGGAGATGAAGGGGGTCACGGTGACCACACGCACTGCTACTCGCACTGCAACGAGGGGCGTCCTGTACGTCCACTCCGCGCCGTCCGCGTTGTGCCCGCACATCGAGTGGGCCGTGGGCGGCGTACTCGGCGTTGCCGTCAACCTTGACTGGACGCCGCAGCCTGCTCAGTCCGGCACCTACCGGGCCGAGCTGTCGTGGACCGGGGAGGTCGGCTCAGCCGCGGCCGTGGCGTCGGCCGTACGCGGCTGGGCCCAGCTGCGCTTCGAGATCACCGAGGAGCCCACGTCGGGGTCGGAGGGCAGCCGCTTCTCCTACACCCCGAAACTGGGCGTCTTCCACGCCGTGACCGGGTTGCATGGCGACATCATGATCCCCGAAGACCGGCTCAAGGCCGCCGTGGTGAAGGCGGCGCTGGGCGACACCACGCTGCTGCTCGAGATCGACAAGCTGCTCGGCAAGCCGTGGGACGACGAGCTCGAGACCTTCCGGTACGCCGGCGAGGGCGCGCCGGTCCGCTGGCTGCACCAGGTGGTGTAGCCGCCCGACCGCCGTCCGGAGAATCGAAACCGGCCGTGACCCGCAGCTGCGGGACGCGGCCGGTTCGTCTGCCGGGAGGTGGGTCCTAGAGCGGGATGTTGCCGTGTGCCCCGCGCAGGACCCCGGTGGCCGGGAGGGCCTCGGCGATGGCCCGGGCGATCGCCGACCGGGTGTACGCCGGCTCCACGACCTCGTCGACCACGCCGATCTCGACGGCCTTGTCGACGCCGCCGGCGATCCGCTCGTGCTCGGCCGCCAGCTCGGCCTCGACGGCCGGCCGGATGTCGTCGGCCACCTCGGCCAGCTTGCGGCGGTGCAGGATCCGGATCGCAGCGACGGCGCCCATGACCGCGACCTCGGCTCCGGGCCAGGCGAAGACCTTGGTGGCGCCGAGAGAGCGGGCGTTCATGGCGATGTAGGCGCCACCGTACGTCTTGCGGGTGACCAGGGTGACTCGCGGTACGACGGTCTCGCCGAAGGCGTGCAGCAGCTTCGCCCCGCGGCGTACGACGCCGTCCCACTCCTGGCCCACGCCGGGCAGGTAGCCGGGCACGTCGACCAGCACGATCAGGGGTACGCCGAACGCGTCGCACATCCGCACGAACCGGCTCGCCTTCTCCGCGGACAGCGAGTCGAGGCAGCCACCCAGCCGGAGCGGGTTGTTGGCGACGACCCCGACCGTGCGCCCGCCGAACCGCCCGAGGGCGGTGACGATGTTGGGTGCCCAGCGGGCGTGCAGCTCCTGGGTGGTGCCCTCGTCGAGCACCGACTCGACCAGCGGGTGGACGTCGTACGCGCGCTTCTTGGAGACCGGCAGCAGCTCGGCCAGGTCGCGGTCCTTGACCGCTGCCACGTCCAGCGCGCCCTGGCCGCCGAGCAGCGACGCGACGGTGCGGGCCCGCTCGAGGGCCTCGGCCTCGGACTCGGTAAGGATGTGTACGACGCCCGAACGCCGGCCGTGCGGCTCGGGACCGCCGAGCCGGAGCATGTCGACGTCCTCGCCGGTGACCGAGCGGACCACGTCGGGGCCGGTCACGAAGATCCTGCCCTCGGGGCCGAGGATGACCACGTCGGTCAGAGCCGGGCCGTACGCCGCGCCGCCGGCCGCCGGGCCGAGCACGACCGAGATCTGCGGGACCTTGCCGGACGCCTGGGTCATCGCGTGGAAGATCAGCCCGACCGCGTGGAGGGAGAGCACGCCCTCGGCCAGGCGCGCGCCGCCGGAGTGCCACAGCCCGATGATGGGTACGCCGTCGGCCACCGCGCGCTCGTAGGCGCGGACCACGACCTTGCAGCCGACCTCGCCCATCGCGCCGCCCATGACGGTCGCGTCGGAGCAGAAGGCGACCACCGGGACGCCGTTGACCGACCCGGTGGCGGCGAGCATGCCGGAGCCGTCGTCCTCACTGATCAGCTCGAGCGTGCCGTCGTCGAGCAGGGCGACCAGGCGGTGGTTGGGGTTGCGCGGGTCCTCCTCACGGGGGACCTTGACCGCCCGGCGCACCTGGGTGGCGGTCATCAGCTACTCCGGAAGGCGATGGCGACGTTGTGACCACCGAAGCCGAACGAGTTGTTGAGCGCCGCGCCGCCAGCTTCTAGCTTGCGCTGCTCGGTGGCGATGTCGAGCCCGACGTCCTCGGGGTCCTCGAGGTTGA
>DASXRJ010000196.1:0-10076 GCA_036506675.1 Nocardioides sp. | reverse complement strand
TCGGGATGCCGTGGGTGCGGGCGTACTGCAGAGCGCCGAGCTTGCCCTCGATCCCCCGGATGCCGAACCCGCCCGGCACACAGACCGCGTCGACGTCGCCGAGCTGACGCGCGGCGCCGGCGGGCGTCTCACACTCGTCGGACTGGATCCAGCGCACGGTCACCTTCGCCTCGTGCGCGAAACCGCCCGCACGCAGCGCCTCGACGACCGAGAGGTAGGCGTCGGGCAGGTCGATGTACTTGCCGACCAGCGCGACCGTGATCTCCTCGCGCGGGTGGTGCACCCGGTGCAGCAGGTCGTCCCAGACCGTCCAGTCGACGTCGCGGAACGGGAGGTCGAGGCGGCGTACGAGATAGGCGTCGAGCCCCTCGCGGTGCAGCACCTTCGGAATGTCGTAGATCGACGCCGCGTCGGCGGCCGTCACGACCGCCTCGACGTCGACGTCGCACATCAGCGAGATCTTGCGCTTGATCGACTCCGGCAGCTCGCGGTCGGCGCGGCAGACCACCGCGTCGGGCTGGATGCCGATGGAGCGCAGCGCGGCCACGGAGTGCTGAGTGGGCTTGGTCTTCAGCTCGCCGGACGGCCCGATGTAGGGCACGAGCGAGACGTGCAGGAAGAAGCAGTTGTCGCGGCCGATGTCGTGCCGCACCTGGCGGGCGGCCTCGAGGAACGGGAGCGACTCGATGTCGCCGACGGTGCCGCCGATCTCGGTGATGACGACGTCGATGTCGTCGCTCCCCATCGCCCGGATCCGGTCCTTGATCTCGTTGGTGATGTGCGGGATCACCTGGACCGTGTCGCCGAGGTAGTCGCCGCGGCGCTCCTTCGCGATCACCGACGAGTAGACCTGTCCGGTGGTCACGTTGGCGATCTGGCTGAGATCGGTGTCGAGGAAGCGCTCGTAGTGGCCGATGTCGAGATCGGTCTCCGCGCCGTCGTTGGTGACGAACACCTCACCGTGTTGGAAGGGGTTCATCGTGCCCGGATCCACGTTGAGGTAGGGATCGAGCTTCTGCATGGTCACGCGGAGGCCGCGGGACTTCAACAGGCTGCCCAGGCTGGAGGCCGTGAGGCCCTTCCCGAGCGAGGAGGCGACGCCTCCGGTCACGAATACGTGTTTGGTTGGCGTCCCGTTCTTCACGGGGTTCCATCCTACCCGAGCGGAACGGCTCCATCCGAACCCGACGCACCGAAGGAGCCGATCGTGCCGTTCTTCGTGCCCACCAGGGCGAGCACGGCGGTGACCTGGCCGGCACCGGTCTGGACCGAGTCGGTCAGCGAGGCCGCCGCCTGGGCGTCCGCGTTCTCGCGGAGCAGGGAGAGCAGCCCGTTGGCGCCCGAGTCCGTGCTGCCGGCCACCACGACCCCCTGCGACGCGGCCCGGAGTCCCTTGACCAGGCCGGCCACGATGACGTCGACGCCGGCGTTGCGGTCCGGCTCGTCACCGAGTACGACGAGGATCAGCGCGCCGCGCCGGGTCGTCGAACTCGTGGTCATCAGGTCCGCGCCCTTGACGCTCTCCATCACCGAGGTGCCGTTGGCGTCCACGGCCGCACCCGCGGGGGTCGGGGTCGCGACGCCCAGGCCGATCAGCCGGCCCATCCGCTCGTAGGTCGGGGCCTCGGCCGGGATGTCGATGTCCTTGAGCGTGGTCAGCAGCTGGCTCCCGAGCGTGTCGACCAGCGACTTCTCGGTCGGGTCGACCAGGGCCGGCTGGACGTCGTACTCACCGACGACGGCGCCGCCCGCGGTCTTGACCAGGTCCGCCGCCCCGCGCACGGACTTCGCGTCGGCACCCGGCATCGTCATGAGTACGACGGTCTCGCCGGTCAGCTGGCCGGCCAGCAGCTTGGGGGCCGCCTGCGTCGCGAAGGCATCCGAGTACGCCGCCGCAGCGTCGTCCTCCCTGGCCCCGGCCCGGTCGGCGCCACCCGTGTCGGCGCGACCGACCTCGGAGAGCGGGCCGCCACCGAGCACCACGCCGACGGCGAGCGCGAGGAAGACGGCGATCAGGGACACGAGATGCGAGCGGAACGAGATCACTGGAACAGTCCTTGGATCGAGTCGAAAAGGTCGCCGCCGCCCCGGAGCAGTGCGTCGGCCCACTCCTGGCCGACCGGCGTGACGCCGATCGCGGCCGCGAGAGCCACCAGGCCGGCGACCATCACGAGGAGCAGGTGCCGCGGCCGCACGGTCCCGGTGTAGAGCCCCGGTACGGCGCGCGCGTCGACCAGCCTCGGGCCGACCTTGAGCCGGGTCAGGTAGGTGCTGGCGAGCCCCGAGCGCTGGCCGTCGAGGAACTCGTCCAGGGTCGCGTGCATGCCGACGCCCACGATCAGCGACGCCTCGGACAGGTCGGCGATGAGCAGCGCGGCGTCCTCGGCGGTGGCGCCGGACTCGAAGCGCAGCGGCCGGGTCCCCAGCCGCTCGAGCTGCTCGGTGGCCGTCCGCGCGGAGCCCCGGTCCACCATCGCGACCACGTCGCGGGCGGCCTTGAGCACCTTGGCCGAGGCACCGTCGCCACTCCCCCGCGCCGACCCGCTCACCACCACGACGTCAGGCCGATAGCCGGCGGCCGCGAGCGCGTCGGCGCCGCGGTCGACGCCGATCAGCACCGGGTGCCGCTCCTTGACGAAGGTGGCGATGCCGGACAGCTCGGCGGCGTGCTCATGCCCCGGTACGACGACCACCACCGGCCGGCCCTCGATCCGGGTCGACAGCTTGGGCAGTCCGCGGCCCTGGAGCAGCAGCTCCTGCTCCCGCCGCAGGAACTCCGCGGTGTTGTGCGTGAAGCTCTCCAGCTGGGCGCCCATGCCGGTCCGGGCGGCGGTCATCTCGCTGATGACGGTGTCGAGGTCGACGACCCGGCCAGAGGCGACGGCCTCGTCGGCGGCGTACACGGTGCCTTCGTGGATCCGGACCTGCGCGCCGTCCCCGATCGCGGCCAGGCTGTCGGCGCCGATCCCGTCGACGAGTACGACGCCCGCCTGCGCGAGCAGCTCGGGCCCGAGGTTGGGGTAGCGACCGGAGATGAACTTGCTCGCGTTGACCACCGCCGACACCTCCGCGTCGACGAGCGCCTGGGCGGTAGCCCGGTCGAGGTCGAGATGGTCGACCACGGCGACGTCGCCGGCTCGCAGTCGGGGCAGCAGGCTCTTGGTACGCCGTTCGACCCGCGCCGTCGCCACGAGTCCGGGCGACGATGCGTCGATACGTTGACGGGCTGGGAATCTCATAGCCCGTCAATCGTGACAAATTCCGAAGGCCGATCTTGGCAACCCGCACTCCCCGGGCGTGGCGCCCGGCAATCAGCGTCCGCCGGATGCCTCAGCGGTCCGAGCGCGCGGTCTCCAACAGCTCCTGGGCGTGCGCCAGCGCGGTGTCGGAGTCGTCCTGGCCGGCCAGCATCCGCGACAGCTCGCGCACCCGCTCGTCGTCGTCGAGCACCGTCAGCCCCGACGTGGTGACCGACCCGTCACTCGACTTCTCGACCACGACGTGCCGATCGGCGTACGCCGCGACCTGGGGCAGGTGCGTCACCACCAGCACCTGGGCGGACCTGGCCAGCATCGCCAACCGGCGTCCGACCTCGACCGCGGCTCGGCCGCCCACTCCGGCGTCGACCTCGTCGAAGACGAACGTCGGCACCGGGCTGGTCCCGGCCAGCGCCACCTCGAGCGCCAGCATCACCCGCGAGAGCTCACCGCCCGAGGCGCCCTTGTGCAGCGGCCGCGGCTCGGCGCCGGTGTTGGCCGCGAGCAGGAACTCCACCTCGTCCAGCCCGGACCCCGAGTACCGCAGCCACCGGCCGTCGACCTCCAGCGGCTGTCCCGGCCGGTCGGTGCCCGCTCCCTCGGCCTCCTGCTGCCGTACGTCCAGGGAGAGCCGTGCGTGCGGCATCGCCAGCCGGGTCAGCTCCTCGGTGACCACGGACGCCAGCCGCTCGGCGGCTTCCCGGCGGGCGGTGCTGAGCCCGGCGCCCACCGCGGCCAGCTGGGTCCGCAGCTCGGCACGCTCCGCCCGTAGCTCCTCGATCCGCTCATCGGTGCCGTCCAGCTCGAGGAGACGCTTCGCGGACTGCTCGGCCCAGCCGAGTACGTCGTCGATCGTCTCGCCGTACTTCCGGGTCAGCATCGTCAGCGCGGCCCGGCGCTCCGACACCGCCGCGAGCCGGGCCGGGTCGGTGTCCACCCCCGACGCGTACGACGCCACGTCGGTCGCCACGTCGGAGAGCAGGTAGCTCACCTCGGCCAGCCGCTTGGCGAGATCGCCCGCGGCCGGGTCGTGCTCCTGTACACCCTCGAGGAGCCGCCGGGCCTCCGACGTCGTACCCAAGGCGTCGGGGCCGCCGTTCTCCGACGACAGCGCCTCCCGGGCCTGTTCGGCGGCCGTGCGCAGCGTGTCGGCGTAGCCCAACCGGGTCTCCTCCGCCGCCAGCGCGTGGTCCTCGCCCGGCTCCGGGGCGACCGTCTCCACCTCGCCGAGCCCGAACCTCAGCAGGTCGGCCTCCCGCGCCCGCTCCCGGGCGGTGGCCACCACCTCCAGCAGCTCCTGCTCGACGACCCCGAGCCGGCCGTGCAGCGCGGTCCACGACTCGGCCAGCTTCGCCACCGTGCCACCGCCGAACCGGTCCAGCGCGTCTCGCTGCGCGCGCGCCTTGAGCAGCCGGTGCTGGTCGGACTGCCCGTGTACGGCGACCAGCGGCTCGGCCAGGTCGCTCAACGCGGACGCCGGCACCGACGCTCCGCCGACGAACGCCCGCGACCGCCCTTCACCCGAGATGTTGCGCGCGATCACGATCCGGTCGTCCTCGACCTCGCCACCGAGCTCCTCGACCACGCCGGCCAGCCCGTCGACGGCATCGGCTCGGACCAGCCCCTCGACCCGCGCCGAGCGTGCGCCGGCCCGGACCGCACCGCTGTCGGCGCGCCCGCCGAGCAGCAGCCCGAGCGCGGTCACGATCATGGTCTTGCCGGCTCCGGTCTCACCGGTGATGACAGTCAGTCCGGGACCCAGCTCCAGCGTCGAGGACTCGATGACGCCCAGCGAGCTGATCCGGATCTCCTCAAGCATCCGTGCCTCCGTTCGCGCGCCGGCGGCGCTCCGACGCGCCACGCCAGCCTTCTACCGAGAGTCCGAACTTGGCGACCAGCCGGTCGGTGAACGGCGCCTCGTGCAGCCGCACCAGCCGCACCGGCGTCGACCCGCGTCGTACCTCGATCCGGGCACCCGGCGGCAGCTCGACCGTACGGCGCCCGTCGCACCACAGCACCCCGCCCCCCTCGGTCTGGGCCAGCACCTCGACGGCCAGCACCGACGTCGGCGACACCACCATCGGCCGCGCGAACAGCGCATGCGCGCTGATCGGCACCATCAGCAGCGCCTCCACCCCGGGCCATACGACGGGTCCCCCCGCCGAGAAGTTGTACGCCGTCGAACCGGTCGGCGTCGCACACACCACCCCGTCGCAGCCCCAGCGCGACAGCGGCCGGCCGTCGACCTCGACGACCACCTCGAGCATCCGCTGCCGGGCCGCCTTCTCGACGCTGGCCTCGTTGAGAGCCCAGGTGCGGGCGACCAGCTCGCCGTCGCGGAAGACCGACACGTCGATCGTCAACCGTTCCTCGCTCGCATAGCGGCGGTGGATGATGGCGTCGATGGTGTGCTCGACGTCGTCGTACTCGGCCTCGGCGAGGAAGCCGACATGCCCCAGGTTGACGCCGAGCAGCGGAGTGCCGGTGCCGTGGGTCGCCTCGGCGGCGCGCAGGATCGTGCCGTCGCCGCCGATCACCACCGCCAGCTCGCAGCCGGCGGTCACGTCATCCAGGTCGTCCGCGGTCTCCACGGCGGGGTCGAACGCCGTCGGGTCGATCTCTAGGACCCGCGCCTCGTCGGCGAGCAGCCGCACCACGATCCGGTGTGCGGTGAGCGCCTTGCAGAACGCCCGGGCGACGTCTCGCGCGTCGTCGCGCCCGGTGTGCGCGAGCAGGAGGACCCGGCGCGGGCCGCCGGCTGCGTCGTCGCCTGCATCGTGAGGCTGGGTCTTGGTCACTGCTCAAGCCTCTCACTCGCCACCCCCAGCCGAGCGGAACGCTCCGCTTCGGCCAGGATGTCGGCTGCGTGCACGCGGGCCTGCCCGCGGCGCAGCCACACGAAGAACTCTACGTTTCCTGACGGCCCCGGTAGCGGACTGGTCGTCACCGCCACCGCACCCCAGCCACGCGCGGCCGCCGCATCGGCCACCGCGGTCACCGCCTCGGCCCGCAGCGCCGGATCGCGTACGACGCCCCCCTTGCCGACCCGGTCCTTGCCGACCTCGAACTGCGGCTTCACCATCAGAGCCAGGTCCCCGTCCGGCACGGTCACCGACAGCAGCGCGTCGAGCACCAGCTCCAGCGAGATGAACGACAGGTCGCCGACCACCAGGTCGACCGGCCCCCCGATCAGCTCCGGGGTGAGCTCGCGGATGTTGGTCCGGTCGTGCACCCGGACCCGTTGGTCACTCTGCAGGCTCCAGGCCAGCTGTCCGTAGCCCACGTCCACGGCCACCACCTCGGCCGCACCGGCCCGAAGCAGTACGTCGGTGAACCCGCCCGTCGACGCCCCCGCATCCAGGCAGCGCCGACCGCTCACCTGCAGGCCAAGCGGCCCGAAGACCGCCAACGCGCCGGCCAGCTTGTGGCCGCCGCGAGACACGTAGTCGGGACGGTCCGGATCGTCGGCGACCACGATCGCCACGTCGGTGGTCACCCCGGTCGCCGGCTTGGTCGCCGCCGCACCGGACACCCTCACCCGCCCGGCCGCGATCAGCTCGCTGGCGTGCTCACGCGAGCGAGCCAGGCCGCGTCGTACCAGTTCGGCGTCCAGCCGAAGTCTCCTGGGCGGCACGTAGTTTCAGTGGCCGCCAGGCCGCAGCGCCGACGGGATCGGGTTGGCCCGCGCGTCGAGCGCGGCCCGCAGCCGCTCGTGGGCGTTTTCGAACACTGCGACGTGCTGATGGATCTCCGCCTCGTCGAGACCGTCGAGCGAGGCCAGCACCTCGTCCACCGTGTCGTTGCCCGTGCGTACCGGCTCCGCCGCTGACTGGAAGTCCTGGGTCATGTTCGCCAACGCTACCGCCCCCGGCCGGCGGTGTCGGCGACCGGCGGGGACAGATGTCCGAAACGCACCGGAGAACCGTCCCCGTCCACGTGGTCCCACGCCGCCGAAGCGACGCAGCGCCACCAGTCGTCGACGCCGCCGTCCCCGTCCACCCGGAGGACGCCGTCCACGACGGACGTGGACCAACCGCCGGCTGTCCACCCGGCGTGGGTACGCCGCGGGGCCGGCTGCGGCCGCAACAGCCCCTCCAGATCCGCCGCCAGGTACGTCGGCCTCTGGTCCGCCGGCGCGAACACCAGCTCCTCGAGGTGGGTCACCCCCGTCATCACCAACAGGCTGTCGACGCCGGCGTGGTGCGCGCCCAGAATGTCGGTGTCGAGCCGGTCGCCCACCATCAGCGGGCGTCGCCCGCCAACCCGCGCGATCGTCTCGTCCAGCAGCGGTCGCTGCGGCTTCCCCGCGACCTGCGGCTCCACTCCGGTGAAATCGCGCAACATCCGCACCAGGACGCCGTGTCCCGGCCCGAGCCCGAAGTCGGTCGGAATGGTCAGGTCGGTGTTCGACGCCACCCACGGCAGGCCGCCACGCACCAGGATCGCTCCCTGCATGATCCGGCGCCACGGCAGGTCCGGACCGTAACCACTCACCACCGCCACCGGATCATCGCCGAGCCGGCTGACCGGCTCCAGCCCCCGCTCGCGCAGCGCGGCGTCGAGCCCCTCACCGCCGAGCAGGAACACCTTCGACCCGGGTGGAAGTCTCGCCGCCAGCAGGCTCGCGGCGGCCTGCGCGGAAGTCACCACGTCGGACGCCTCGGCCGCGATGCCCAACTCGACGAGGTGGGAAGCGACCGACGCCGGGGGCCGGGCCGCGTTGTTGGTCACGAAGGCCAGCCGCATCCCCGCGTCGCGCGCCCTGGCCAACCGGTCGGGTACGCCCGGCACGACCGCCGGACCGATGTAGACCACCCCGTCCAGGTCGAGCATCGCCAGGTCATAGGCCTCACACAGCGGAACCGACGAGTCGCTCAGCATTCGTGTCCTTCCTGAGGCTTGCCTGGCTCAGCACCCTACGATGCTGCGATGGACAACTCCGCGCCGGTCGCTCCGCCCGTCGTGGTCAAGCCATTTCGGATCCTCCCCTTCCGCGGGCTGAGGCTGGCCAACTCCGCGGTCGGCGACCCCGCCTCGGCGCGGGTCTTCGCCCGCCCCTACCGCAACGTCCCCGAGCGCATCCTCACCTGGGAGACGGCCGGGCGGATCCACCACGACGATCAGCCGGCGATCTACCTGCATGAGTACACCGCCGACGGCATCACGATCCGGGGCCTCGTCGGCGCCCTCGACCTGTCCCGCAACTCCATGAACTGCCCCGGCGCCCGCCAGGCGGTCTTCCCTCACGAGGGAGTTCACCCGGACCAGGTGCGCGAGCTCGGCGCCCGCATGGACGAGATGCGGATCAACCCCGCACCGATCCTGCTGGTGCACCGAGGCCCCGCCGCCGTACGCCGTCTCATCCATGCCGTCCTGGAGACCCCGCCAACGGTGGCGTTCACGGACCGTGCCGGCCAGGTCCACCGGCTCTGGGCGTTGCGTGACACCCCCACGTTGATGGCCATCGAGGCCGGCCTCGCCGACACGCATGCGCTGATCGCCGATGGCCACCACCGGTACGCCGGTTACCTGCAGCTCCAGGCGGCCCATCCAGGGACCCCGTGGGACCGCGGCCTGGTGATGCTGGTCGACCAGAGCGACACGCCACTGTGGCTCGGCCCCATCCACCGGTTCCTCGGTGGCCTCGAGTTCGACACGGTCCTCGCCGTCTGCGCCGACCAGGGGCTGGACTACACCTTGGTCGAGCGACCCGACGCCCTCGAGCAGCTCGGTGACCACACGATCGTGATCACCGACGCCACGCGGTGGGCCACCGTGCGCCTGCCCCCGAGGGACGCTCTCGCCGTGACCGTCGTGGAGACCGAGCTCTTCCCCCCTCTCAATGTCGCCAAGAGCCGGATCAGCTACCACCACACCGCCGAACACGCCCTGCACCAGGCCCGGTCCCGCAGGGGCGTGTGCCTGCTGATGCCGGTGCCGGCATTCGACGCGGTGGTCACGACGGCGGGCGCCGGCCAGCTGCTGCCCGAGAAGGCCACGTCGTTCCAGCCCAAACCGAGCCTCGGGGTCCTCATGCGCGATCTGCGCGACGAATAACACGGCCGGCCTCCACCTCCACCTCGACTCGGGACACCGTGCCCGACGGGGTCCGGAAGAAGCGTCGCCGCAGGCTGCCGGTCACCTCGACGACATCGCCCTCCCTCCAGGTGGCCACGGATCTCCGGACCCTTCCGGTCCAGACCGCGCAGTCCAAGGCATCCACCCGCTGCTTTCGCCGGTACGGCGCCGCACGGTCCACCACCACCCGGAAGGTCCAGACGCTGTCTCCACTGGGGAGCACCTTCTCGATCGGGGCGACCGAGAGCCTCCCCCTGAGCCGTACGAAATTCGGCTGGGTGTCTTCGGTAGCCGCCTCGGGCGGACTCCCTGCAGTCTCGGTCATTGCAGTCTCGGTCATCGCCGTCTTGCTCACGGTTGTCTTGGTCATGTGAGCACCTCCTGGCATCCACGCTGGCGCCGTCGACCGACATGCGGGCCGCGGCCGGCGAGAGGCTGTGGATAACCGCGACCGGAGGGGTGCCTGTGGACGCTAAGTGGCCACCGAGGGTCGGGCCGCGAGCGCCGACCGTAACGGCCGAGGCACGACTCGAAAGCTCCGAATAGGGGGCTTCAGCAAGTGTCCGTAAATAGCCCCGCAAATAGCGTAGAGGCCACCCGGGGGTGGCCTCTACGTGAAGTGTTGTCCGGCGACGTCCTACTCTCCCACAACCTCGCGGTTGCAGTACCATCGGCGCTGTGAGGCTTAACTTCCGGGTTCGGAATGGGACCGGGTGTTTCCCTCACGCTATGGTCGCCGAA
>DASXRJ010000195.1:0-17263 GCA_036506675.1 Nocardioides sp. | reverse complement strand
CGACCGTCACCCCGTCCACGCCGGGCACGACTGCGCCCACGGGCCCGCCGGCCACCTCGGGGCCGACCGGCGGCCCGAGCAGCAGTACGCCGACGAGCACGTCGGCCACCACCATCCCGACCTCGGTGCTGACCTCGTCGTCGTCCTCCGGGACGCTAGCGGTCACGCCGACCTCGCTCATGATCCCGCGAGGGTCCACCGGCACGGTCCGGCTCTCCGCGCAGGGCGGCACCGTCGACTGGTCGGGCGTCCGTGAGGGCGCCGCGGCGACGTACACCTCGCTCAGCTCGTACTCCGGCACCCTCGCCGGCGGCGCCTCAACCTCCGTGACGATCAGCGTCAGAAGGGCAACGCCACGCACCGTCACCACGCTGGTCGTGGTGTTCGGCCCCGGCGACCATCGCGTCGTCATCACCGTCGGATGAGCCCGCTCGACATCGGCGAGACTGCGTTCGGCGGACGGAGACGTTTCGGGCCGGTCCCCCGAGGATTCGCCGAAGAGTCATGACAGGGTCGGCCGGCGGTCCTAGCGTCGGAGAATGACCCGACGCCTTCGCCTGTACGCCGCCAGCGCCACCGCGCTCGCCGCGCTCACCACCGGCCTGACCATGGCCCTCGCCCCGGCCCCCGCGTCCGCCGCCACCGACGCCGAGCTCGCCACCCACTGGGCTCCCGTCCACCACCAGGACACCGACAGCTCCGACTACGACGCCGACTACCTGTCCCGCATCAACTACGACGCCGAGTGGGACACGCTCAACAACTGGGAGCACCAGGACGACGTACTCTCGCGGCTCACCGGCCGCGGCTACTACTCGGTGGTGGAGACCTCGACGCACTGGTTCATCGTCTACGCCTTCTACCACCCGCGGGACTGGACCGAGATCTGCAGCGACGCCTCCTGCCACGAGAACGACATGGAGGGCCTGCTGCTGACCGTGCGCAAGAACAGCACGACCTACGGCAAGCTCGAGGCGGCTGTCACGGTCGCGCACACGGACTTCTACTCCTACGTCCCCGCCGGCAGCAGCTTCGTGGCCGGCCGCGAGACCGTCGACGGGACGCTGCGCACCGAGACCTACAACAGCACCGCGCACCCCTCGACCTTCCAGGAGGCCAAGGGACACGGGCTCTACGGCTGGAACGGCAACGGCTTCCCCGGCGGCGACGGGGTGATCTACAAGCCGAGCGGCAGCCCGGAGGTTCCGTCGAGCGGCAACGACTCGTCGGTGGGCTACGGGCTCACCAACATCTTCGCGAACGGCGGGATGTGGGAGCGACGCAACGACTCGACGACGTACGCGAGCTGGGGCACCTTCCGCGGCGACAACTACAAAGACAACGCCGCCAACGCGCCCTGGGGCTGGGACGACTCCGACGACGGCAGCGACCTGCCCCGCGGCCTGCTCGCGACCGACCCGGCCAAGCTGGTGCTGGCCTACTTCGACGGCACCGGCACGTTCAGTACGACGTACCTGCGCAACGGCTACCGCTGATCACGTGCTCGGGCCCCGATCCGGTCGCCCAGATCCTCGAGCTCATCGACAAGGGCGACAACACCCCACACCTGGTTGCGCTTGCGATCTGTGAGGGGTCGGAGCACGCCGGCGTCGACGAGTCGGTCGATCGCCGAGTACACGCTGGTGAGCGGGCCACCGATCAGACTGTGGGCGCCCTCGGCTGTCACCGCGGGCGAGGAGGTGAGCCCGTCAAGCAACCTGGCCAGCGCACTGCCGCGGCGGATCGGGCCGACCTCCGCACTCCAGCGGGCCGGAAGCTCGGAGATCCTGACCGCCGTCAGCCGCGATTCCGCGGCGGCAGCCAACGCAGACCGACTGAGCTCCATGACCAGGCTCTCCAGATCGCCGGCGCGGTAGTCACCCAGTACGTCGAAGTAGCGATCCCGGTGTGCGACCAGGGCAGACGCGAGGGGTACGACGACGCGTGATGTCGCACCCCTGCGTCGAAGGACCGTGTTGATGAGGGCCCGGCCGATTCGTCCGTTTCCGTCTGTGAACGGATGGATCGACTCGAACTGCGCGTGCACGATCGCGGCCTGCGCGACGACCGGGACATCGTCACGATTGGCGAACGTCATCAGGTCATCCATGTAGTCCGTAACCGTGTCGGGTGGCGGCGGCACGTACAGCGCATTGCGCGGTGAATGGTCGCTGCCACCGATCCAGTTCTGCATGTCGCGAAACCGGCCGGCGAACGTACGCTCGCTCGGATCGTCGGCCATGAGAACGCGGTGGGCCGCCAGAACCGCTGCCACCCCGATCTCATCACCACGGCTGACCGAGCCGACCAAGGCGACCAGGGCATCGGTGGCGTCCGCCATCGATGACGCCGAGACGTTGGCCCGGCTTCCGTGCAGAGCCCTCAGGTAGTCGTCGACGCTGGCCTCGATCTGCTCGATCTTGGACGAGGCGACGGACTCGGTCCGCAGAAGCAGGCTCCCTAGCGCCTCCAGTTCGCCGCCGTGTGACTCGTCAAGGGCGGTCACCTCGTGGAGGGCCTCTTCCATGGCCACGACACAGGATGGGCTCACCGAAACCGTTTGGTTTGCGATCCGAGGTGGCAGCGAGACCGTGACCTCGGACAGCTTCCGGTCGTCGACGGTGCCGCCACGCGTCGTCTGACGCCAGGGCACCACTCGGTGCGTGTGCCTCTTCCAGGCAGTCACTGGGCCCCCAACTCGAACTAACGCTTCTCTTATTTCGACTTAGGCAGTCTAACTCGAAATAAGTGACTCACGAGTTGGAGAAGACGGCCGGGCCGCTCCCGTCGTCGCCGTCCCCGTTGGACCGGCCAGCCCAGGTCCACGCGTACGCCGGGTCCTCGGCAGCCAGTCCACCCTCACCCAGGTCGAGCGGGGCGAAGGTGTCGACCATGACCGCGGACTCGTCGAAGTACTCCGCACCCAGCGACGCCTCGACGGCCGCCGGCTGCGGACCGTGGGCATAGCCACCCGGGTGCAGCGAGATCGAGCCGATGTTGATGCCCGAGCCCTTGCGCGCCTCGTAGTCGCCGCCGACGTAGAACATCACCTCGTCGGAGTCGACGTTGGAGTGGTAGTACGGCACCGGGATCGACAGCGGGTGGTAGTCGACCTTGCGCGGCAGGAAGTTGCAGACCACGAAGTTGTGGCCCTCGAAGACCTGGTGCACCGGCGGCGGCTGGTGGACCTTGCCGGTGATCGGCATGAAGTCCTCGATGTTGAACGTGTAGGGGTAGAGGCAGCCGTCCCACCCGACCACGTCGAACGGGTGGGTCGCATAGGTCATCCGGGTGCCGACCAGCCCGGTCGACGTACGGTGCTTGACCAGCACCTCGACGTCCTCACCCTCGACCAGGAACGGCTGGCCGGGCCCGTGCAGGTCGCGCTCGCAGTACGGCGCGTGCTCGAGGAACTGTCCGTAGCGGCTCAGGTAGCGCTTCGGCGGCGCGATGTGGCTGTTGGCCTCGATCGGGTAGAGCCTGCTGCTCTGGTTCGGCACCCAGCGATGCGTCGTGGCGCGCGGGATCAGGACATAGTCACCGGACCGGTAGTGCAGCGTGCCGAAGACCGTCTCCACGGTGCCGCCACCGGACTCGACGTAGACGCACTCGTCGCCGATGGCGTTGCGGTAGTACGGCGAGGGGTCCGTGCCGGTGATGACGTACGAGATCCGCACGTCGTTGTTGGCGAGCACCAGCCGGCGGCCCTCGACCGGGTCCCCGGTCTCACCGGCGACGAAGAGCGTGTGCAGCCGGAGGTGCCGCGGCTTAAGCGGGTGGTTGGGAGTGCGGGTCTGGTCGGGCAGCTCCCAGACCTCGCTCGCGACGATGGCCGACGGTACGCCGCGGTGGTAGAGCAACGACGAGTCGGAGGAGAAGCCCTCCTCCCCCATCAGCTCCTCGTAGTAGAGCCTGCCCTCAGGATCGCGGAACTGCGTGTGCCGCTTCTGGGGTACGTCGCCGATCTGCCGGTAGTGCGCCACTGACCCATCCGTTCGTTATTCGCACTTCTACGTCCGCTCACATGCTTATGCGTTAGCCTCGCACACGTGTCAAACGTGCCTCCGATCCTGACCGGTCTCGTCGACGACGCGGCCATTTTCCCACCGGGGAACAGCCCGCTGGCCGAGGCGGTCGAGGCCTTCGCCGCCCGCCGAGACGAGTGGTACGCCGGCCTCGTGGGCGCCTTCGTCGTCTCCGACCTCAAGCTCCCCGAGGTGGCTCGCGCCGGACTGCCCGTCTCGGTCGTGATCACCGGTGGCGCGGGCGCGATCGCCGGCGTCGCCCGGCTGGCCGGGAAAGCCGGCACGCCTCTAGCCGGCCTCGAGATCGCCCTGCGCGACCTCGACGACCTGGCCGGCAACGCCCGCCGGGTGGTCGCCGCCGTCGATGCGGCCCGAGCCGACGGCACCCTCGACGACGACACTCCGATCTACGTCGAGCTCCCGCACGTCGGCTCGACGGCGAGCTGGCTGGCCGCGGCCGACGCCGTCGCGGAGAGCGGGCTGCGGCTGAAGTTCCGCACCGGCGGACTCGAGGCCGAGCTGTTCCCCCACCCGCACGCGCTGGCGAGCTGGATCGACGCCGCGCTCGACCGCGAGACCCCGTTCAAGTGCACGGCCGGGCTGCACCACGCGGTGGCGCACACCGACCCCGAGACCGGCTTCGAGCACCATGGGTTCCTCAACGTCCTGGTCGCCACCAGGACGGCCCTCGACGGTGGGTCCGCGGCCGACGTACTCACCAGCCGGGACGGCGCCGCCCTCGCCACCGCCACCCGCGAGCTGCCCGCCTCGACCCGGACCTGGTTCACGTCGTTCGGCTCGTGCAGCATCACCGACCCGCTCGCGGACCTGACTGAGCTCAACCTGATGGAGGCTCCGTGAGCACCTGGGTGGAGGGGGCCGCCGGGTCTCCGTTCGACGTCGACAACCTGCCGTACGGCGTCTTCTCGGTCGCCGACGGACCGGCCCGGGTGGGCGTGCGCATCGGTGACTTCGTGATGGATGCCGGCGCGGTCGCGAGCTACGGGCGCGAGGCGATGCGGCCCGGGGACGGACCCGACCTGATGCCGCTGTGGCAGCAGCCGTCGCTGAACCCGTTCCTGGCTGCCGGCCGGGCGGTCTGGGACGTCGCCCGCGACTGGCTCGTCGAGGTGCTCGGCAACGAGGTCCACAGCGAGCGGACCGCGCCGCATCTGCACCCGCTGGACGAGGTCACGTTGCGGCTGCCGTTCGAAGTCGGCGACTACGTCGACTTCTACGCCTCCATCGACCACGCCACCAACGTCGGCCGGATCTTCCGCCCCGACGGCGACGCGCTGCTGCCCAACTGGCGGCACCTCCCGGTCGGCTACCACGGCCGCGCCGGCACGGTCGTCGTCTCCGGTACGCCGGTCGTCCGGCCGTGCGGGCAACGCAAGGCACCCACCGAGCCGGCACCGTCATACGGTCCGAGTCGGCGGCTCGACATCGAGGCCGAGCTCGGCTTCGTGATCGGCGCCGGCTCCGCGCTCGGCGACCGGGTCGCGGTCGACGACTTCGCCAACCACGTCTTCGGCGTCGTCGGCCTCAACGACTGGTCCGCGCGCGACATCCAGGCCTGGGAGTACGTCCCGCTCGGGCCGTTCCTCGGCAAGTCCTTCGCGACCTCGATCTCCGCGTGGGTGACCCCGCTGGCCGCCCTCGAGGCCGCCTGGACCGACCTGCCCGGCCAGGACCCCGAACCGCTGCCCTACCTGACCGGGGGAAGGGGGCTATCCGGCGGGCGCGGGCTCGACATCGCCGTCGAGGTGCTGCTGAACGGCGAGATCGTCGCGCGTCCACCGTACTCCTCGATGTACTGGTCGCCCGCCCAGATGCTCGCCCACCTGACCGTCAACGGCGCTTCCACACGGCCGGGCGACCTGTTCGGGTCGGGCACCATCTCCGGACCCGAGGTCGGCCAGCGCGGGTCGTTCCTGGAGCTGAGCTGGGGCGGCAAGGAGCCCTTCGGGGAGGGCGTCTTCGGCGCGGGCCGGACCTTCCTCGAGGACGGCGACCAGGTCACCCTGCGCTACACCGCACCCGGTACCGGCGGCGGGCGGATCGCGCTCGGCGAGGTGACCGGCGTGGTCGAGCCGGCGCGCGCATGAGACTGGTCGTGTACGGCGCCGGCGCGGTCGGCGGCCTGGTCGGCGGACTGCTGCACCGGGCCGGCCACGACGTCACGCTGATCGCCCGCGGCGCACACCTCGAGGCGCTCCGGTCCGACGGTCTCCACCTCATCTCACCGACCCTCGACGAGCGACTGCCGGTCCCCGCGGTCGCCGGCCCCGAGGAGGTCGACTGGCGCGGTGACGAGATCGTGCTGGTCGCGGTGAAGAGCGACGCGACCGCCGAGGTGGCCGCCCGGCTGTCCCGGGTCGCGCCGACGGTCTCGGTCGTCTCCCTGCAGAACGGCGTCGCCAACGAGCCGACCCTGGTCCGCTGGTTCTCCGACGTGTACGCCGTCTGCGTGATGGCGCCGGCCACCCACCTCTCACCGGGGGTCGTGGTGGGTAAGTCGGGCGGCGTGCCCGCCATCTTGGACGTCGGGCGCTGGCCCACCGGCACCGACGAGACGACCGCGGCGATCGCCGCCGCCTTCACCGAGGCCGGCATCGTCTCCGAGCCGCGCGCGGACATCATGGCCTGGAAGTACCGCAAGCTCCTGATGAACCTCGGCAACGCCGTCGACGCCTGCTGCGTCGACGACGAGGCGGCCGACCGGCTGGTCGACGCCCTGCGCGCCGAGGCCGACGAGGTGCTGGCCGCGGCCGGCGTCGAGGTGGTCTCCGAGGCCGACGATCGGGTACGCCGCGGCGACCTCCTGCGTCGTGGCGAGACCCCCGCCCCGCCAGGTGGCTCGACCTGGCAGAGCCTGGCCCGGGGCACGGGTTCGGTGGAGACCGACTACCTCAACGGCGAGATCGTCATGCTCGCGCGGCGACTCGGCGTACCGGCGCCGCTCAACGAGCGCGTCCAGCGGCTGGCCGCGGCGATGGCCACCGACGGCCGCCCGCCCCGCTCCGTCGACGCCAAGACGCTGCTAGCCGACTAGGTCCACGACCAGCTTCTCGACCCGGCCGCGGATGTCGTCGCGGATCGCCCGGACGGCGTCGATGCCCTGGCCGGCGGGGTCGTCGAGCTTCCAGTCCTCGTAGCGCTTGCCGGGGAAGAACGGGCAGGCGTCGCCGCAGCCCATCGTGATCACGACGTCGGACTCCTGCACCGACAGCACGGTGGGGGTCATCGGGACTCCTCGAGAGCAAGGGTGGGATACAGCAGCTTCACGAGTACGACGGCCAGGGCCGCCCCGACCAGCTGCATCAGCACGAACATCGGCACCGACGCCGGCTCGATGCCGGCGAACGTGTCGGAGAACATCCGCGCGAACGTGACGGCCGGGTTGGCGAAACTGGTCGACGAGGTGAACCAGTACGCCGCCGTGATCCAGCCCCCGACGCCGTACGCGATGGTCTCGGTGCGCCCGGAGTGGACCGCACCGAAGATCACCACCAGCAGCCCGAGCGTGGCCACGACCTCGCCCAGCCAGAGCCCGCCGCCGGTGCGCTCGTGGGTGGAGAACGTGACGGCGTCGAGGTCGAACATCAGGTTGGCGACCACCGCGCCCAACACGCCGCCGGCGACCTGCCCGACCGCGAGTACGGCGGCCTCACGCAGGCTCAGCAGCCCGAGCGCCCACTCGGCCAGGCTGACCACGGGGTTGAACGCCGCCGAGACCGGCTGAAGGGTCAGGATCAACGCCACCAGGACGGCACCGGTGGCCAGGCTGTTCTCCAGCAGCTGCAGGCCGACGTCGCCGGGCGAGAGCCGGCTCGCGGCGATCCCGGAGCCGATCACGGTCGCGACCAGGAACGCCGTACCGACCAGCTCCGCGAGCGTACGACGCAGCAGCGCCACGCTCACTCGCTCACCTTGCCGAGCAGCGTGCTCAGGCCCTCGAGCGCGTCGGAGTTGACCCGGTAGTAGACCCAGACCCCACGCTTGCTGCGCTCCAGCAGGCCGGCCTCGTGCAGCACCTTCAGGTGGTGGCTGATCGTCGGCTGCGACAGCTCGAACGCCTCGTTGAGGTGGCACACACACGCCTCGCCGTCGGCGTGGGACGCGACCAAGGACAGCAGCCGCAGGCGGACCGGATCGGCCAGCGCCTTGAGTGGCGTGGCGATCCGCTCCGCCTGCTCGACGGTCAGCGGCTCCTTGGTCAGCGGCGAAGCGCAGGTGACCGCGGGAGCCTCGACCAGCAAAGACTTCGACATGCGTCTATGTTGACACACGTCGATGCCTTCAGTCGCAGCAGCCTCCACCGGCCGAGGCGGGGCCACCGATCGTGAGCAGCTCGCCGTCGTACTGGCCAGAGCCGCCGCACACACCGGTCTCCGGCAGCACCAGCTCGACCCGGGCCGCCGCCTCCACGTCGCCGTCGATCGCCGCCACGATGCTGCGCACCTGCTCGAACCCGGTCAGCGCCAGGAACGACGTCGCCCGCCCGTAGGCCTTGGTCCCGGCCAGGTAGAAGCCGGCCTCCGGGTGCGCCAGCTCGGCCGCGCCATGTGGCGGGACCGACCCGCACGAGTGCACGTTGGGGTCGATCATCGGGGCGAGCTTGCGAGGCGCCTGCAGCACCGGGTCGAGGTCGAGCCGCACCTCGCTCAGGATCGACAGGTCCGGCCGGAAGCCGGTCACGACGATCACCTCGTCGACCCCGTCGACGTACTGGCCGTCCTCGGCCTCGAGTCGCAGCGCGCCCGGCTCGTCGCGTACGGCGACCGTCCGGAACCCCGTCCGCGTCTGTACGACGCCCGAGGCGACCACCGCCTGAGCCCGCCGGCCGAGCGCGCCCCGCTCGACGAGCTGGTCGGCCTCGCCGCCCCCGAAGGCGTCACCGAGGGCCGCCCGCCGGACCAGCCAGCTCACCCGCGTCTCCGGCTCCTCGGCCGCCAGCCTGGCGAGCGCGACGAGCACGTTGTGGGCCGAGGCTCCGGTGCCGGCGACGGCGACGTGGCGGCCGGCGTACCGCGACCGCACCTGCGGGTCGGCCAGTTCCGGGATGCCACTGAAGATCCGCTCACGGTGCTCGCGCTCCCCAGCGGCCGGGTAGCCGTCGGTGCCGAGCGGGTTCGGCGTACCCCACGTGCCGGAGGCGTCGATCACGGCCGACGCGGTCACCCGCTCTTCGCCGTCGGCGGAGTCGACATGCACCACGAACGGCTCCTCATCACGCCCGGCGTCGACCAACACGTCGCGGCCGCGCCGGGCCACGCCGGTCACCGTGTGCCCGTAGCGCAGGTCGGCCCCGGACTCGACCAGCGCCTGGGCCAGCGGCTCCAGGAACTCGCTGACCCACTCGCCGCCCGAGGGGTACGCCGTCGCTTCGGGCATCGTCCACCCGGTCTTCTCGAGGAGCACCCGGGCCCGCGGGTCGACCAGCTCGGCCCACGCGGAGAACAGCCGGACGTGCCCCCACTCGCGGATCGAGCTGCCCGGACCCGCCCCCGCCTCGAGTACGACGACCGGCAGGCCTCGGTCGATGGCGTGCACCGCGGCCGTGAGACCCACGGGACCGGCTCCGATGATGACGACTGTGTGCGGCACGACGTACTCCTTATATCGACGGATATCAATCTTTGATCCGGACTCTATCGATCCCTCTCGATGAATTCAACCATCGATGTCAATCGATGTAGATTGGCCGCATGGCCACGGCACCCGCGACCCTCGAGCCCGACACGGCACACACCTACGCCGAGTGGTTCGCCACCCTCTCCGACCCCACCCGCGTCCGGCTCCTGCACGAGGTCGCCACCACGCCCACCGGTTCGATCACCGTCGGCCGCCTCGCCGAGCGGCTCGGGATCAGCCAGTCCACCTGCTCCCACCACGTACGCCGTCTCGCCGAGGTCGGCTTCGTGATGGTCGACAAGGTCGGCACCAGCAGCGTGGTCTCGGTCAACGCCGCCTGCTGCACCGGACTCCCCCACGCCGCCGACGTGGTGATGGGCACCGTGCGCGAACGCCCCTGCTGCCCCGAAGACCTGCCCGACGACGTCACCTGCCGCCCGGTCGAGGCCCGCGATCTCGACGACGTACGCCGGATCTACGCCGAGGGCATCGCGACCCGCAACGCCACCTTCGAGACCGTCGTACCCGATGCCGAGACGCTGGCGGCCCGCTGGCTGCCCGGGCTGAGCTGGGTCGCCGAGGTCGACGGCGCCGTGGTCGGCTGGTCGGCGATCACGCCGACGTCGCTGCGGGAGTGCTACGCGGGCGTCGGCGAGACCTCGGTGTACGTCACCGGGGAGATGCGCGGCCGCGGCGTCGGCAAGGCACTGCTCCACACCCAGGTCAACGGCGCGGACGCCGCCGGCCTGTGGACCCTGCAGACCTCGATCTTCCCGGAGAACCGGGCCAGTCTGGCCCTCCACCACTCCGCGGGCTACCAGACCCTGGCCGTGCGGAGCCGGATCGCCCGCCTCGACGGCGAGTGGCGCGACACCGTGCTGCTCGAGCGCCGCAGCGAGGTCAACTGAGCAAAACCTTGACGTCCCCTTGTGACGGCCTTCACACTCCGGTTACTTGGGAGTAGCGCCACGGCGCTCGGGAGCTCGGGAGAGGGAACTCATGAGGGTTCGAACACTGTTTGCTGCCGTCACGACGACGGTGATGACGACGCTGGGCCTGACGGCCGCGCCCAGCGAGGCCACGCCGGCCATCGACTACGTCGCGCTGGGCGACTCGTACAGCGCGGGCTCCGGCATCCTGCCGCTGGACCCGAACGCGTTCCTGTTCTGCGCACGGACGACGCTGAACTACCCGCACCTGATCGCCGACGCGGCCGGCGCCACCTCGTTCCAGGACGTCACCTGCGGCGGCGCGCAGACCAAGGACTACACCACCGAGCAGTACGCCGGTCTGACCCCGCCGCAGCTCGACGCCGTCACCGAGGACACCGACCTGGTCACGATGACCATCGGCGGCAACGACACCGACCTGTTCATCGACCTGATCGCCGACTGCGCCGCCGCGGGCCTGACCACGCTCGGCTTCGGCAGCCCCTGCAAGAACCACTACGGCGACAGCTTCGACACCCGGATCTCCTCGACCATCTACCCCGCGGTCCGGCAGGCGCTGCGCGACGTACAGGCGAAGGCGCCGCACGCGACCGTCGCAATCCTCGGCTACCCGTGGATCATGCCCGCCACCGGCGGCTGCTACTGGGCGATGCCGATCGCGACCGGCGACGTGCCTTACATGCGCGCCATCCAGGCCCACCTCAACGCCGCCATCGGCCAGGCTGCCGCCGACGCCGGAGCGACGTACGTCGACCTGGGCGCCGCCTCGAACGGCCACGACGCCTGCCAGCCGATCGGCACCCGCTGGGTCGAGCCGGCGCTGTTCGGCACCAACTTCGTGCCCGTGCACCCCAACGCGCTGGGCGAGTCCAAGATGGCCGCGGCCACCCTGGCCGCACTCGGGTTGAGCTAGGAGACCACCGTGGTCGCCGCGCCCGACCGAGCGGGCGCGGCGACCTCGGGCCGGTGTGCGATCGCGAGGTAGGCGCCGACCAGCAGCAGCGCGAACAGGTAGGCGTTACCGAGCAGCTGCTGCCCGGCGTTCCACAGCACCTCACGGTCGTCGGCGGCCGGCGGCCACCAGATGACCGTGGAGCAGAAGACCAGCGTCCAGACCGCGGCCGCCACTCGCGATCGGCGCAGCAGGCACCAGGCCAGCGGGACGGCCCAGACGAAGTGGTGGTTCCACGAGATCGGCGAGGCTACCAGCATCGCCGAGGCCGCCAGGCAGACCGAGAGCCCGCGGTCGCTCGTCCAGTACGACGCGGCGAGGACCAGCAGCGCCAGCGCCACCGCGCCCGCGATCAGGAACCAGACCGCCGTACTCGGCTGTTCGCCGATCACCCGGGTCAGGAAGCCGAGCATCGACTGGTTGCCGGCGTACGCGACCCCGCCGACGCGGTTGGGGTCCCAGAGCACCTCGGTCCAGTAGGCGAGGGAGGAGCGCGGCAGCACCGCGAAGCCGACCGCCACCGTGGCCAGGAACGCCGCCACCGCACTCACCGCCGCCGACCGGCGACCGACCAGCACCAGGAAGACCACGAACAGCAGCGGCGTCAGCTTGATGCCGGCCGCGATCCCGATCAGCCAGCCGGCCCGGTTCCAAGTACGGGCAGGCCGGTCCGCACGGAGCAGGTCGTAGGCGATCGCGGCCATCAGGAACAGGTTGATCTGCGCGAACGACAGGTTCGACCAGACCGGCTCGAAGGCCAGCGCCGCCACCGTCAGCCCGGCCAGCCGCCAGCCGGTCAGGTCGGTGAACAGATGCAGGACGAAGCCGAGCGCGGCCAGCGACAGCGCGGTCCAGGCCGCCACCAGCAGCGCGAACGGCAGCGGCAGGGTGACCGTGAACAGCAGCGCGGCGAACGGCGGGTAGGTGAACGGCAGCCCGTCGCGCGGCCCGTAGAGGTCGATGCCGTGCACGATCGCGTCCGCGCCGTACCGGTAGACCGCGATGTCGATGAACCCCCCGCGCAGCGCCACCGCCCCGCAGCACAGGCCGGCGAGCAGGCAGACGAGGGCCAGCGGGCGCCTCTGAGCGGCCAGGCTCTGAGGGAGGGTCACGGGACGGGCAGCCACTCGGCGTCGGCGATCTTGCCCAGCCGCAGCCGCGAGGCCCGGGTGAGCAGGAGTACGGCGGTCACCACGGCCGAGACCAGCGAGCCGATGATGATCGCGAGGTAGGCGCCGTGCAGCGACGAGTCGAGCGGCGCGACCATGCCCATGATCAGTGCGACCGCGATCAACCACAGCCTGCCGACCCGCGACAGCCGCAGCGGGGCCACGAACGGCACCAGCCACAGGAAGTACCAGATGTGTACGACGGGACTCATCAACAGCGTCGCCGCCACCACGACCGCGACCGCCTTGAGCGCGGCCGCCCGCGAGCCGGTCTCCCAGCGCAGCGCCACCCACCCGGCCACCAGCAGCGAGGCGACCGTGGCGATCTGCCTCACCAGGTCGAGGAACGTGGCCGGCCGCAGCCCGGTCTGGAACCGCATCGACGCGTAGTCGAGGAAGCCGCCGATCACGGTCGGCATCGACAGCGGGGTGTTCACGGTGCCCGGCACGGCCAGCGCCCGGACCCAGCCGAGACCGACCCCGACGACCAGCCCGAAGCCCACCAGGAACCCCACCGACACCAGCCCGACGGCGGCCAGCCTGCGCAGCCGCTGCACCATGGTGGCCCCGACCGGAGCGGCCAGGAGGGCGATGCCGATGCAGACCAGGCCGCCGGGCAGCTTCACCCCGGCCGCCAGTCCGCCCAGGACCGCGCCGTACACCCAGCCGCGCTCGACCGCGAGCACCAGCGCCGCGGCCATCAGGCCGACCATCAGCAGGTCGTTGTGCAGGCCGCCGACCCCGTTCGCCAGCATCAGCGGCGACGCGATCACCAGCCCGGTGGCCAGCGCCGGGTTGACGCCGGTCCAGGTGGCCAACCGCGGAATCGCCCACGCCAGCATCGCCAGACCCGCGAGCGCGAAGATCCGGTGCGCGACGACCAGCAGCCACGGGTCGCCGGTGAAGTGCGAGACGATCCCGCCGAGCATCAGCGGCAGCGGGCCGTACGGCGTACCGGTGGCGAGCCAGCGGGGGTCCACGGCCTCGATGATCGGGCCGGTGAGCACGCCCGGTCCGTAGTCGTACGGCGACAGCCCGACCCGGGTCATCATCCCCTGGGCGGCGTAGCTCCAGCCGTCGCGCGAGAACAGCGGCGGCGCGAGCAGCAGCGGGACCGACCAGAGTACGGCGGCGGTCCGGACCAGGGCGAGGTTGGCCGTGTGCACGGTGTGGTCGGTGAGGTCGTCCGCGCGGGCGACGTACCGGCAGAGCGAGAGCCAGGCAGCACCGATCAGCCCGAGCCCGACCATCACGACCGCCAGCCCGATCATCCGGCCGGCCTCGTGGTCGCGCAGCGCGCGGAGCGCGTCGAGCCGGTAGAGGGTGGCGGAATCGGGCAGCACGGACACCACCAGTCCGCCCAACAGGACCAGCAGCGAGCCGGTCATCCCCCGTGTCAGCACCAGCACACGTTAGGGGCCCTCACCGACCGGCCGGTGAACTCGAGGTGATCAGATGCCCTCGCGGTCGGCGAACCCCGGGTGCACGAACGGCTCGCCGCGCTTGAGCTGGGCGACCGCGCCGGGGTGCAGCCGCTCCAGGTGGGCGAGCGCCTTGTGGCGGTAGCGCAGGATCTGGAGGGCACCGAGCGTCCAGAAGACGTACTGAACGCACATCGCCACCCGGAAGTCCCCCAGGTCGTACGCCGCCGCACCGGCCGGCTCACGCCAGTCGAGTACGACGCCGATCAGGGCCATGGTCAGCAGCGAGGCCAGGAACCCGCCGATGTTCACGAACCCGTTCGCTCGGCCGACCACCTGCACCGGCGTGAACGTGCGGGCCAGGTCGAAGCCGACCATCGAGGCCGGGCCGCCGGTCGCGATCAGGCACACCAGGACGACGAGGATCCACATCGGGGCGGGCGTCGTACGCAGGAGGACCACGGCCCACCCGGCCGCCATCGCGACGACGACGCTGAGCACCAGGTAGGAGCGGTAGTAGGGGTAGCGGGCCACCAGCGCACTGAGCACCAGCCCGCTGACCAGCACCCAGCCGACCATCACCATCATCAGCGTGCTGGCCAAGGTCGCCGACAGCCCCTCACCCCGCACCAGGAACGGGAAGCCCCACAGCATCGAGAAGACCGTCACCGAGAACTGCGACGTGAAGTGCGACCACATCCCCAGCCGGGTGCCGGGGTTGCCCCACACGGTGCGCAGGCTGCGCGCCAGGGCGCCCAGCTTGACCCGGACGACGTCGCTGCGGCGGTACGGCGAGTCCTTGACCAGCAGCGCCACCGCCACCATCAGGGGTACGCCGATCGCCGAGGCCCATGCGAACGCCCGGGTCCAGCCGAGCTCGTGCAGCGCCAGCGACAGCGGCGCCGCGGCCACGATCGCGCCGACCTGACCGAGCTGGCCGGTCAGCTGGGTGACCACCGGCGCCTGCCGGACCAGGAACCACACCGCCACCAGCCGGATCACGCTCACGAAGATCATCGCGTCGCCGGCGCCCAGCAGCGCGCGGGCCGCGACCGCGGCCGGGAACGAGTGCACGAACGCGAAGGCGACCTGACCGGCCGTCATCAGCACCAGCCCGGCCAGCAGCAGCGCCCGGGACCCGAACCGGTCGAGGAGTACGCCGACCGGGATCTGCAGGCCGGCGTACACGACGAGCTGGAGGACCGTGAAGAAGGCCAGCTCGGTGGCCGAGATGCCGAACCGGTCGGCGGCCAGCAGGCCGGCCACGCCGAGCGAGCTGCGGTGGAAGACGGCCAGCACGTAGACGGCCATGCCGACCAGCCAGATCACCCAGGCCCGGCGGCGACCGATGTCGTGGATCTGCTCGGTCACGGCGGTCATGGGGCAATCACCTGACGATTATCGGGTGCGCAGGCCCTCCAGGACGAGCCCGACCACGGCGTCGGCCAGCCGCTCGGGGGTCAGTGAGCGTCCGGGGCGGTGCCACTCCGTGATGGAGTTCACCATCCCGAAGACGAGCCGCGAGCTCAGTGCGGGGTCGGCATCCGGTCGCAGGTCGCCCTCGTCGACCGCCCGCTCGACCAGCCGCGTGACCGCGCGGTCGAAGTCGCGGCGCCGCGCCAGCGCCTGCCGCTCCACGGGGGTGTTGCCGCGGACCCGCAGCAGCAGGGTCACGTGCGGCTGCTCGGCGACCAGCACCCGCACCGACCCGCGTACGACGGCCTCGAGCCGGTCGATCGCCCGCCCGTCCTCCGTCGCCGCGAGCACCCCGAAGAGCCCGTCGAGCGCCCGGTCGAGGGAGCGCCGGAGCAGCTCGTCCTTGCTCTCGACATGGTGGTAGATCGACGACTTCGAGAGACCGGCCGCGCGGGCCAGCTGCTCCATGCTGGTTCCGTCGAAGCCGCGCTCGGTGAAGATCCCGACCGCCACGTCGAGCAGCGAGTCGGCGTCGTACCGACGTCGTACGGGAGCGTCAGCCGTCATAGTCGACGACGACCTCGTCCGTGGTCGGGTAGGACTGGCAGGTCAGCACGTAGCCGCGCTCGAGCTCGTCGGGCTCCAGCGCGAAGTTGGAGGCCATCTCGACGCTGCCGGCCAGCACCCGCGCCCGGCAGGTGCCGCAGACCCCGCCCTTGCAGGCGTACGGCGCGTCCGCGCGGACCTTCAGCATCGCGTCCAGGATCGGCTCGTCGGCCGCCACGTCGAGCACCGACTCGCGACCGTCGAGGGTGGCCGTCACCTTGGCGCCGACCGCGGCGCCGGCCTCCTCGCGCCTGCGCTTGATCGCCTCGGCGTGGAACAGCTCCAGGTGGATGTGGTTAGGGTCGACGCCCGTCTCGACGAGCACCTCGCGGCCGCCGGTGACCAGCTCGTAGGGCCCGCACAGGAACCACTCGTCGACGGTGTCGGCCGGCAGCAGCACCTCGAGGACCCGCTTGATCCGGTCGTCGTCGAGCCGGCCGTTGAAGAGCTCGACCTCCTGCTGCTCGCGGGAGAGGAAGTGCATCAGCTGGAACCGCTCGGGGTAGCGGTTCTTGAGGTCCTCCAGCTCCTCGAGGAACATCACGGTGCGCGTCGTACGGTTCCCGTAGAGCAGCGTCACCTGGCTCTCGGGCTCGGTGGCCAAGATGGTCGACACGATCGAGATGATCGGCGTGATGCCGGAGCCGGCCGCGATCAGCGCGTAGTGCTTGTCGTGGGCGGGGTTCAGCGCCGTGGTGAACCGCCCGGCCGGCGTCATCACCTCGAGGGTGTCGCCGACCTTCATCGTCTCCAGTGCGTACGCCGAGAACGTCCCGTCGGGGATCCGCTTCACGCCGATCCGGAGCGGGCCGCCGACCGGCGAGCAGATGGAGTAGTTGCGTCGAGCGTCGTCGGCGCCCCAGCGGACCGCGAGGTGCTGGCCCTGGGTGAAGGCGTAGTCGGCGACCAGCTCGTCGGGCACCTCGAAGGTGACCGAGACGCTGTCGTCGGTCAGCCGCTCGATGTGGCCGACGCGGAGGTCGTGGAAGGTGGCGTGCGACATCTAGATGGCCTTGACGTGGTCGAAGGGTTCGCTGCATGTGTTGCAGGACCACAGAGCCTTGCACGCCGTGGACCCGAACCGGCT
>DASXRJ010000194.1:0-13127 GCA_036506675.1 Nocardioides sp. | reverse complement strand
AAGCCGGTCGAGACGAAGCCGGTCGAGACGAAGCCGGTCGAGACGAAGCCGGTCGAGACGAAGCCGGTCGACACGCCCCGGCAGAAGCCCGTCGACACGACGCCGCCCGGAGGGCCGGACCAGCCGGTGCCGGAGGTCACTCCGGAACGCCCGTGGTGGCGTCGAGCCTTGCGCGAGCACCGGATCCTCGCCGGGGTGGCCGCGGCCGTCGTACTCGTGCTGGTCGGCGTGTGGCTGCTGACGCCCAGCGGTGACGACGGCGGCGGTGACGGCGGATCGGGTGACGGGTCGGCCGAGACGGTGCCGGACTCCGTGATCCTGCTGAGCCAGGGGAGCGGGGCGGAGAGCAAGGGGGTGGCGTACGACGTCGACACCAAGCAGGCCGACGTGGCCTGGGAAGATTCGGACGTCTTCCTGCCGACCGTGTCACCCGATCGGAAGTGGATCACCTACCTCAAGGGCAAGCCGAGCGTAGGGCTGGTCGGCCGCGTGGTCCGCGCGGACAACAAGAAGGACCGGCCGATGCTGGGCGAGGCTGACCGGGGCACCTGCCCGTACACCGGACGAGCGGCCTGGAACTCCGAGAGCAACCGGCTCGCCTTCGTGTGCTGGAAGCCCCACCAGGAGAAGACCGGGCTCTGGATCGTCGACAACAGTGACTCGGCCCGGGCCGAGCGGCTGGTGGAGTCCGACAAGGTCAGCAACCCGACGTGGGTCGGCGACTCCGTCGTCTACTCGCTGAAGGGCGACACCCCGTCGGACCCGGCCACGCTGTGGCAGGTCTCGCCGGGCGGTGAGCCGAAGCAGTTGACCTCCGGCGACGCGGGCTCGGACACGTCGCCGACGGCGTACGGCAACAAGGTGCTGTTCCGCAGGGCACCGGCCGGTACGCCGGGTGACGCGTGGGTGCTCGATCTCGACGGCGACGGCAACCCGCAGCAGTTGACCACGGACGCCAACGTGACCTACCCGGCCTGGTCACCCGACGGACAGACGATCGCCTGGATCTCGCCCCAGGATGGCGGCCCGGATCAGTTGTGGACGATGCCGCTCGGCGGCACGCCGACCCAGGAGGAGATCGAGGGCAAGCTCGGCGCGCCCGGCTGGCACTGACGCTGCCAGAAGTTTGATCCCAAGGGCTCACGGGCTGCGTCCCGCTATGACGCACTCGGGCTGCACGCTCGGGCGCGCAGGCCGGGGACGTTGCCACGAGGTCGCCCTGGTGAGACATACGGCCGAAGTGTGCGGAACGGCAGGCAGTTCGCCGCGACTCGCCTATGTTCCGGGTTGAACGCCGGGCGTGTCGCCTGAACTGCCCGCCGTCCGGTACAGCGGCGGCTCCCCGGCCCTCGGCGGCCGGCCAGGGGCAGGTCGAGTACGGGCCACTCCCGACTCACGTCGGGAGATGACCACGAGCGCTGGGGCCGCAGCAAAGGGCTCGTGGTCGGGCCGGGCGGCGTACTCGCCCGGTCAGGCCTTGGCGACCGACTTGAGGTACTGCTTCACCACGAGATCCTGCTGCTTGGTCGTCGCGGTGAACTCGATCGACTGACCGTTGATCGTCACCTTGAGCAGCTGGCCGGGCTGGTGGCCGCGGCTCAGCCAGCCCTGGACGACGCGGAAGACCTTGCCGAGCAGCTCGATGGTGGGCTCGACGGTGACCAGCAGGGCGCCGACGGCCGCGACGTCGAGGCCGCGGGCGCCGTCGGGCGCGGGTCCCGCAGTGGCCTGGGAGACGTCCTCGACCTCGTCGATCTCGAGGAGCTCGTCGCGGAGCGCGAGGGCCAAGCGCTCGTTCTCGGCCGGGTCGTCGCCGACCACTTCCAGCAGTACGTCGTCACTCATGATGCTCCCTCGCAGTCCCGTGATTCCCTGCTCCTTCACTCTAGTGTCGTGCGCGTCGCCACGTCCGGGATAATCCGTGACGAAATTGCCCCCGATGCGCGGGTGGGAATGACAGTTTCGTCACGGACTACCCCAACGGGCCGCAACGCCCAGGTCTCGGATCCGAGACGCCAGGCGGGCCAGACTCCCTGGTAACCGGCGGTCCCGGGGAGTTTCATGAGAGACATGGCAACAACTCATTCCCCCCAGCCGTCGAGCGGGCGGACCGTCGCGGTCGACGTGGGTCCGCTGTCGTTCGCGGACGTGCTCGCGGTGGCCCGCGACGGCGCGTCCGTCACCCTGACCGAGGACGCCCGATCGGCGTTGAAGGCGGCCCGGACCGTGGTCGAGGAGCTCGCCGCGGCCCCGACTCCGGCGTACGGCATCTCGACGGGGTTCGGCGCGCTCGCGACCCGGCACATCGCGCCCGAGCTGCGCGCCCAGCTGCAGAAGTCGCTGGTGCGGTCGCACGCGGCCGGGTCCGGCCCGGAGGTCGAGCGCGAGGTGACCCGGGCGCTGATGCTGCTGCGGCTCTCGACGCTGGCGACGGGGCACACCGGCGTACGACCGGAGACGGCGCAGCTGGTCGCCGACCTGCTGACCCACGGGATCACGCCGGTGGTGCGGGAGTACGGTTCGCTCGGCTGTTCCGGCGACCTGGCGCCGCTGGCGCACTGCGCGCTGGCGCTGATGGGCGAGGGCGAGGTCCGCGATGTCACCGGCGCGCTGATGCCCGCCGCCGAGGCGCTGGCCGCCGCGGGGCTGAGGCCGGTGGAGCTGGAGGCCAAGGAGGGCCTCGCGCTGATCAACGGCACCGACGGGATGCTCGGCATGCTCGTGATGGCCATCGCCGACCTGCGCCGGCTGCTCGCGACCGCGGACATCGCGGCGGCGATGTCGGTCGAGGGCCAGCTCGGCACCGACCGGGTCTTCGCGCCCGAGCTGCAGGAGATCCGGCCGCACCCGGGCCAGGCGCTGTCGGCGGCCAACCTGACCCGGCTCCTCTCGGACTCCGCAATCGTGGCCTCGCACCGCGGCCCCGACTGCAACCGGGTCCAGGACGCCTACTCGCTGCGTTGCTCGCCGCAGGTGCACGGCGCGGCCCGCGACACCGTCGAGTACGCCGCCACCGTGGCCGGTCGTGAGCTCGCGAGCGCCGTCGACAACCCGGTCGTGGTCGACGGCCGGGTCGAGTCCAACGGCAACTTCCACGGGGCGCCGGTCGCCTACGTGCTCGACTTCCTGGCCATCGTGGCTGCCGACGTGGCGTCGATCTCGGAACGCCGTACCGACCGCTTCCTCGACAAGGCGCGCAACCACGGGCTGCCGCCGTTCTTGGCCGACGACCCGGGAGTCGACAGCGGCCACATGATCGCGCAGTACACCCAGGCCGCGATCGTCTCCGAGCTGAAGCGGCTGGCCAACCCGGCCTCGGTCGACTCGATCCCCTCCAGCGCTATGCAGGAGGACCACGTCTCGATGGGCTGGTCGGCCGCGCGCAAGCTGCGCCGGTCGCTCGACGGGCTGACCCGGGTGGTCGCCATCGAGGTGCTGACCGCCGCCCGGGCGCTCGACCTGCGCGCGCCGTTGACGCCCTCTCCGGCGACCAGCGCGGTGATCCGGCTGCTGCGGTCGAACGGGATCGAGGGGCCGGGCCCGGACCGCCACCTGTCTCCCGAGATCGAGCAGGCCGTCGCGCTGGTCGCCTCGGGTTCCGTCCTGTCCGCCGCCGAATCCGTGATCGGCCCCCTGAGCTAGTCGAACGTCATACGGGCGGAGTCATAGATGACACCGACCGTATGACGTCCCGGAAGATTGGAGACCCGCGATGACCAACCCCCGACTACCCATCCACGCCGCCACCGGCACCGCGCTGACAGCCAAGTCGTGGCAGACCGAGGCACCGCTGCGGATGCTGATGAACAACCTCGACCCCGAGGTCGCGGAGCGCCCGGAGGACCTGGTCGTGTACGGCGGCACCGGCAAGGCCGCGCGCAACTGGGAGTCGTACGACGCCCTCGTCCGCACCCTGCGCACGCTCGAGGACGACGAGACCATGCTCGTCCAGTCGGGCAAGCCGGTCGGCGTGATGAAGACGCACGAGTGGGCGCCGCGGGTGCTGATCGCCAACTCCAACCTGGTGGGCGACTGGGCCAACTGGGAGGAGTTCCGGCGGCTGGAGGAGCTGGGCCTGACCATGTACGGCCAGATGACCGCCGGCTCGTGGATCTACATCGGCACCCAGGGCATTCTGCAGGGCACCTTCGAGACGTTCGCGGCGGTGGCCGACAAGCGGTTCGGCGGCACGCTGGCCGGCACCATCACGTTGACCGCCGGGCTCGGCGGCATGGGTGGCGCGCAGCCGCTGGCGGTCACCATGAACGACGGCGTCGTCATCTGCGTCGAGTGCGACCAGTCCCGGATCACGCGCCGGATCGAGCACCGGTACCTCGATGTTCAAGCAGCCTCTCTCGAGGAGGCCGTCGCCCTCGCGATCGAGGCACGCGACTCCCGTCGCGCGCTGTCGATCGGCGTACTCGGGAACGCGGCGGAGCTGGTGCCGGAGCTTCTGGAGACGGACGTACCGATCGACATCGTCACCGACCAGACCTCCGCTCACGACCCGCTCTTCTACCTGCCGATAGGTACGTCCTTCTCCGACTGGGAGCGCGAGCGCACCGAGGACCCGGCCGGCTTCACCAAGCGGGCCCGGGAGTCGATGGCCGTGCACGTGCGGGCGATGGTGGAGTTCCAGGACCGCGGCGCCGAGGTCTTCGACTACGGCAACTCGATCCGTGACGAGGCGCGCAAGGGTGGCTACGACCGGGCCTTCGAGTTCCCGGGCTTCGTGCCCGCCTACATCAGGCCGCTGTTCTGTGAGGGCAAGGGCCCGTTCCGCTGGGCGGCGCTGTCGGGCGACCCGGCCGACATCGCCGCCACCGACCGCGCGATCCTCGAGCTGTTCCCCGACAACGAGCGCTTGCGGAAGTGGATCACGATGGCCGGCGAGCGGGTGCACTTCCAGGGCCTGCCGGCGCGGATCTGCTGGCTCGGGTACGGCGAGCGGCACCTCGCGGGCCTGAAGTTCAACGAGATGGTCGCCTCGGGTGAGCTGTCGGCTCCGGTGGTCATCGGACGCGACCACCTCGACTGCGGCTCGGTGGCATCGCCGTACCGCGAGACCGAGGGCATGCTCGACGGCTCCGACGCGATCGCCGACTGGGCCATCCTCAACGCGCTCGTCAACACCGCGTCGGGCGCCTCGTGGGTCTCCTTCCACCACGGCGGCGGCGTCGGGATGGGGCGGTCGCTGCACGCCGGCCAGGTCTGCGTGGCTGACGGGACCGAGCTGGCCGCGCAGAAGATCGAGCGGGTACTCACCAACGACCCCGCCATGGGCGTGATCCGGCACGTCGACGCCGGCTACGACCGGGCCGTCGAGGTGGCCGACGAGCGCGGTGTACGGGTGCCGATGCGGGAGAGCTGACCGCGAGCTCGGGTCGGCGTTCCCCGGCAAAGAAGCGGGCGGAAAACGGTCAGTCGTCCCGGAATCAGGCCGATTTGCGGCCGGTGACAACGAGGTACTCGCCTTCGGCGTCGGGGTCGTAGAGCTCGATCAGCCGCTGCCGGCAGGCCCCCCAGCGGCCCTGGGGTTCGAGGTACCCGCGCAGCATGATCATCGGCCCGAACTTCGCCGCGTTCCAGTCGACGGCCTCCTCGGCGGTCGGGAACGGCACGATCGGCACGGTCTCGGTGGCGAACTCCAGCACGATCCCGGTCCCCTCGAACAGCTCGCGCACATGCGCCTCGTCCCCCCACAGCAGCGGCGGCTCGGCGAAGGGCGGGGCGGGCGGCGCGAACGACCCGAGCGCCCGGAACATCTGGCCGGTGATGCCGCCCGGCGTCCAGTTGCACAGGCCGAGTCGGCCTCCGGGCCGGAGCACCCGGGCGATCTCGCGCGCGGCGATCCGATGACGCGGCGCGAACATCACGCCGAAGGTGGAGAGTACGACGTCGTACGACTCGTCCGCGAACGGCAGCTCCTCCGCGTCACCCTCGACCCAGTCGATCGCGACCCCCGCCTCGCGAGCCAAGGTGCGACCCGCGGCGAAGAGCTCGGGGGTGAGGTCCAGGCCCGTCGTACGCCCTCCGGCCTTGGCCGCGCGGAGAGCCGCGTTCCCGGTGCCGCAGGCGATGTCCAGCACGTCCTCGTCGCGACCGATCCCGACCCGGCGTACCAACCGCTCGCCGACCGGCCAGAGGGTCAGCCGCGCCACCTCGGGGAAGTCGCCGGCCGCCCAGGTGGCCCGGGCGTGTTGCTTGGCCTCCGCGAGGCCAGGTAGTTCGTGTGTGGTCGTCATGGCCGACCCCCTTCGTGTTCGGACCTCCAACCTAGTAAGACGTCGGCCGCGGCACATGAGGCGAACTCCCCATGACGCAGCGCCGCCTCGCGACCACGCTGGATTCCATGAGCACTCCACGCAGCAACCTCGCCGTCGCCGCCATCGTCGGTCAGCTGGTCTTCGTCGGCGGCTGGCTGGTACTCGGCCTCCTCGAGGGCCGCGGCTACGCGCCGGGCCGGCACGACATCAGCGACCTCGGCGCGCTGACCGCGCAACACGCGACCATCGACCGGCTGACCTTGTTCGTCTCGGGTGCGGTCACGATCGCCTTCGCCCTGTCCCTGCGGGCGGACCTCGGCCGCCCCGCGTGGCTGGTCGCGCTCTCGCTGCCGGGACTCGACGGCCTGAGCGACGCGTTCTTCCGGGTCGACTGCCGCGCGGCCGACCCCGGCTGCGGCTTCGCCGACGCGACCGACTCGTGGCACGGCACCGTGCACGTGGTGGTGTTCGTGGCCGCGGCGCTGGCCACCGTCGGTGCGCCGTTCGTGCTGGCGCGCCGGATGCGGCGGGCCGACGGCTGGCAGGGCCTGGCCGGCGGGACCCGGATCTTCGGCGGGCTCACGGTGGCCGCGCTCGGAGTGACGATGCTCTCCAGCGGTACGGCGCTGCAGGGCTGGACCCAGCGCGGAGCGGCGGTGCTCGTCGCGTCGGGCATCGTGATGCTGGCGTGGCACGTCGTACGACTGGAACGGCGGACGCCGCGCGGCGACACGGTCAGCGTCGTACCGTGAAGCTCCCGACCAGCCCGTGCTGCGTGGCGTAGAGCGTGGCCGCGGCCCGGCTGCCCACGTCGAGCTTCGTGTAGACGTGCTCGAGGTGGTTGGACACCGTCTTCGGGGTGATGCCGAGCCGGCGGGCGATCTCCTTGTTGGCCAGGCCCCGGGCCAGCAGCGCCAGCACCTCGACCTCGCGCACGGTGAGGCCGCCCGGCCCCTCCCGGCGGGCGGGGGCGCGGTGCCCGGCCGCCCGGAGTACGGCGTTGGCGGCGTCACCGTCGAGCCGCCCGGACCGGACCTCCGCCCGGAGGTCCTTGGCCGCGGCGTCCACACTCAGCGCCGGCCGGTGCGGTCGCGGCTCGGTCATCGCGTGGTAGACGTCCGAGGCCGCGAGGATCCGGTCGGACAGCGTGAGCGATGGCGCGCTCAGCCCGCGTGGGTAGCCCGACCCGTCGAGCCGCTCGTGGTGCCGCGCCGCGATCTCCCGGCTGTCGGACAGGGCCGCGATCCGGACCAGCATCTTGTCGGTGAGATAGGGATGCAGGTGGGCGCGTTCGCGCTCGATGTCGGTCAGCGGCCCCGGCTTGTCCCAGATCGCGTTGGACACCCCGAGCCGGCCGAGGTCGTGGAGGAGTCCGGCCCGGCGAAGCGTGGTGACCTCCTCGTCCGGCAGCCCGAGCAGCCGGGCCGCCTCCGCGGCCAGGTTGGCGACCCCGCGCGAGTGGCCGGCGAGGTACGGCGACTTCAGGTCGACCAGGTCCGCCATCGCCTCGAGTACCTGGTCCAGCTCGGCACCGGAGACCCGGCGCGCCAGCCTGGGCTCGGCGGCCAGGATCGCGTCCCAGGTGGCGGCCGTGTCGAGCCCGTCGACGAGTACGGCGGCGTACTCGTCGAAGAGATCGGCCAGGGCCGGGTCGTAGAGCGCACCTGCGTGCCTGCGGGCCACCTTCCGGGCGCTCTCCGTGCCGTGCCGACGGGCGATCACCTCGAGCGTGGTGGCCAGCGCCATCAGGCGCGCCGGCAGCGCGATCGCGGCGCCCTGCACGTGTCGCGGGCCCTTGCCGTCCCACTGCTCGTAGGCCTGCCAGAGTGCCGAGCTGACGCCGGCGCCCAGCCCGATCCGGTGGGCGAACTCCGAGCTCAGCTTGGTGTGGGTGGTCAGCCAGGTCTCGATCTCGCGCTGTCCGGTCACGGGGAACGCCGCGAGCCGGCGTACTCGCTCGGCGGCGGTGCCGTGCGACGCCAGCTTCCGCAGGAGCATCGCGGCCATCTGCGGGGTCGACATCGCCAGCACCTCGAAGCCGTCGCCCTTGAAGGAGATGTCGTCGCCGAACCACTTCGTCTGCTCGGCCGCGTCCGCGTGGCAGTAGGAGCTGACCAGCATGCCCAGGTAGTACGTCGCCTCGCGCTCGGCCGGTTCGGCCTGGGCCAGGTCCGCGAGCCGGAGCGCGATCACGGTCTGCCGCAGGCTGTGCTCCATGGGCTGGCCGAGGCCGAGGTCGGCGGCGTACGACAGGGTCGCCACGAGCTCGGCGATCCGGACCCCGCCCGCGTCGTACTCCATGGGTCGATCGTGCCCCGCGATTTCGCCCGCGGGGGCAGAATCGCGGACATGACCACTCAGCCGGCCAGGAGCCGGACGACCCTCACGGACATCAGCTCGCGCACCTGGGAGCACCCGGCCGACCGCGGGGCGCTGGTGGCGCTGCGGAAGCTGAAGGGCTTCGACACGGTGCTGAAGGCGATGTCGGGGCTGTTCAACGAGCGCGCGCTGCGGCTGGTCTACCTCGGCTCGGCGATCCGGGTCGACGAGCGGCAGTTCACGAGGCTGCACCGGCTGCTGACCGAGGTCGCGACCACGCTGGACGCACCGGACCTGCCCGAGCTGTACGTCGTCAACGACCCGCTCGCCAACGCGGTGACGATCGGCATGAACCAGCCCTTCATCGTGCTGAACTCCGCGCTGGTCGACCTGCTCGACGACGAGGAGCTGCGGTTCGTGATCGGCCACGAGGTCGGGCACGCGATCAGCGGCCACGCGGTCTACCAGACCCTGCTGCAGCGGCTGATCCGGCTGAGCGCGGTCTTCGCGTCGATCCCGATCGGCGGGCTCGGCTTCCGCGCGATCATGGCCGCGCTGATGGAGTGGTCGCGCAAGGCCGAGCTGTCCGCCGACCGGGCGGGGCTGCTCGCGACCCAGGACCCGGCGACGGCGTTCCGGGTGCACATGAAGCTGGCCAGTGGCGGCCACCTCGACGACCTCGACCCGACGTCGTTCTTCGCCCAGGGAGGCGAGTACGACGCCGCCGGCGACCTGCGCGACTCGCTGCTCAAGCTGCTGCTGATCGAGGGCCGCTCGCACCCGTTCGCGGTCGTGCGGGCCACCGAGCTGCGGCGCTGGGTGGACGCGGGTGACTACACCCGGATCCTCGGCGGCGACTACCCGCGCCGGGGGACCGACGACGACACGAAGGTGAGTGAAGCGGCCCGGGAGGCCGCCGCGAGCTACTCCGACGCGTTCCGGCAGAGCCAGGACGCGCTCGGCAACCTGCTCCACGACGCGGCCGGCGTACTCGGGAGTGCGCGGTTGTGGATCGACGAGAAGCTTCGCCGCTCCGAGTGACGTGTGGCGCTCGCCACCTCTCTTGGTGTTCCCGCCGGCCGGGCGCGGTGCCATCCTGAGCGGGTGCCTCTGATCCATCCGGTACGCCGCCTCGACGTCCGTGGCCGCGAGCTCGACACCTGGCAGCTGCCGGAGCTCGACGCCGAGGAAGCCGCCGGCGGGCGCGCCGACTTCGCCGAGCGTCTGGTCCGACGCTTCCTGGTGCTCTGCGAGCACCCGCGCACTCGCCGGCGGATGCTGGCGATGGTGAAGTCCAGCGTGCGCGGCGGTGGCCGGCACGGCAGCCGCGGGCGCAGGATGTACGCCGTCATCAACCGGGCCGTCCTGCACCCCGCCGCCAAGGGGTCGGGCATGCAGGCCTCCGCGCTGCGGGCTGAGCTGGTCGCGTCGCAGCTGATCGGGCTGGCGATGATGCGCTACATCCTGCAGGTCGAACCCGTCGCCTCCGCCTCGATCGACGAGCTCGTCGAGAACGTCGCCCCCGGCGTACGCGCGGTGCTGGGGAAGTAAGGGGGTGGCGGTTTACCCGGAGAAACTGTCACCTATCGGGGGACATATCCCCTGGCAAGCGTCAGTTTGCCCTGACCAGTCACCGACAGCCTGACGTCAACCTCAGGCCCGGCCGAGCCGGGCCACCAGCTGCGCTCGCGAGTGGACATCGAGCTTGGTGTAGGCGTTGCTCAGGTGGTAACCGACGGTCTTCACGCTGAGCACCAACCGATGCGCGATCTCCTGGTTGCTCAACCCCTCGCAGGCAAGAGACGCGATCAGCCGTTCCTGTGGGGTCAGCGCCGTCGTGACGCTCGGCGCCTGGGGTTCGGCAGCCAGACCCCCAAGAGCCAGACCCCCGGCAGCCAGACCCCCGGCAGCCAGACCAGCGGCGGCGAGCTCCTCGTCGCAGCGCGCCGTCAGCGGCACGGCCCCCAGGGTCTGGAACATCGCGCGGGCGTCGCTGAGCCGCTCGTGAGCGGAGCGCCGTTCCCCGCGGCGGCGAAGGAAGCGGCCGTACGACGCGAGGACCACTGCTCGTTCGAGCGCGTCGACCGCCCCGGCTCCGATGCTGAGCGCTTCCTCGAAGTGCTCGCGGGCTGCCGTGTGGTCGCGCCGTGCGGTGGCGAGCTCTCCGCGGACGCGGGCCAGCGCAGCAAGGCGGGAGCGGGATCCGCGGGCGCGGGCGGTCTCGTCGTACGCCTCGAGCGCGCTCTCCGCCTCCTCGAGCCGCCCCAGCTCGACCAGCGCCGAGAGGTGCTGGACCGGCCAGGACAGCCAGCCGGGCTCGACGGTCGGCGCCGCCCGGAAGAACGACAGGACCTCCGCCTGCTCGACTACCGCGGCAGGGTCTCCACGGCACCAGGCAAGGTGGGTGGCCACGCTGGCGGTGACCGCGTACGTCGTGACGTCCTCGAGCCGCTCGGCGAGCTCGAGCGCGCGAGCCAGCTGGTCCTCTGCCGTGTCGAAGTCGCCCCGGGCGGCCGCGACCTGCGCCACCTGGGTGTGCAGGAACCCCTGTACCCAGACCTGGTCGCTGTCCTCGGCGAGCGTGATCGCATGCTCGGCGCGGGTGAGTGCGTCGTCCCACCTCCCACGTCGGAACTCCGCCTCGGCCAGCACCCCCATCGCCAGCAGTCGTTGCGGTGCCAGGTCTGACGAGCGGTTGGCCAGAGCCTCGAGGTCGCTGTGGCTGCCGGAGAGGTCGTCGGTCGCGAGACGCAAGGCGCCACGGGTGATCAGCTGGTGCTCGTGCTCGGCGCCGCAGGCCCGGGCGTCCGATGGGAGGTCGGCGAGTGACTCCAGGGCCTCAGCGACCCGGCCGGTGAGCGCCAGGCCGGCGGCGAGAGCGGCGCGGGTCGTGTCCACCAGGTCCGGTGGGAGCTCGTGCTCCAGCGCCCGGTGAGCCCACTCGGTGGCTCCCCCACCGTCGCCGCGGAGGTTGTGCAGCTGGGCCAGGATGGCCGCGCAGCTGCCCCGCCCGGCACGGTCGAGCTCGTCGCCGCGACGCCAGGCGCGCTCGGCGAGGTCCTCGGCCTCGGTCGGCTGTCCGCCCAACCAGGCGACCCGGGCCTGCAGATAGAGCCGTTGTGCGGTGACCGGCAGGTCATCCAGGCGTTCGACGGCGCGGCGAGCGCTCGCGACGTCGCCCGCGATGAGGTACAGGTTGGCGGCCTCCAGCAGGGCGGCCTCACGTTGCGGTCCTTCCTCCCACAGCGCCTGGGTCTTGAGCCAGAGGCCGGCGGCAGCGTGGACATCGCCGCGCTGCCGGCGTTCGGCGGCCGCGGCCACCAGTTCGTCGGCCAGCCCGGGCTCAGTGCCGGTCGCGGCGGCGGCCCGGTGCAGCAAGCCGGACTCTCCGCCGATCACCTCGGCGGCTCGGTAGTGCAGTCGCTGGCGGTCGGCCGGTCCGAGGTCGTCGTACACGGCTGCCCGCACCAGCGGGTGAGCGAAGCCGAGCAACCAGCCGTCCTCGGCGTACTCGCAGCTGAGCAGGTTGGCCCGCGACAGTGTCTCGACGGCTTCGACGGCAGCTGCCTGTGGAAGCGCGGCCACGGCCGCGACGCGCGCCAAGGGCGTACGGTCCGCGACGATCGACGCGGCCCGGGCCAGGGCCCGTGCGTCGTCGGGCTGGGCCCGGAGGATCCGCAGCAGGTGCTGGGCGAGCGACCTAGGGGCCGGCAGGGCCCCGGGGCCTCGCAGCACCACGGTCGGCAGGTCGTCCAGCAGGGCCCGCAGGTGCAGCGGGTTGCCCGCCGTGTGCTGCCGCAGCCTCTCGGCGTCATGGCGGCTGAGGCCTACGTGCCCACCGAGGGCCGCGAGCTCAGCCGTCTCGCCAACGGTGAGCCCGGGCAGCCGAAGTCGGCCGTCTTCGTCTTCGGCGAGCTTGAGGACGGCGGTGGGGAGCAGTTCGGCGTCGCGGGTGGCGAAGACGGCCAGGACCCGGTCGGCGTGGAGGCGCCGCAGCGCGAACGCGATCGCGGTCAACGAGTCAGCGTCGGCGTGCTGAGCGTCATCGATCACCACCACCGTGGTGGCCCGGTCGTCGAGCACCTCCAGTAGGCGCCCGCCGGCCGCGAACGGGTCCGCCCACGACGCCGAGCGCAGGGCCAGCAGCTGGGTCAGCACCCCGAACCGCAGGAACGCCTCGGCCTCCTCCCCCGAAGCGGACAGCACCGCGCCGCTGTCGAGGGAGCCAAGGAAGGCATGCAGCAGCGCGCTCTTGCCTGCGCCTCCGGCGCCCTCGAGTACGACGGTCCGGGGCACGCCCGACTCGGCCTCGGCCAGCCGAGCGCGCAGAAAGCCCAGCTCGGCGGTCCGCCCGACGAAGCTCGCCATCGCAACCTCGACTCCTGGCCCCGGCCCCTCCGCTGTGGAACCCGGCTGCTGACTGACGCTAGCCGACCTTGCGGGTCGCGGCATGAGTTCGGGGTGGAGCGCCGGGTGGGTCATCGCAGGCTCCTGATCGCGGCCTCGATCTCGCCGGCATCGGCGGGAGCTGCGTCGGCGGCC
>DASXRJ010000193.1:0-4872 GCA_036506675.1 Nocardioides sp. | reverse complement strand
CGGCACCTTCCAGCACGAGACCGACCACCTGCACGGCCGGCTGTTCGTCGACCGCGTGGCCGACACCCGCACCCTGTGCACCTGGGACGAGTTCCGCGTGCGTCACGAGGCGGCCTTCACCGAGCGGGCCCGGACCCTCGTCGCCCGGTTCGGCAGCTGACGCCCGCCGTGCCGACCGCTCACAGGCGGCTGCGGATGGCCCACAGGTCGGGGAAGGCCGGGTCGGACAGCGTGGTGCGTAGGTAGGCGGCGCCGGGCGACCCCCCGGTGCCGGCCTTGGCCCCGATGGTCCGCTCGACCATCTTGACGTGCCGGTAGCGCCACTCCTGCACGCCCTCGTCCACGTCCACGAGCCGCTCGGCGACCTGGGCGGGCTGCCCGTCGTCCCGGTAGACGGCGAGCAGGGTGGCCTGGACCTCCGGCGAGGGCGACGCAGGCCGCGTGACGTCGCGGGCGAGCGCCGCCGCCGGCAGCGCGTAGCCCTCGCTGGCGAGGTAGCGGAGGAACGAGTCGTACAGCGACGGCCGGGCCATGGCCGCCGTGATCCGGGACCGGGCCTCGCTCCCGGGGCCCGCCGCGGGGTACTGCTCGACCATCCGGTCCTCGCGCCGGCCGAGCACCGCCTCCAGCTCCCGGAACTGGGCCGACTGGAAGCCGCTCGCCGCCTCCAGGCGGTCCCGGAAGCCGAGGAACTGGCGGGGCGTCATGGTCTCGAGCACGTCGATCTGGGCGACCGCCACCTTGAGGATGGTGAGGACCCGGCGCAGGGTGTGCAGCGCGTGGGCGGTGTCGCCGTCCTCCAGGCGGCGCTGGAGGTGGTCGAGCTCGTGCAGCAGTTGCTTGAACCACAGCTCGTACACCTGGTGGATGACGATGAACAGCAGCTCGTCGTGCTCGGCGGTCCGCGGCCGCTGGGCGCCCAGGATCTCGTCGAGCGCCAGGTACGAGCTGTAGGTCAGGGCCGGGGACCGGTCGGTCACGGAGACCACCTCCGTCGGTCGGCCATCATGCCCCACCCTGCCGTGGCTCGACCGCCCGGCCCACGACGGCATGGCCAGGCCCGGCCTCGGGGACGCGTCCGCCGCCTCCCCGTCGGCCTACGGTGGGGCGGTGGACGGCGACATGGCCGACGTTGTCGCGCACTACCAGTCGAGCGCCGAGGAGGACCGGCTGTCGGCCGGGCTGGCCGGGCTCGAGCTGGCCCGCACCCAGGAGATCCTCCGCCGGCACCTGCCGGCGCCGCCCGCCCGGGTCCTCGACGTCGGCGGGGGGACCGGTGTGCACGCCGACTGGCTACTGGCCGACGGCTACGGCGTGCACCTCGTCGACGTCACACCGCGCCACGTCGACCGGGCGCTGGGGTGGTTGGGTGACCGGGGCCTGACCGCCGAGGTCGGTGACGCCCGCCGGCTGCCGTTCCCCGACGGCCGCGCCGATGCGGTGCTCGTCCTCGGCCCGATCTACCACCTGCCCGAGCGGTCCGACCGTGTGCGAGCCCTCGGGGAGGCTCGCCGCGTCGCCCGGCCCGGCGCCGTCGTGGCCGTGGCGGCGATCAACCGGTGCGCGGCCCTGTTCGACGGCCTGGCGCGCGAGTTCCTGTTCGACCCCGAGTTCCGGGACATCGTCGCACGCGACCTCGCCGACGGCCGGCACACGAACCCCCGCAACCGCCCCCACTGGTTCACGACCGCGTTCTTCCACCGCCCGGAGCAGCTCGCGGACGAGATCGCCTCGGCCGGCCTGACCCTCGTGGAGCTGCTCGGCGTCGAGGGACTCGCCGGCTGGCTCCCGCACCTCGAGCCGCGCTGGGCCGACGACGCCGACCGCGCCGTCATCCTCGAGGCGGCCCGACTCGTCGAGGCGGAGCCGACGGTGCTCGGGCTCAGCGCCCACCTGCTGGCGGTGGCCCGGACGCCGGGCGGCTGACCGCGACCTATCCGTCCGACCCGCCGTCGGGCCCCCGCCGCACCTGCAGGCACTGCTCGACGGCGAACAGGCGGAGGGTCCGTTGGGTCTCGGGCGGGAACAGGGGCGCCGCCACGGCGGTGGACACGATCTCCGGCTGGTCGACCGCGTACGTGGTCCCCTCGTCGACGATGGTGGCCGATCCGTTCGCCAACACGTTCTTGAGCCAGTCGGTGTTCGACCCGTACGGCAGCGCGATCACGAACCCGTCCTCGGTCGCCACGGCGTCGACCGGCGTCTCGTACGACCGGCCCGTCGTCCGGCCCACGTGGCGGATGACCGATGCCGACGCGCCGGGCCGCCCGGCCGACCTCAGCACGATCGGCTTCGTGGCTCGGCTGGCCCGGCGCGCGGCGTTGAGCACGGGCGGCGAGTTCTTGCGCATGCCGACCACGAAGACGATCCCGATCGCCGCCAGGACGAGCACCACCCCGCCGGCGATCTTGGCGACTGGTCTCCACATGGCAACCTCCCGAGGTCGGACCCGCCGGGGTTCATCCTGGTCCCGGGGGTCAGGGCTTGCGGCCGACTCCCACGCAGAACGGGATCGGCCACGGATCGGGCGGGGGCGGTTCGGCCTTCGGAGGGTGCCAGCGGTCGGCGGTCACGACTCCGGGCGGCAACAGCTCGACGCCGTCGAAGAAGCGCGTGATCTCCGCGTGGGTGCGCAGGCGCAGGACGAAGCCCGGTTGCTCGTTGACGCGCCGGGCTGCCTCGACGATCTCCTCCACGTCGACGTCACTGGCGAGGTGGGAGACGACGAGGTAGCTGCCGGGCGGCACCGCGTCGACGAACCGGGCCACGATCCCGTGCGGGTCGTCGTGATCGTCGATGTGGTGGAGGATCGCCACGAGCACGATGCCGATCGGCGCGTCGAAGTCGAGGGTGGCCCGCGCCCGCTCGAGGATGGCGTCGGGGTCGCGCACGTCGGCGTGGATGTAGGCCGCCGACCCTCCGGGCGTGCTCCTGCGCAGGGTGTGCGCGTGGGCGAGCACGAGGGGGTCGTCGTTGGCGTGCACGATGCGGGACTCGGGTGCCAGTCGCTGCGCGATCTCGTGCGTCGTGTCGGCCGTCGGCGTCCCCGGGCCGATGTCGAGGAACTGGCGGATCCCCACGTCCGCGGTCAGGTAGGTCACCGACCGGGCCAGGAACGCGTGGTCGGCCTGGACGGCGGCCTTCGTGTGGTCGATGCCGCGTGACTCGACGGCGGCGGCGTGGTCGACCGTGTCCCGGTCGACGGCGAAGTTGTCGTGGCCGCCGAGCGCATAGTCGTACACACGGGCGGGGTGTGCGACCTCGGGCGCGATGTCGATCTCGTCAGGTCCAGGATGGCTCACCGTCGCCGAGCTCCCCCCCACGCATCGGTCCTCGATTGAACCACGAACGGAGCCCGGCGTCCGAATCACGGGCGAGTTTCGTGTCGAATCCCGGCCAGGCACCGCGCCCGGGCGCGACCGCCAGCTCCCGCGGGGCCGGTCGACGGCCATTGGCTAGGACGTGGCCGTGAGGTGGACCACCGTCGCGGTGGGCCCGCTGAACGGGCGGCGGAGGGTCAGAGTGGCGGGCTGGTCGACCGTGATGTCCTCTCCGTCGACGGTCTCGCCACCGTTGACGTCGTGCCATCGCGACCGGTACGTGCCGGGGGCCAAGCTGATGTCGAGGCTGGCCTTGCCGTCGTCGGGCTGGAGCACGAGGTACTCCGAGCCCGGATCGGCCAGGGCATATCCCGTCGACGTGAGGTCTCCCCGCGGCTGCATCTCGCCGAGTCCGACGAGCTCGGAGAACCGGCGAGCCTCGCCCATCGCATGGCGAGCCGGTTCCAATGACTCGTACGAGGGAGCTCCGGACATCGGAACAGGGGGGTTGACGCCGTTGACGATTCCGAGGTCGTACAGGATGGGGTTGTGCCCGCGGAGGAATGACTTCCATGCCCACAGCGCGTCGGCCGCGAACGGCGAGTAATGGTCCGTGTCGGAGATCACGACCTTGGTGCCGTCGTTGGCGGGTGGATCGAGGAGCCACCGACTGTTGGCCGGCGCCGGACCGTCGTCGAAACCCGGCGAGATCCAGTCCGCTGGACTCCCCCACAACGTGTCGTTCGCCTTGCGCTGGTCGGCCACGGGGTACTGGAAGGTCATCCCGATGGGGTGCTTGTCGTAGCCCTTCTCGTCCTCGTACTCCTTGACGAGGTCGATCACCCAGTACTGCCACTCGGTGGAGTCGCCGATGGGTGTGTCGACCGTCGACCCGTCCGGCAGTTCGACGGAGTCGGCGCGGACCCCCGACGACTCGTTGGCCACCTCGTAGAGCACGTTCGGCAGGTCGTGCACGGTGTCGATGGCGTGACGGACGTAGGCCTCCTGGAGGGCCCGGACCTGCGGGTCGAGGGGGAGCTCCTGGTAGTCGACGATCGAGGCGATGCCGATGTCGTTGACATTGTTGGCCCGATGGAACGGATGGCCTTCGATGTTGTCGGGCACGGCGGTCAGGTGAAGGCTGAATCCCTCGAAGAGCATCACCGAGACGTAGATGCCCTGGTTGCCGGCGTCCACGACACGGTCCCGGAGTCGATCGAAGTACGACTGGTCGAACGTGGACAGGTCGAACCTGGGCTTGCCATCGCGTGCCGTGCCGGGGCCGGAGCGCAACCAGGGCTGCGGTTGCATGCAGAAGTGCACGTCGGCGCCCGGCAGGTAACCCGTGAACTGCTCCCAGCGCCACAGCCGGATGAAGTTGTGGCCGTGGTTGCGAAGGAACTCGAGGTAGGCCTGGTAGTCGAAGGTCTCCGGATCCTGCGGACAGTCCTTGCCAGCGCCGAGGCCATCGTGGAAGTTGTTGTTGACATGCGATCCGGTGAGGTAGACGAGCTGCTCGCCGGCACCGTCGGAGCCGACGGCGAAATAGCGT
>DASXRJ010000192.1:0-4413 GCA_036506675.1 Nocardioides sp. | reverse complement strand
CGGCAAGACCAACGTGCCGGAGTTCGCGGCCGGCTCACACACCTTCAACCCGGTCTTCGGCACCACCCTCAACCCGGTCGACCACGAGCGGTCCGCGGGCGGCTCCAGCGGTGGCGCCGCCTGCGCGCTGGCCACCGGGATGGTGCCGCTGGCCGAGGGTTCCGACATGGGCGGCTCGCTGCGCAACCCAGCGTCGTTCTGTGGGGTCGTGGGACTGCGACCGAGCCTCGGCCGGGTGCCGGAGTGGCCGCTCTACAACCAGTGGGAGACGCTCTCGGTCGGCGGCCCGATGGCGCGCAACGTCGGCGACCTGGCGCTGCTGCTGTCGGTGATCGCCGGACCCGACCCGCGGGCGCCGCAGGCACTCGGCGACCGCGGGGTCGCCTTCGCCCCGCCGATCGCGGGCTCGTTGTTCGGGCAGCGGATCGCGGTCTCGGTCGACCTCGGCGGCGCCTTCGAGGTCGACCGCGAGGTGGCCGCGATAGTGGAGCGCGCCGGTCGCACGCTCGGCGTGAACGGCGCCCGCGTGTACGACGCGCACCCCGACCTGGCCAGTGCCGAAGACACGTTCCGCACCCTGCGCGCCTGGCACCTGCACGCGAAGTTCGCCGGGCTGCTGGCCGAGCACTCCGACGCCTTCAAGCCCGCGCTCGCCGACAACATCCGCGCGGGAGAGTCGCTGACGGGCGCCGACGTCGCGCGGGCCTACCACCAACGCACCGCGCTCGGCGAGACGATGCGCGAGTTCTTCACGTCGTACGACGCGCTGGTGCTGCCGGCCGCGCAGGTGCCGCCGTTCCCGGCCGACCAGGAGTACCCGGAGGCGATCAACGGCCGGCCGACGGAGACCTACCTGGACTGGATGCGGGCGGCATACTTCATCACCGTCACCGGCTGTCCGGCCATCTCGGTGCCGGCCGGCACCACCCGCGACGGGCTCCCCGTCGGCATCCAGATCGTCGCGCCGCATGGCGCCGACCGCCGGCTGCTTGAGATCGCCTCGGCGTTCGAGGCCAGCGGCGGCTGAGTTCTCCACAGGGCTGCCCCGGATCTGTGGATGAACGGGGGTCTTCCTGTGGATGAACCCGGGATAACGGTGGAGAACAGGCGGCCCTGCGAAATTCCTCGGACGAACCCCTTGCGCGATCCAGGTCACAGTCGTACAACTATTCCTACGCACTCCTCCGGGAGAGCGTCGGCCGCCGGAAACGGCGACCGAATAGAAGGGCTCCTGCAACTCATACTTGCGGGGGCCCTTCGCCTATTTCACCGTTAGAAACCGGATTTTTCCAAGAATCTTGACCTCGGCCCTTGCGCGACGCGGCGTCTCAGGCGTAGAAACGAATCTTCTCGCACTCCTCCGGGAGTGCGAGAGACGACTCGAAACGTCAAGGGGTTCCATCCGGCGGAGCGACAACCGCCGAGGTGGTTGGGGGGTGACGAGTCGCCGGGGCCGGGGAAGTCGAGTCGTTGGTCGGATGCTGCCTGTCGGCCAAACCGAAGGGCCCCTGCAACTCATACTTGCAAGGGCCCTTCTGCAGTTGAACCAGAGCCGTGCGGCGCCCCTTGCTGGATCAGTGGGCCTAGATCCGGTGAGCGGTGGGTGGGTCCGCGGGACCCACCCTCGCCGTTCGGTCCCTGCTTCGCCCACCAGAGTGACGGGCCCGGGCCGCTCTGTCGAAGCCACCTGTCAGGACCTGCCAACGAAGTGACCTTTGGTCGGCAAGTTGTGCCGTCGCTCGGCCGACCTGGTCCGGATTGAATCGACAGCATGCGCAGGATCAGGGTCGGCATCGACACCGGTGGCACCTTCACCGACGTGGTCGCCTTCGACGAGGTCTCGGGCGAGGTCGTCACCACCAAGACCCCGAGTACGCCGGCCGACCCGGCCGAGGCGTTCATGGCCGGCGTCGAGAAGATCCTGGGCCCCTGGGGAGCCGGCCCCGAGGAGATCGTCGCTGTCAGCCACGGCACCACGGTGGCCACCAACCAGCTGCTCGAGGGCAAGGTCGAGACGCTCGGCTTCGTTACCAACGAGGGCTACGAGGCGATGCTCGAGATCGCCCGGCAGAGCGTCCCGGACGGCTACGGCAACTCCTACTTCTGGGTGAAGCCCGACCGGATCGTGCCGCGGCACCTGGTCCGCGGGGTTGGCGGCCGGCTCGACTTCACCGGCGCCGAGGTGCGGCCGTTCGACGAGGGCGCCGCCCGCGCCGCCGCGCGCTGGTTCCGGGACCGGGGCGTCGACACCCTCGGCGTCTGCTTCCTGCACTCCTACGCCAACCCGGCCCACGAGGAGCGGATGCGCGAGATCCTCCGCGAGGAGCACCCCGAGGCCGTGGTCTCGATCTCGAGCGAGGTGCTGCGGGAGTACCGCGAGTACGAGCGAGCCATGACCACCCTCGTCGACGCCGCCGTCAAGCCCCGGCTGAGCCGGTACGTCGCCAACATCGCCCGCCGCCTCGAGGAGTACGCCGGTCGCCGGGTGCCGTTCTACGTGATGAAGTCCAACGGCGGCGTACTCTCCGCCGACGAGGTCGTGCACCAGCCGATCACCACCGTGCTGTCCGGTCCGGCCGCCGGCGCGCTCGGCGCGGCGCTGATCGCGAAGGTCGCCGGCTTCGATCGGGTGCTGACCTCCGACGGCGGCGGCACCTCGACCGACGTGAGCGTGGTGGTCCACGGCGAGCCGAGCCTGACCACGGAGGGCAGCGTCGGCGCCTATCCCAGCAAGATCCCGATGATCGACGTGGTCACGGTCGGTGCGGGCGGCGGCTCGGTCGCCTGGCTCTCACCCGAGGGCGCGCTGAAGGTCGGGCCACGGTCGGCGGGGGCCGATCCGGGGCCGCTCTGCTACGGCCGCGGTGGCACCGAGGTGACGGTGACAGACGCGCACGTCGTACTCGGCCGGATCCCGCCGCACCTGCTGGGTGGCGAGATTCCGCTCGATGTCGAGGCGGCCCGGGCCGGTCTCGAGTCGCTCGCGGGCAAGCTGGGGCTGAGCACCGAGGCGTGTGCGACCGGCGTACTCGAGATCTCGGCGTGGAACCAGGCCAACGCGCTGCGCCAGGTCACCGTCAAGCGAGGGCTGGACGTCCGTGACTTCACGCTGACCACCTTCGGTGGGTCGGGGTCGCTGCTGCTGTGCCGGCTGGTCGACGTACTCGGGCTGCAGGCGGTGCTGGTGCCGCCCGACCCCGGCAACGTGTCGGCGTTCGGGCTGCTGACGGTCGACGTGAAGAACGACTACGTGCGCACCCAGGTCGCGCTGCACGACCGGATCGACCCCGCCGCCGTCCGCCGGGAGTACGACGCGCTCGCCGGCCAGGCGCACGCCGCGCTGACCACGGAGGGCTTCGCCGACGACGAGCACCGGCTGCTCCGGACCGCGGACCTGCGCTACTTCGGGCAGGCCTTCGAGGTGCGGGTGGCGGTGCCGGGCGGCGTGCTCGACGAGGAGGCCCTCGACGCGGTCGCGACGGCGTTCCACGCCGAGCACCGCGCGCTCTACGGCTACGACTTCGCCGGCGACGCCGACCAGCCGGTCGAGTGGGTCAACCTCCGGGTCTCCGGGGTCGGGCCGATCCGGCGCCCCGACATCCGGCGCGGGGACGCCGCGCCGGCGGGCGCCGTACCCGAGGCTCGCTCGCGCCGCCCGGTCTGCTTCGACGCCAGCGACGGGTACGTCGACAGCCCGGTCTACTGGCGGCCCGACCTCGCGCCGGGCCAGGTTGTGGCCGGGCCGGCGGTGATCGAGGAGTTCGGGTCGACGGTGCCGCTGCATCCGGGGTTCACGGCTCGGGTCGACGAATTCCGCAACCTGGTCGTGACGAGGGAGGGCGCATGACGAAGCAGACCGCGAGCCGCCGGGCGCCGACGGAGTTCCCGTTCGGGCCGCTGACCGCCGACGCCGGCGCGAGTGCCGACCCCGTGCTGGTCGAGATCGTGCAGGGCTCCCTGGCGTCGGTGGAGCTCGAGGTCGAGACCGCGATCGCGCGGACCTCGCGCAGCCCGATGATCCGCGACGCCCACGACTTCCGGGCCGGCATCCACGACCGGCTGCTGCGCAAGCTGACCGGGCGCTCCTACAGCGCGCTGGTGCATCCGGTGGCGCGGGACTTCCCGCTGGCCGAGATGCGGCCCGGCGACGTGTTCTTCCACAACGACGTCTACCGCTCCGAGGGCGGGATCGGGCACCTGCCGGACCTGTGCGTGACCGTGCCGGTGTTCGCGGGAGGCGGGGTCGTCGCGTTCGTGCAGGCGTTCGGGCATCACGACGACATCGGCGGCGCCGTACCGGGGTCGATGCCCTCGCATGCGACCAGCGTGTTCGAGGAGGGCCTGATGGTGCCGCCCATCAAGCTGTGGGACGCCGGCGTACCCAACCGGGCGGCGCTCACCATCATGACCCGC
>DASXRJ010000191.1:0-20981 GCA_036506675.1 Nocardioides sp. | reverse complement strand
GACGCCGCCCGGCTGGGCGCCGAGCACCTGGTCACCCTCGGTCGCGTCGAGGACGGCGGCTTCGTCGTACCCCACTATGTGCCGCACGGCGACTCCGACGCCGACGAGGTCACCTACACCTGGTGTCACGGGCCGACCGGCACGTCACTTCTCTTCCTGGCCCTCGACCGCGCGGGCGTCGCCGAGGTGGCCGGCGAGCCGCCGCTGGTCTGGCACGCCCGCTGCCTGGAGGCCGTGCGGACGTCCGGGATCCCCGAGCGGCGGTGGCCCGGGTTCTGGGACAACGACGGTCGGTGCTGCGGTACGGCGGGCGTCGGCGACCTGTTCCTCGACGGCTATCAGCGGACCGGTGAACCGGCCGACCTGGCGTTCGCGGTCGCGATGGGCGACGCACTGGTGGAGCGGGCGTTCAGGGGCGACGGCCGGGCCTGGTGGCGGTTCGTCGAACATCGCGCCGAGGAGCCACTGCTGCCGCCGGGGGTGGGCTGGATGCAGGGCGTGGCCGGCATCGCGGCGTACCTGCTGCGGCTGGGGCGGGTCCTGGACACCGGCGCCGAGGCGGCCGCGGTCTCGCGGATGGACAACTGGTGGGCGCTCCCCCGAGACGCATGACGCCCCGTCGTCCGTCCGGGTGGGCGGACGACGGGGCGCGAGGCTCAGACGCTGGTCAGCCGCCGGCGACGGCGGGGATGACCGAGATCTGGGTGCCGTCGGGCGTCGCGGTGCCGAGGTTCTCCAGGAAGCGGACGTCGTCGTTGCCGACGTACACGTTGACGAAGCGGCGCAGCTCGCCGGCCTCGTCGAGGATCCGGCCCTTGATGCCGCTGTGGTTGGCGTCGAGGTGGTCGAGCACCTCGCCGAGGGTGGCCCCCTCTGCGCTGACTTCCGACTCACCACCCGTATAGGTGCGCAGGATGGTCGGGATCCGGACGGAAACGCTCACTGGTGTAGCTCCTCTATCGGCAAGGCTCGAGCTGTCAGGACCAAATTACGTGGCCCATGGCTGGACTGGACAGGCTCGGTCCCTGGTTGAGACTGGTTTCAGGCCAGCCCGGTGGCGACGAAAGCGTCGTACGACGGGTCGATCGTGGCCGCCGCGGCGACTCGGTCGGAGACCGCGTCGAGGGTCTTGAGGCCCATGCCGGTGTTGATCACGACCGTCTCGAGAGTCGGGTCGAGCTGGCCGGTCTCGACCAGCTTCTTGAGTACGCCGACCGTCGTACCGCCGGCGGTCTCGGTGAAGATGCCCTCGGTGCGGGCCAGCAGCAGGATGCCCTCGCGGACCTCCTCGTCGCTGATGTCCTCGACCGCGCCCTTGGTCCGGCGGCAGATGTCGAGCACGTAGACCGCGTCGGCCGGGTTGCCGATGGCCAGGCTCTTGGCGATGGTGTCGGGCTTGACCGGGCGGACGATCTGGGCGCCGTTCTTGAACGCCGTTGAGACGGGGGCGCAGCCGGTCGCCTGGGCGCCGTACACCTTGTAGGGCTTGTCCTCGACCAGGCCGAGCTTGATCAGCTCCTGGAAGCCCTTGTCGACCTTGGTCAGCTGGGAGCCGGACGCGACCGGGATGACGATCTGGTCGGGCAGCCGCCAGCCGAGCTGCTCGGCGATCTCGAACCCGAGCGTCTTGGAGCCCTCGGCGTAGTAGGGGCGGACGTTGACGTTGACGAACGCCCAGCCGTCCTCCTCGCCCGCGATCTCACTGGCGAGCCGGTTGACGTCGTCGTAGTTGCCGTTCACCGCGACCAGCTGCTCGGTGTAGACGGCGGAGTTGACCACCTTGGGGTGCTCGAGGTTGGCCGGGATGAAGACCACCGTCTTGATGCCGGCCCTTGCCCCGGCGGCGGCCACGGCGTTGGCGAGGTTGCCGGTGCTCGGGCAGGCGAAGACCTTGGAGCCGAGCTCGCGGGCGGCACTGAGCGCGCAGGCGACCACGCGGTCCTTGAAGCTGTTGGTGGGGTTGGTCGAGTCGTCCTTCACCCAGAGGTTGTCGATGCCGAGCTGCTTGCCGAGGTTGTGAGCGCGGAGCAGCCGGGTGAAGCCGGGCTCCATGTTGGGGCTCTCCTCGATATCGCTCGGGACCGGGAGCAGCGCCTTGTAGCGCCAGATGTTGGCGGGGCCGGCCTCGATCTCCTCACGGGTCACGACCGGGAAGTCATACGCGATCTCCAGGGGGCCGAAACACTCCGGACAGGCGTAGAAGGGACCGAGCTCGATCTCATGGCCGCACTCGCGGCAGGCGAGACCGGTGGCGTTTCCGAATGCGCCCTCGCGCAGGCCCGGCTTGGTGGTTTCCTCGACAACGGCGCTCATGAGTCCTCCTTCTCATCTGCCCCGGGTACGGATCTCGTCCCGGGCCGGAATTAGCACCGTTTCCGCGACTGCTTCGCCCCGGTCTGATGACCAGGTGGAGCAGGAGGTACGCGGCGGTTGCCGGGACTTCACAGGGCCGTTCCCTCAGTCCCTCTCGATGAGCTGCTGCTCACCTTATCCGACCCCGTCTCAGATCGTGTACACCGATCCCGCGATCCGGACATGTCTCCCAGCCCGACTCAGACCCCGCCGAAGTGGCGAAATTGGCCCTTCCAGGTGGCAACTTCGGCCCCTCGAAGTGGCAGTCGTGGCCCACGGCGTACCCGGGCAACTTCGCCACCTCGCGGGGCCAACTTCGCCACCTCGCGGGGCCAAAGACGCCACTTCGGCGCGGGCGGGGACGAGGAAAGGGGAAGGTCAGGCGGGGAGGGAGGAGGATGAGGCGGCGTCTGAGGTCAACTGCCGCAACAGATCGAGTACGCCGGGCGGACCGTCGACCACCACGTCGGCCAGTTCGAGCAGGGCTTGCTGTTCGGCCGACGCGGAGCAGACCAGGAGCGTGGCCATCCCGCGGGCGCGCAGCTCGAGGACCGCGTTGAACGCCTCGAGATCGCCCAGATCGTCACCCGCGAAGAGGAAGCCGCCGGCGTTGAGGTCGGCGACCAGGGCATGCACCGCGGCGCCCTTGTCCATACCCGGGGCGCGGATCTCGACCACGTTGCGGCCGGGTTCGACGACGAGGCCGCGGGCCTGCGCCGCCTCGGCCAGCAGCGGCAGCAGCCGGGCGAAGGCAGCGCCGGGATCCGGCAGCCGCCGGGTGTGGATCGCGACCGCGAGGCCCTTCTCCTCGACGTACGCGCCGGAGGCGTCGGCCCGCCGCAACAACCCGGGCAGCTCGCGAAGCAGTGAGGCGAGGCCGTGCGGCGGCCGCGGAGAGATCACCCGGCGCTCGGTGGAGCTCCAGCGCTCGTTGCCGTACTGGCCGAGGACGTAGAGCTCGCGACCGTGGTCGCCGATCGAGTCACCGACCTCGTCGAGCCCGCCGAGGGCCAGCGCCTGGCGGGCCGGCCGCCCGGTGATCACCGCCACCGCGAGCACGTGAGACGCCAGCTCGACGAGTACGCCGGGAGCCTCGGGGTGGATGTGCGCCAGCGTCGGGTCCTCGACGATCGGCGACAAGGTGCCGTCGAAGTCGAGCCCCACGATCGTCGAGCCCGAGGCACGGACCAGGGCGGCGTACCGCTGTTCTGCCTCCGGCGAGGTGAACTCCATGTGTCCACCTAATCACGAAGGTCAGGAGTAGTCCGAAGTCAGGATCACGGTCAACCGGTCCATCCGCATCGGGTCGACGGCGTGCATCAGCCGATGGATGCCCAGGTCTTTGGCCAGCGCCTTGGCGGCGTCCTCGAGGCGCTGGGGGTAGTAGACGGTGGACGCCGGGATGGTGCCGTACCAGTTGTCGGAGCCGACGACGTTCCAGCCGGCGCCGTCGGCCTTGGCCGCGGTGGCGGTCGCCAGCCCGGCGATGCCGGAGTTGTTGTAGACCTCGACGTAGATGTCCTCGCGCCGGAACTTCGGCTTCTCCGGCTTGGGCTTCGCGGACGCGGTCGGCGTGTACGACGGCGTGGGCAGCGTCGTACGCGTCGACGTCGGGTGAGAGACCGTCTCGACGTCGGAGTCGTCGCCCTGGGTCGTGACGAACACGATGCCGGCCATTGCGACGGCGACGATGCTGAGGAGCACCACGGGTGACGGGAACGCCACCCCGCGGTCATCGCGCCGGACGTCGCTGCGCCGCGCGATCGCGCGTCGCACGGTCAGACCTCGAAGCCCAGTCGCCGGGCCGAGCGCTGCCGCTGACGGGCCGCGCGCAGCCGCCGGAGCCGGCGTACGAGAAGCGGGTCGGCCTCGAGGGCCTCCGGCCGGTCGATCAGGGAGTTGAGGACCTGGTAGTAGCGGGTCGACGACATGTCGAACTTCTCGCGGACCGCCTGCTCCTTGGCACCGGCGTACTTCCACCACTGGCGCTCGAACTCGAGGATGTCGCGGTCACGATCGGACAAGGAGGGCGCGCCAGGAGCGGCGTCGGTGCCCTCGAAGGCATTCGCGGCTTCCATGAACTCTCCTGTCATTGCACTGCGTTCCACTGTAGGTGACTAACCACAACGATGTCATTCGGTGCCCGGCGCGTCGCCCACTAGGGTGATCCGTGTGACCGGCAACGGATCAGCAGACCTCGTCATCGTCGCCAACCGGCTCCCCGTCGACCGGGTCCAGAACGACGACGGTACGGCGGGCTGGCGTCGATCACCCGGCGGCCTGGTTTCCGCGCTGGAGCCGGTGATGCGCGCCAACGACGGAGCCTGGATCGGCTGGCCGGGGAGTAACGATACCGATCTCGTCCCATTCGTCGAAGACGGGCTCCAGCTCGTGCCGGTCCCGCTGAGCGAGCGCGAGATCATCGACTTCTACGAAGGTTTCTCCAACGGCACCCTCTGGCCGCTCTACCACGACGTGGTCGCGAAGCCGGAGTTCCACCGCGAGTGGTGGGACGCGTACGTCGCCGTCAACCAGCGGTTCGCCGACCGCGCCGCCGAGATCGCCTCCCGCGGCGCGACCGTCTGGGTGCAGGACTACCAGATGCAGCTGGTGCCACGGATGCTCCGCGAGCTGCGCCCCGACCTGCGGATCGGCTTCTACCTGCACATCCCGTTCCCGCCCACCGAGCTCTTCCAGCAGCTGCCCTGGCGCCGCCAGGTGCTCGAGGGGCTGCTCGGCGCCGACCTGGTCGGCTTCCAGCTCGGCGGCGCCGCCCAGAACTTCGTCCGCCTGGTCCGCCAGCGGGTCGGCCACAAGACCCACCGCGACACCGTCTACCTGCCAGACGGCCGCACTGTGGTGGCGCGGGCGTTCCCGATCTCGATCGACACCCACAGCTTCCAGACGCTCGCCCAGTCGGAGGCCGTCGAGGCCCGCGCCAAGGAGATCCGTACGGCGCTGGGCGACCCGGCAAAGGTGTTCCTCGGCATCGACCGGCTCGACTACACCAAGGGCATCCACGCCCGGCTGCGGGCGTTCAGCGAGCTGATCCGGGACGGCGTCTTCAGCGTGGACGACGCGATCTTCGTGCAAGTGGCGACGCCGTCTCGCGAGCGCGTCCAGCAGTACCGCATCCTGCGCGACGACATCGACCGGCTGGTCGGCCGGATCAACGGCGACCTCGGCAAGATCGGTCAGCCGGCGATCTCCTACCTGCACTCCTCCTACCCGCGCGAGGAGATGGCCGCGCTCTACCGGGCCGCCGACATCATGGTGGTGACGCCGTACCGCGACGGCATGAACCTCGTCGCCAAGGAGTACGTCGCCTGCCGCTACGGCAACGACGGCGCCCTCGTTCTCTCGGAGTTCGCCGGCGCCGCCGACGAGCTGCGCCAGGCCTGGCTGGTCAACCCCTACGACATCAACGGCATGAAGGCGGCCCTGCGCGAGGCCTACGAAGCCGACGAGAAGGAGCTCACGCGACGGATGAGAGCGATGCGCAGGACCGTCCTCGAGAACGACGTGTCCCACTGGGCCACCCGCTTCCTCCAGGAGCTGGCCGCGATCCGGCCCGACCACGGCAAGACCGTCCGGCCGGCGAGGCGGTCATGAGGCTGCCCGAGGTCGTGCTGATCGCCGACTCCGCCGTGACCACGCTCGGCTCCGACCGGCTCGACGACCCGCTGGTCGACGCGAGCGCGGCGCTGGCGGTCGACGAGCGCAAGGCCGACGCCGACGGCGCCTGGCGGATGATCCGCGAACCCGTGCTGAAGCGGCTTGCCGACGCGTCCGCCGCGCTTCCGGCCGACCTGGTGCTCACGCTCGTCGAGGGCTTCCGGCCGGTGTCTCTACAGGCGACGTACTTCCGTGAGTACGCCGCCCGCCTGCGCGTCGAGCGCCCCGGCCTGCCCGACGCCGAGATCCGCCGCCTGGCCAGCCGGCACGTGTCGCCACCGATCGTCGCCCCGCACACCACCGGCGCGGCCGTCGACGTCACTCTCTTCACGCCCGAGGGCGAGGAGCTCAACCTCGGGTCGCGGCTCAACGCGACGCCCGAGGAGAGCGCCGGCGCCTGCTACACGCGGCACACCTCGGTCGTCGGCGAGCCGCTCCGGCTGCGGCGCGAGCTGATGGCCGCGCTCGCCGGGGCGGGGTTGGTCAACTACCCGACGGAGTGGTGGCACTGGTCGTACGGCGACCGCTACTGGGCGCACCAGCTCGGCGCACCGAGGGCGAAGTACGACCCGATCGTCACCTGAGCCAGTCACGGACCGGGATCGGCCACGGGCTCCGCGCAGCCAAACGGACCGAACGACGGTCCTCGCTCGTCGTCGACGCTCAGCGGACTCGACCAAGCAGTCGTTCGGTACGTCCGGCTACGCCCACCTCCGTTGGCCGGCGCGCGTCACGCCACCTCGGCGGGGCCGAACTCGCCACCTCGGCGGGCCAAACTCGCCACCTCGGCGGGGCCAAACTCGCCACCTCGCGGGGCCAAACTCGCCACCTCGGCGGTCCATTTGCCCCACGCCGGGTCAATTCGCATTACTTCGCGGTAAGTTCCGGACATGGATCTGATCCCGAAGCCAGATCAGGTTGTCACCGCGGCCAGCAACGTCGCCCACAAGATGCTGTACGGCGGTCTGGCCGATCTGCGACCGATGCCGCGCACGCTGATCGACGAGGGCACTCTTCGGGAGGTCTACCACTATCGACCCGCGGCCAAGGTGAAGGAGACCGGCGACCCTGTGCTCCTGGTGACGCCGCTGGCCGCGCCGGCGTCCTGCTTCGACCTGCGGCGGGGGTGCTCGCTGGTCGAGCACTTCGTGACGGGCGGGCGGCCGACGTACCTGGTGGAGTACGGCCAGGTGTCGTTCCGGGACCGCAACCTCGGCATGGAGCACTGGGTCGACGAGGTCGTCCCAACCGCGATCCGCGAGGTCAGCAAGCACGCGGGTGACCGGCCGGTGCACGTGATCGGCTGGAGCCTCGGCGGCATCTTCTCGGTGATGACGGCCGCCGACCAGCCGGACCTGCCGATCGCATCGGTCACGGTCGTCGGCAGTCCGTTCGACGTGGCGCAGGTGCCGCTGGTGGCGCCGCTGCGGCCGCTGCTCAACCTCAACATCCCCGACGGCTGGCGCCCGGTGACCCGGGTCTACCAGGTCCTCGGCGGTGCGCCCCAGCCGTTGGTCCGCTGGGCCTTCCAGCTGTCCAGTTTCCAGAAGCTCGTCACCAAGCCGATCGCGATCGCGAAGAACCTCGACAACACCGAGTTCCTGGCCCAGATCGAAGCGGTCGACAAGTTTACCGAGGGCATGATCGCCTACCCGGGCCGCACCTTCGGGCAGCTCTACCACCGCTTCGTGCGGGGCAACGGCTTCAAGACCGGCAGCCTGGCCTTCGGCGACCGCACCATCGAGCTGGCCAGCATCCACGTGCCCGTGCTGATCTTCGCCGGCGCGAACGACGGCATCGCGCCGGTCGCCTCGGTGCAGGCGCTGGCGTCGCTGCTGCCGAACGCGGAGGAGGTGCGCTTCGAGGTGGTGCCAGGAGGACACCTCGGGATGCTGACCGGCCGCGCGGCCCGCCGTACGACCTGGGTGACCATGGACGAGTGGGTCGCGCAGTGGTCGACCCCGGAGGAGCGCGCCGAGCCGGCCCGCAAGACCGAAGGCCCCACCCGCCCCGCGCGCAGCCAGATCGGCTCCAACCCGCAGCGTCGCTACGGGTCCAAGTCCTCGCGCGGGTTAGCCACCTGAGCCACGACGGGCAGCCGTCGGCCCGGGCGGTGAGACCGGTCTAATCCGGTCCCCAGGGTTCAGTAACCCGGCCCCCGTATCCCTCGTTGGACTCCTCGATGGACGGAGGCTCGAAGTACCCAAACCGGCTCTGCCGACACGGGTACGTCGACAGCGCTCTCGTCTCCTCGCCCATCGCGACGGGCCCGACCCTCGAAGGTGTGACCCGCGGCGGCCCGGTGGTCGTCACGAGCAGCGTCGCGATGAACGATTCCGGCCCGGCGATCCGCCGCCCTCGTTGGCGGCGGCGCCGGGCCGACACCGCGTCGACGTACTGGACCGGCCCCCCGGGCAGCGTCGTCGCCGACCGGGGCGCGCGGCCGAGGTGGTCAAGCACCTCAGAGCGACCTGATCATCAGCCGTTCTGTCAACGCGTCGATCGCGACCCGCGGCTCGGGGTGGGTCGACTGCAGGAAGGCAGACACCGTGGATAGCACGGTGTTGCCTTCCTGTGGAACGAACGCCCAGCCGCTCACCGTGTCGCCCTTCACCAGCAGGTTGCCCGGCACGAAGATCGCCTGGGCGTAGAGCCGGCCGGCGAACCCGAAGCGACGACCGGTCTCGAAGACCTTGTTGGAGTCGAACATCGTCGTCGTCGCGACGTACGGCGCGGAGTCGACGCGGGCCCGCACCTCGTCCTCGCCGATCGCGTCGGTGAGCCGGATCGAGAAGCGCGTGCTGTGCAGGAACTGGCTCGGCGTGGTGATGTCCGACGACTGCATCGGCACCTCCCGGCCGAGGACCCGCAGGACGCTGTCGGCGTCGATCGCGTGGTGGGTGCCGAGTACCGGGTCGAGGTGCCGGGCCAGCACGTTTCCGCCGACCAGCCGCTCGTGGTTGCCGATGTCCTCGGACCGTCTGACGTTGACGAGGTCGGCGCTCACGATGTCGTCGAGCCGGCCCCCGGAGATGGTGCGCAGCACGCACAGCGCGGCGTGGGTGCTGCACGAGACGACGTGCACATAGCGGTCGCGGCTGACGTCGACGCCGAGGCCGAGCGCGTACGGCGTACCGAAGCCGGTCTCGGTGCCCTGGCCGGAGGCGCCGACCAGGGCCGGCATCGCGTCGTACGTCGGACGGTTGCGGCGGGCGCCGCCGGCCGCGGTGGTGTCGAAGACGTAGCCGACCTGGTCGGCGACCTCATCGAAGCGGACCTGGCCGGGGTAGTCGTCGGCGACCACGGTCACGTCGAGGTTCTTGAGCAGCTCCAGGCCGGCGACGTCCCAGGGACGGACGGTGTTCTTGCGCGCGTAGACCTCGGTGATGCCGAGGGTGTCGCGGTGAGCGGCGAGCACCTGGAGGAGCGTGGTGCCGATGTTGCCGACGCCGTTGACCATCACCTTCATCGGAACATCAGCCCCTTCACGCGGCGCTTGCCGAGCACGAGTACGGCGGCCGACGCGGCGGTGATCTTCACGTCGAGCCAGAGGGTGCGCTCGCGTGCGTAGAAGTCGTCGAGCCGGTGGCTGAGCTCCTTGTCGCAGACCGGCGCGAACTGCGCGTAGCCGGTGAGCCCGGGACTGACCAGCCAGCGGTCGGCGTACTCGGGGCCGGCCCAGCCGAGGCGCTCCACGTCGTACGACGTGAGCGGGCGGGGGCCGATGAACCGCATGTCACCGCGGGCGATGTTGACGAGCTGCGGCAGCTCGTCGATCCCGGTCCTGCGGAGTACGCCGCCGAGCCGGGTGATCTCGCCGCCGGCCATGGTGCGGAGCTTGAGGATCTCGAACGGCACCTTGTCGCGACCCAGCCGGTGTTGGCGGAAGACCACCGGCCGTCCGTCGAGCAGCAGCACCAGCGCCGCCACGACAAGTAGTAGTGGCGCGATCGCGACCAGCAGCAGGCTGGCGAGAACTCGTTGACCCATGACCTTCCCCCGTATCGGTTGCGTTGCCGGTTGTCTCTTGCCGTTCTGACGCGGCCCGAGCGTGGTTGGTTGGCGGCCTGTGGAGAACCGGGTGTACCCGGACGTGGTCGCCCAGGGCTGACTGGGGCACTGCTCCGTCGGTCGACGGTGGCGGGTCTCCGGCGCCACGAGCCGGCGAGCCTCCAGCGTCGGGAGGCCGCCCTGGCCGCTGCGGCGGGTGCGGTGCCGCCGCCTCGCGTCGCGATCTACGACGCCCTGGTCCGCCGGCCAGAATCGGTGAGATCGACGACACGATTCGCTGCAGTTCGCGATCCACCGGCCGCGTTCCCCGCCTGGTCGCCGCTGTTGGCTCGGCGAACTGCAGCGAATCGTGCAGGTGAAGAGCCGGGATTCGACGACATCGGGGCCGAGCCGCGGGCTGTCGCAGGGGCGGCGTACTCGTGGACGCGGCAGACCCACCAGCCCGACAATGGCGGGTCTCCGGCGCCACGAGCCGACGAACCACCAATGACCGGCTGGGTTGAGCTGCCGGCCCAATCGGCGCTGACCGAGCAAGGACAACGCATCTGATCGGTTGAAGAGCGCTCAACCAATGAACCGCGTTGTTCGGGTGAATCCAGTCTGTGGATGCGCCACATCCCCTGACAACCGTCAGTTTCCCCGGATATCCGGGGAAACTGTCACCCACCTTCCCCACGCGCAACAATGTCCAACATGTCGGCACTCGCGGGACTCGTGGACAAGAAGCTGGTGGCTGCGGACTGGGCCGACGCGCTGCAACCGGTGGAGGACCAGCTGGCTGCGATGGGGAGGTTCCTGCGTGAGGAGCTGGCGGCGGGACGGTCATATCTGCCGGCCGGCGACCACATCATGCGGGCCTTCCAACGCCCGCTGTCGGCGGTCAAGGTGCTGGTCGTCGGTCAGGATCCCTACCCGACGCCCGGCCATCCGATCGGGCTGAGCTTCGCGGTGGCGCCCGACGTACGCCCGATCCCGCGGTCGCTCGCCAACATCTACCAGGAGCTCTCCACCGACCTCGGCATCCCGCCGGCCGCCCACGGAGACCTGACCGCCTGGGCCGACCAGGGCGTGATGCTCCTCAACAGGGTGCTCACCGTCCGGCCGGGCGAGGCGGCGTCACATCGCGGCCGCGGTTGGGAGACGCTGACCGAGCAGGCGATCCGCGCCTTCGTGGCCCGCGGCGGTCCCCGCGCCGCGATCCTGTGGGGCCGCGACGCGCAGTCCCTCAAGCCGCTGCTCGGCGACGTGCCGTGGGTCGAGTCGGCGCACCCGTCACCGCTTTCGGCGTCCCGCGGCTTCTTCGGGTCGCGGCCGTTCAGCCGGGTCAACCGGCTGCTGGTCGAGCAGGGCGGTACGCCGGTCGAGTGGGCCCTGCCCTAGCAACCCCTTCGCCGGGCCCGGGATCAGTGCGTGCCGAAGCGGCGCTCTGAGTCGCCGGGATCAAACGGATAACCCGCCGGGAGTCACCGGGAGTCACCCCCTGTCATCTTCTCGACACGCCGGGCCGGAGCCAGCCTGGACGTCATGCCACGCGCACTCGGAAGACCGGCCGACCCGGAGAGGCCCGCGCCGTGAGCGGCCCCGCCAAGCCGCTGCTGTTCGGCTACGTGCGAGTGCGGGCGCTGGCGGCCGGCGTACGACCCGCCGACATCGGTGCTCGGTTCGACGCCTTCGCGACCAGGGAGGGCTACCGCCTGGCCGCGGTGTACGTCGACCAGGCGCACACCGCGCCGTCGGGATTCGACGCGCTCATCGAGGCCGTGAAGCGGCATCGGGGCCGAGCGATCGCCGTACCCACTCTCGAGCACCTCGTCGTCCTCGGGCACGGGCCCTGCCTCGACGCCTTCCTCCGGCGCGCCTCCGGCGCGCAGGTTCTCGTGATGGATCACGAGCCCTAAGACGGCGGGGCGGGCGTGCTGGTGAACCCCGCGTCCGTCCCGTCACACCAGGACACACCACACCACGCCACGCTCGAAGCGCGGGCTAGTGGTGACGATCGGCCAGGCGCGGCGAGACCTTCGGCCCATCAGCGCGAGGGACCGGTGGACGTAGCGTCGGGTTCGTGGGCAGCATCCGCCGGATCGAGGTTGCCGTGGCGGCGCTGGCTGCGGTCACGGTGTTCGGCACGGTCGGCTACCTGCTGCTCGGGTTCGACCCGCTGGAGGCGGCTTACCAGACCGTGACCACGGTCTCGACGGTCGGCTTCCGGGAGGTCCAGCCGCTGACGCCCGCGGGCATGGTGTTCACGACGGTGCTGATCGTGGTGGGGGTCGGGACGGTGCTCTACAACCTCGGCGTACTCGTCGAGGCGGTCACCGAGGGCCACCTCCGCCGCGACCTGGAAAGGCGACGCATGGACCACCGGATCGCAGGTCTGAGCGACCACGTGATCGTCTGCGGGCACGGCCGGGTCGGCCGGGCGGCCGCCGAGTTCCTGTACGCCGGCGGTAACCAGCTGGTCGTCGTCGACAGCAACCCGCAGCGACTGGAGGGACTCGACCGCGGCGTACCCCATCTGGTCGGCGACGTCACCGACGACGCCGTACTCGAGGAGGCCGGCATCGCGCGAGCCCGGGCGGTCGTGGTCGCGCTGGACAGCGACGCCGACACCGTCTACGCCACCCTGTCGGCCCGCGCCCTGCGCCCCGACGTCGTGATCGTGGCCCGGGCCCGGACCACCGAGTCGAAGGCCAAGCTCGAGCTCGCCGGAGCCTCGCGCGCGGTCAATCCTCAGCTGATCGGCGGGCGCCGGCTGGCGGTCTTCGCGCTCCAGCCGGACGTCGCGGAGTTCCTCGACGTGGTCATCCACGACGACACCCTCGACTGGCGGATCCAGCAGGTACCGATCGCCGCGGGCTCGGCCCTGGCCGACCGGCCGCTCGGGTCGTCGCGGCTGCGGGAGCGCACCGGCGCGCTCGTCCTGGCAGTACGACGCGGGCCCGGTGACGATCTGGTGCCGAACCCACCCGACGACCTGGTGCTCCCGCCCGGCACGGTCCTGATCGCGCTGGGGGCGGCCGCGGAGCTGGAGCGGCTCTCCCGGCTCGCTCGCGTAGTTGAATCTTCAAGTACATCGTGAGTACTCTTGCGACATGTCCGACTCCCGCATCCCCGCGCTCTACATCGGCCACGGCGCTCCGCCGCTGCTCGACGACCCGGTGTGGTCGGGCCAGCTGGCCGCCTGGGCCGGCGACCTGCCCCGACCGAAGGCGATCCTGATCGTCAGCGCGCACTGGGAGTCGGCGCCGATCAGCCTCAGCGCGAGCGGGGCTCCGCTGGTCTACGACTTCGGCGGGTTCGCGCCGAAGTACTACGCGATGACCTACGAGACGCCCGACGCGACCGCCCTCGCGGCCCGGGTGGCGGCGATGATGCCGGACACCGAGCCGGTGCACCAGCACGCCTCGCGCGGCTTGGACCACGGGGCGTGGGTGCCGCTGAAGATCATGTACCCCGAGGCCGACATCCCGGTGCTCCAGCTCTCGCTGCCGACCCAGGACCCGGTCAGGCTGCTCGAGCTCGGCACCCGGCTCCGGCCGCTGCGCGACGAGGGCGTGCTGATCATCGGGTCGGGCTTCCTGACCCACGGACTGCCGTTCCTGACCGACTGGAGCATCGACGCCAAGGCGCCCGGCTGGTCGTCCGACTTCGACGCCTGGGCAGCCGACGCGCTCGCCCGCGGCGACGTCGACGCGCTGGCGGCGTACCAGAGCTTGGCGCCGGGCATGCCCTACGCCCACCCGACCGTCGAGCACTACACGCCGCTGTTCATCACCCTCGGCGCCGCCACCGATCCGGGTGAGCCCGGTCTCCAGGTCTTCGACGGCTTCTGGATGGGGCTGTCGAAGCGGTCGCTTCAGGTGGCCTGATCACTCCTGGCGGGCCGTCGCCATCGCGCGGTCGGGCTCCCAGTAGGCGCGCATCGACTGCACGAGGCCGTCCTCGTTGATCGTGTAGACCATCACCAGGTCGGTGTCGACCACCGTGCCGTCGGCGAAGCGAGTGGTGATGGTGCCGACGTTCGCACAGGTGTTCCCGTTGGCGTGCGAGTCGTGGATGTGGAACGTGAACCGCTCGATCGGCGCGATCGCCTTGTCCCAGAAGGCGCTGATGCCCTCATGACCGTGGTGGCCCTTGCCCTCAGGGTCGAACCACGACGGCCCGACCGGGTCCTCGATGACGGCGTCCTCGGCATACACCTTCAGCCACTCCTCGAGCACTCCGGTGCCGACGGCGGCGTAGGACCGCTGCGATGCCCTCCGGGCCGGGTGGTCGCCGTTGGGCGCGTTCCAGATGATGTGGTCGGGTAGTTCCATGTATTGAGGCTATCCGGAACCTAGAACCTGTTCTAGAGTCGGCTCATGAGGTTCACGTACGCCGAAGCCCTCACCGACCCGTCGTACTACCTGCCGCTGGCGCAAGCGGCCGAGCGGGCCGGCTACGACTCGATCACCCTGGCCGACTCGCTGGCCTATCCGCGCGAGTCCGACTCCCGCTACCCCTACACGGAGGCCGGCGACCGCGAGTTCCTCGAGGACAAGGCGTTCATCGAGACCTTCACCCTGGCCGCCGCGATGTCGAGCGTGACCTCGAAGATCCGGTTCCTGCCGTTCGTGCTCAAGCTGGCCGTCCGGCCGCCGGCGCTGGTGGCCAAGCAGGCGATGTCGGTCGCGTTCCTGTCGAACAACCGGCTCGGGCTCGGCATCGGGCTCTCCCCGTGGCCGGAGGACTTCGCGCTGATGGGAGTGCCGTGGGCGCGCCGGGGCAAGCGGATGGACGAGCAGATCGACATCCTGCGCGGGCTGATGAGCGGCGAGTACTTCGAGTATCACGGCGAGTTCTACGACATCGCCGCCACCAAGATGACACCGGCGCCGTCCCAACCGGTCCCGCTGCTCGTCGGGGGGCACAGCGACGCCGCGCTGCGCCGCGCCGTACTCAAGGGTGACGGGTGGATGCACGCCGGCGGCGAGGCCGCGGAGCTCGACCTGCTGCTCGACAAGATCGCCAAGATCCGCGACGCGGAGGGGGTGGCCGACCGGCCCTTCGAGCTGCACGTGATCTCGTACGACGCCTTCACCGTCGACGGCGCGCGCCGCCTCGAGGACCGCGGGATCACCGACTGCATCGTCGGCTTCCGGGTGCCTTACATCAAGGGGCCCGACACCGAACCGCTGGCGAAGAAGGTCGAGCACCTCGAGCGGTTCGCCGAGTCCGTGATCTCCAAGGTCAACGGTTGACCTTGCGCCCGGGGGCAGGATGACGGGATGAGGATCCTGTCCATCCAGTCGTCGGTGGCCTACGGCCACGTCGGCAACTCCGCGGCCGTCTTCCCCTTGCAGCGTCTGGGCCACGAGGTCTGGCCGGTGCTGACGGTGCATTTCTCCAACCACACCGGGTACGGCGCGTGGCGCGGGCCGCTCCTCGCCGCGACCGATGTGGCGGACGTGATCGCCGGGATCGGCGAGCGTGGCGTGCTGGGCGAGGCGGACGCCGTACTCAGTGGCTATCAGGGTGCCGAAGACGTCGGCGCGGTCGTGCTCGACACGGTCGCGAGGGTCAAGGGCCTCAACCCCCGGGCGGTCTACTGCTGCGACCCGGTGATGGGCGACGTGGGGCGCGGGATGTTCGTGCGGCCGGGGATCCCCGAGTTCATGCGCGACCACGTGGTGCCGAAGGCCGACATCGCGACGCCCAACCACTTCGAGCTCGACTTCCTGGCCGGCACCTCGACCGGCACGCTCGACGAGGTGCTGGCCGCGGCGGACGTCATACGCCGGACCGGGCCGCGGCACCTGCTGGTCACCAGCGTCGTACACGACTCGACGCCGGCCGACCACCTCGACGTACTCGCGATCTCCGACGAGGGCGCCTGGGCGGTCACCACGCCACTGCTCCCGATCACCGTCAACGGCTGCGGCGACGTCACGGCCGCGCTCTATCTCGCCCATCTCACGGCGACCGGCTCGCCCCCGGAAGCGCTGGCCGCGACCACGTCGAGCGTGTTCGCGATCCTGCAGAAGACCCTCGAGGCCGGCACCACCGAGATCGCGCTCGTGGCCGCCCAGGAGTCGATCGCGTTCCCGCCGATGAGCTTCCCCGTACGCCGCCTGCGCTGACGGTCGTTTCGTGAGTACGCCGGCCGCGCTCTGGCGCGCGGGGGCACCTGAGGGGCACGGTGCCGCCCACCCGTACCACCCGGGTGCGTGAGGCTCGGCGTCCTCAGTGGGACGGTCGGTTGTGGCGCGCGTAGGTCCGCCTGTTCCGGCGGTACAGCGCCGTGAACGTGCGGTACTGCCGGTCGTATACGGCCCGACGCTCGGGATCCGGGTGGTAGGACTCGGCGATGTGCACCCGGCTGGGGATGTCGGCCCAGGCCAGCTCGCCGATGCCGACCGCCGCGATCAGGGCGGCGCCGCGCGCATTCGCAAGGACGGGCTCCTCGGCCTGCAGGATCGTGCAGCCGAGCACGTCAGCGAGCGTCTGGCACCACAGCGCGGACCGGGCTCCTCCGCCGATGAAGGTGAGCTCCTGGAAGCCGTCCGGCCGCTCGCGGCGTACGAACCGTTCGACCGCGTCCTTCATCCAGCGGGCGTTGAGCGCGATACCTTCGAACACGCTGCGCGCGAGATCGGCCCGGGTGGTGCTGAGCGACACGTTGAACCAGCCGCCGCGCACGTAGGGGTCGTCGACAGGAGTGCGCTCCCCGTTGAGCCAGGGCGTGAACACGACGCCGTTGCTGCCGGGCGGCGCGGACATCGCGAGCGCGTTGAGCCGCTCCAGCGCGTCCTCGGGAGCCGGACGCGCGTCGAGCATCCCGTCGTCGGGGTAGACGACGTGGTCGATCAGCCAGTCGATCGCCTTTCCGGCGACGTCCTGCACGGTGGCGATCCAGTAGCGGTCCGGGACGACGGCCGGCAGCGACGCGACGTTGCGGCGGACGTCGGTGCGCTTGAAGGGGACGTGCGCGCTGAGCCAGGCCGACGTCCCGATGTAGAGATGGCCGGCGTAGTCCTCGACGGTGCCGGCCCCGACCGCCGCCGCGGTGGTGTCGCCGGTGCCGGCGACCACCTGCACCAGAGGGGACAGGCCGAGCTCGGCGGCGACCTCGGGAAGCAGCGTCCCGACGACGCTCGCCGGCCGCACCAGCTCGGGTAGCTTCCCGACGTCCATCCCGCAACGCCGGGCCAGCGCCGCATCCCAGTGAACCGCGGACGGGTCGCGGTTGTCGCTGCACCAACGCAGGGTCGCGGTGTCGAAGCCGGCGGCCGCCCTGCCGGTGAGCCGCATCGTCAGGTACTCCGGGACGTCGAGCAGGTACGCCGCCGCGGCGTACACGTCCGGCCGCTCGTGGCGCAGCCACTGGGTCTGGCCGACCGGGTCCTTCCCGCTTCGGGACGGGGCGCCACCGGTCTTGGTGAGCCACTCGCGCAGGCCACGCGCGTTGTACCCGGCTCCCGGCACCGTGACCCCTCCTGACGTCAGGGTCCGGGAGTACGCAGCTCCGCGCCCGTCCATCCAGATCACGGCGTTGTGCAGGTGCCGGCCGCGCTCGTCGACCGGTACGACGCCGCCCCACTGACTGCTCATGCAGATCGCGGCGATGTCGTCGGCCGGCACCGGACTCCGCTCGAGCAGCCGTCGGGTCGCCGTCACGATGGCGCGCCACCAGGCGTCCGGATCCTGTTCGGCGCCGGCGTCCGGCAGCAGGATCAGGTCGACCTTCTCGGCCTCGTGGTCGAGCAGGTCGCCGCCGACGGTCGCGAGGGCCACCTTCGGGCCGCCGGTGCCGAGGTCCACCCCGAGGACGTACCGCTCCCGCTGTCCGGTGGTCACGCGTGGGTCTTCCTCGTCCGGCGCTGTTCACGCCAGGACTCGTAGTGATCGAGGACGGTCTCCTCCACCGGGCGATAGGTGATGCCCAGCTCCTCGACGCTGCGCCGGTTGTCCACGGCGAAGCGGATGCCGAGGTGCTTTCTGATGTAGTCCTGGGTCAGGCCGAAGCGCGGTCCGAGGACACGCACTGCCGCGTCGGGTACGCCGTGGCGCGGCAGCCCGAGCCGGCTCCGGTGCCGGGAGCGGATGATCCGGGACATCCGCCGCATCGAGACCATCTCCGGCCGAGCCAGGATGTAGCGACCGGACGCCGACTCCAGTTCGGCGGCCCGGATGTGCGCGGCCGCGACGTCGCGGACGTCGACGAAGGTGAAGCTGAAGTTCGGGGCACCGTAGAAGAAGTAGCCGCTCATCAGCTCGTTCATGAGGAACAGGCTGCCGGAGTTCGACGCGGTGCCGAGCGAGGGGCCGAGCACCAGGCCGGGGTTGATCGTCACCAGGCTCCAGCGGTCCTGCTCGCGCTCGGCTCTCCAGGCCTCGAGCTCGGCGACCGTCTTCGCGTAGTGGTACGGGTTGTTGTCCAGCGTGCTGGTCGTGTTGAAGTAGCTCTCGGTGAGCTTCCCGTCCTTCATCTCATGTACGTCGACGTAGTCACCGAAGATCGCGCCGACCGTCGAGGTGAGGACCAGTCGCTCGACCTCGGGCGTCCGGCCGATGCTCTCCAGAACGTTGCGGGTGCCGCCCAGCGCGGGGTCCAGCACGTCGCGGCGCGGGTCGCGGATCTGTTCGGGCAGCAGGAACGGAGAGGCGACATGGAACACGACCCGACAACCCGCCATGGCCTCGTCGAAGGCGTGCGGGCGCAGCAGGTCGGCCTCGAAGAGCTCCAGTGATCCGGCGCTGTCCGCCGCCAGCCGACGCAGCGGCTCGACCTTCTCTGCCTTGGTGAGGTCGCGGACGCTCGCCCGCACCGTGTAACCGCGGTCGAGCAGCTGCTGCACCAGGTGGCTGGCGACGAAGCCGCTGCCGCCGGTGACGAGGACGGGAGCTTTCGAGGATGCAGTCTTCGAGCGGTTTCGGCTCATGCCGACAGGCCTTTCGGTCGTGGGCGGTCGTCGTCGACGTGGGAGCGCGCGTGGGCGGGCAGGCGGGCGGCGAGGAACACTCCCGGTATCGCCAGCGCCGACATCGCGGCGAGGGCCAGGTAGGGGTTGCCGATCAGACCCTGCACCACCAGCACGAGCACGACCCCGCCGAGGTTGCCGGCCAGCAGCAGGAATCCGGTCGACGTACCGGCGCGGTCGGGCCCGGACTCGAGCTCGGACCAGTCCAGCGCCACCGGCAGGCCGGCGAGGAGTACGAACCCCTCGACCGCCAGGACCACTCCGGTGAACACGACGTCGTGCACCAGGGCGATCGCGACGAAGGCCGCGGCCGTGGTCAGGGTCGTGACCAGCAGGACCTCGCGCCGGAGGTCGCGGCGGGCCGCAAGTCCCGGCAGCACGGCGGCGCCGCCGATTCCGGCCACCGTCATGATCGCGATGAGCGTCCCGGCGACGCCCGGATGGTCGAGGTCGACGAGGATCGTGTCGAGCCAGGTCGCCACGGCGTTGAACACGCCTACACCGATGAACAGCAGACCGGCGAGCCGCCACATCAGCGGGTCGTGGCGCAACCAGCCCAGCGACGGAGTGCGGGGAGCGTCGGCGGCGAACGCCGGCGGTACGCGAAGCACGACCACGACGGCCACCGCCGCGGCCACCGCGAACACCGCGTGCAACGCGAGGACGAGCGGTAACCCACCGGCGTCCATGAGGACGCTGCCGGTCAGGGCGGCCGTGAGGATGCCGACGAACTGGGCGGCGCTCGCCACCGAGATCGCCGCGGTGCGCTCGTTGGGCGGGAAGTACCGGGCGGCCACCTTCGTGCTGGCGTTGAGCACGAGCGGCTGGCCCATGGACATGACGAGCTGCCCGGCGAACACCCAGCCGTACGACGAGGGCTCGACGACCCGCAACAGCGCTCCGGACGCGGTGAGGAGGGCACCGGCCGTCAGGGCCGAGCCGAACCGCCGGTCCATCCACCGGCCGGTCGGGATCGCGAGCAGCACGTACATCAGCGGGTTGATCACGGCGAGGTCGCCGATCGCCCCCTCGGAGACGCCGAGGGCGTCGTGGGCCTGTGGGGTGATCGGCGCGAACGTCAGCCAGAGCACCTGGGTCGCGGTCACCAGGGACCCGAAGGCGGCCAGGACGAGCCACCGGCTGCGGCCGGTCCCTTGGCGGGACACTGGCTCAGACCCCTTCGACCTGTGCGAAGACCTGGTCGAACCGGGCGAGCGCGTCATCGATGACCTCGTCGGTGGTCGCCATCGAGGTGTACATCCGCGAGCCGGCCAGCGTGATGATGCCGTGCGCGGCGTACGCCGCCCCCATGTGCTCCATCAGCTTCTTGCGTGGCTTGTTCTGCTTGAGCAGCTTCAGCGGGTTGCGCATGTCGAGCAGCATCACGCCGCTGCACTCCAGGTGCACGATCGAGCCCTGGTTGTAGGCGACGTACGGCAGGCCGTACTTGTCGATCAGCCGCTGCAGCCCACGGGTGAGACGGTCGCCGGCGCGGCCGGCGATGACGGGGGCGTTGGTGCGGGCCATCTCCTCGATCGCGAAGTAGCCGGCCGCGCTGGACAGCGGGTTCGCCGACAGCGTTCCGCCGACCTGGATGTGGGCTCCGGACTTGCCGTCGAGGCCCGATCCGAAGGTGGCCATCACGGCCTCGCCACCACCAACGCCACCGGCCATCGGGTAGCCGCCCGACACGGCCTTGCCGAGAACGGTGAGATCGGGGGTGACGCCGAAGTACCCGGCGGCGCCCCCCATGCCGACCCGGAAGCCGGTGACCACCTCGTCGAAGATCAGCAGGGCGCCGAACTCGTCGCACAGCTCACGGACCTTCGCGTTGAAGTCGCGGGGAACCGGACGGGTACCCGACTCCGGGCCGAGCGGCTCGACGATCACCGCGGCGGTGCCGCCGAGCGCCTTGTTCTCGATGAGCTTGCGCTTGAGCTGCCCGAGGTCGTGCGGGAAGGACTCGCGAGTGTGGCTGGTGGC
>DASXRJ010000190.1:0-9495 GCA_036506675.1 Nocardioides sp. | reverse complement strand
GACCATGTCCAGCAGACCGGGGTTGCCGGCCAGGTTCCCGGTCGCCGTGAAGGCCGTGGTGCTCGGCACCAGCAGCACGACGCCGTTGCTGCCCGACATGCTGATGTTGCCGGTCGCGTCGGGGGTCGGCAGGGCGGCGCTGGCAGTGCTGCCCGCGGCCTCCTGCACCAGGTAGTGCCCGTGCGCTGGGACCGAGCCGGTCAGGCTGGTGACCTGGGCCGAGGTGCCGGTGGCACTGCGGTACTGCACCGACCAGCCGCCGACCGAGACCGCCGCGTCGGTCGGGTTGTAGAGCTCGATGAAGTCGTTGGTGTAGGGCGCGCCGGTGTTGCCACCGCCGCCGTACACCTCGCTGATGACCAGGCCGGTACCGGCGGGACTGGCGCCGGCCGGAAGGGACGTGGCCCCGGTAGCAACGATGGCCAGGCTCAGGCCGGCTGCAGTGACGCCGGCGGCTATGAGGCCGGCTGTTTTGAGGCCAGCTGTTTTGGGGCCAGGGCTGCGGGTGCGCGCAACATACATGGGTTCTCCGCGTTCTCGGTGTTGGCTGCCGCGAGAGGCAACCCTCCGAGCCCGGCTCCCCCTCGTCGGGCCGATGGATGACGGCCCGCGCGCGCCCGGGCCGGATGAGCCCAGGGCACCGCTGCACACTAGCCCGATATCGGCCCCCTGGAGCAGAACCCAGGTGAACGAAATGCGACGATCCGAAGGCGCAGATTTAGGAAGTTTCGCCCTAGTGGCGCAGCGACGCGCGCTGGCGCCAGACGTCGCGGAAGAACTCGTACCCCGACCACATCGTCATCGCCACGGCCGCGGCAAGGCACAGCTCGGAGGCGTAGAACAGGATCCGCCCGGGTACGTCGAGCCAGCCGTCGACCTGCCGCAACGGCAGGCAGAGGAAGCCCAGCGCGAACGCCTGCAGCACCGTCTTGACCTTCCCGCTCCACGCCGCCGCGATCACGATCGACTTGAGCACCGACAACCGCAACAGCGTCACGCTCCACTCGCGCAGCAGCACCAGGATGGTGACCCACCACCAGATGTCGCCGACGAGCGAGAGCCCGACGAACGCCATGCCGGTGATCGCCTTGTCGGCGATCGGGTCCGCGATCTTGCCGAAGTCGGTGACCAGGTTGTGCTTGCGGGCCAGGTCGCCGTCGATCTTGTCGGTGATCATCGCGACCACGAAGATCGCCCACGCGACGCACCGCCAGGCGATGGAGTCGCCGCCGTCCTGCAGCAGCGCGTAGCCGAAGAACGGCACCATCAGGATCCGCAGCGCGGTCAGCACGTTGGGCACGTTGAGGTTGCTGACCTTGCCTTCGGTGCCGCTCATCCGTCGACTCCTGTCGGGTCGTTTGCCTCACTGACGATCCGAGCGACGAGATCGACGCCGTCGGTGCCGGTCACGACCGCGGTCACCACGTCGCCGACCACGCAACCGTGGGCGCCCTCGATCGAAGTGGTCCCGTCGACCTCGGGACCCTGGTGGGCGGCGCGTCCCTCGACGACGCCGTCGGCCGTCGACTCGACGAGTACGCTCATGGTCTCGCCGATCCGCTCCTCGGCGCGCTGGGCATTGAGCTCCTCGACCAGGGCCTGCACGTGCTCGGTGCGCTCCCGGATCTCGTCGTCGTCCAGCTTGCCGTCGTACGACGCGGCCTCGGTGCCGTCCTCGTCGGAGTAGCCGAAGACTCCGGTGACGTCCAGCCGGGCGGCCTCGAGGAAGTCGCACAGGGTCTGCAGGTCGTCCGCGGTCTCGCCCGGGAACCCGACGATGACGTTGGAGCGCACGCCGGCCTCGGGCGCCAGGTCGCGGATCCGGGTCAGCAGGTCGAGGAAGCTCTCGGGGTCGCCGAACCGGCGCATCCGGCGCAGTACGCTCGCGCTGGCGTGCTGGAAGGAGAGGTCGAAGTAGGGCACCACGCCCGGTGTACTCGCGATCGCCTCGATCAACCCCGGCCGGGTCTCGGCCGGCTGCAGGTAGGAGACCCGCACCCGGTCGACGCCGTCGATCGCGGCCAGCTCAGGCAGCAGGGTCTCCAGGAGGCGGAGGTCGCCGAGGTCCTTGCCGTACGACGTGGAGTTCTCACTCACCAGGAACAGCTCGCGCACGCCCTCGCCGGCCAGCCAGCGGGCCTCGGCCAGCACGTCGGACGGGCGGCGGCTGACGAAGGAGCCGCGGAAGCTCGGGATCGCGCAGAACGAGCAGCGCCGGTCGCAGCCGCTGGCCAGCTTGAGCGGCGCCATCGGGCCGCCGTCGAGCCGGCGTCGTACCGCTCGGGGACCGGTCGCCGGAGCGCCCGCGCCGATCTCACTGGCGTGCCCGGGCACGCTCACCGCGGAGGCGTCGCGCTCGACCGGGGTGATCGCCAGCAGCTTGCGGCGGTCCTGCGGGGTGTGCGGGTGGTGCGCCTCGCCGGCGACGATCGAGCGCAGCCGGGCGGCGATGTCGGGATAGTCGTCGAACCCGAGTACGGCGTCCGCCTCGGGCAGCGAGCTGGCCAGGTCCTTGCCGTACCGCTCCGCCAGGCACCCGACCGCGACCACGGCCTTGGTCCGGCCACCCTTGCCGGCTGACTCCTTGAGGTCGGCGGCCTCGAGCAGCGTGTCGACGGAGTCCTTCTTGGCGGCCTCGACGAAACCGCAGGTGTTGACCACGACGGTGTCGGCGTCCTCGGGGTCGCCGACGAGCCGGAACCCGCCCGCCTCGAGTCGCCCGGCGAGCTCCTCGGAGTCGACCTCGTTGCGGGCGCAGCCCAGGGTCACGAGTGCCACGGACAGCGCCGTGCCCTGCTGGTTGGCCTGTTGGTTGGCCGGGCTGGTGTCGTGGTCGGAGATATCGGTTGTCGTCATGATCGTCGCCGATTATCGCGCACGGAGCGCCAAACGGCGGATTCCCGGCCGCCAGCCGGGGATCCGCCGTGGCGGTGAGTGACCGTCAGGTCTCGTCCCAGCGGACGAAGCCCGCGGCCCGGGCGGCGTCCTCGGTGTTGAACCAGACGTCGGCCCCGGTCCGCCCGTAGTACGGCGACTCCTCGGTGTGGTAGAGCATCGAGTCGGCGTTGCCCTTGATGGTGAAGCCTGCGGGCGCCGCGCCGTCCTCCAGCGGGTCGGCCGAGCCGGGACCGAACTGCCCCTCCGGCACGCTCACGAAGGTCTCCGGCTCCTCGAACGCGGCGCTGTGCTGGTCCCATCGGGTGAAGCCTGCCATCCGGGCGTTCTCCTCGCTGTCGAACCAGATCTCCGCCTTCGTCTCCCCGAAGAAGGGCGACTCCTCGGTGTGGTAGCGCATCGAGTCGTCGTTGCCCTTGATCGGGTAGCCCGCCGGCATCGAGTCGTCGGCGTTCGGCTGCGCCGAGCCATAGAACGGGCCGAGCACGACCGCGCCCGCGGCCGGGGTCTCGACCGCGCCGAACTCGGTCGTGTCACCCGTGTCCGCCCCCGTGTCGGGGCCAGTGTCGAGGCCCGTGTCGAAGCCGGTGTCGGCGCGCGTGTCGGCGCCCGCGTCGAAGCCCGCGTCGAAGCCCGTGTCGGCGCCCGCGTCGAAGCCCGCGTCGAGGCCCGCGTCCGCGCCCGTGTCGAGGCCGGTGTCGAGGCCCGCGTCCGCGCCCGTGTCGAGACCCGTGTGCGCGCCCTCGAGCGTGGCGTCCGCGAAAGCGTCGGGCGTGCCATAGCCGGGGCTCGCGTCGGCGGACGGCTCCGTCGTCGCGGAGTCGGCGTACCCGAGCGGTGCGCTCAGCGGGTCGCCCTCGATCTCACCACTCACCAGGTCGGCGTCGGCCGACCTACCCAGGTCGGCGTCGGCCGACGTGCCCAGGTCGGCTCCGGTGTCGGTCGGCACGACCGTGTCCGCCGACTCGTCCGTCGCCCACTCGCTCTGGCTCCGGTCCCAGCGGGTGAAGCCGGCGGCCTCGGCGCTGGACTCGGTGTCGAACCAGACCTCGGCCCTGGTCCGCTCGTAGTACGGCGACTCCTCCGTGTGGTAGAGCATCGAGCCCTCGTCGCCCTTGATGGAGTAGCCGGCCGGCATCGAGCCGTCCTCGGGCGGCGTGGCCGAACCGGCGTACTTGCCGGCGACGAAGGCGGCGCCGCCGACCCCGGCGAGGCCCACCGCGCCGACACCGGCGTCGAGGCCCGCGTCGGCGTCCGCATCGACGCTTTCCTCGGCGGCCAGTCCGGAGTCGGTGTCCGCGTCGACCGGTTCGTCGGTCACAGCGGGCCGGATGGCCGTGTCGTCGGGGTCGTAGGCGGTCTCGGACTCGTGCGCCGGCGCCGCATAGTCGTACGACGTGTCGGTCGCCGGCTCCTCCTGGAGCGGCCGGATCACCGTGTCGCCGTCGCCGTCGAAGTCGCCCGAGTAGTCCGACTCGCCGAGGTCACCGGCCAGCGGCGTCGCGGTGGTGCCGACACCCTCGAGCCCGGCGTCCACCGGCGGTACGTCGGCCGCGCCCGTCTCGGCGTGCCTCGGAGCCTCGTAGTCCACCGACGCGTCGGCCGAGTAGTCGGCGTCATACGACTTGTCGAAGTTCGACTTGTCGAAGTAGCGCTCCGCATCCGTGTGGGGGCCGCCCAGGGTGGCCGCGCCCGCACCGGCCGCGCCCGCACCCGCACCCGCGCCGACAGCGCCCGCGCCCGCGCCGGCAGCCGCGGCGAGTCCGGTCTCGACGCTCGTCCTACTGGTGCGCACGGTGGTGACCTCCAGCTTGCGGAGGGTGAGCAGGATCGTGATCACGGCACCGAGGAGGAAGGCGAGCACCAGCCAGGGCCAGGTTTGTCCGAAGAGCCAACCCATCACAGAAGTCCTTCCGATTCGATTCCGGTCTCGGACTCCAAGGCGTCCTCGTGGGGCAGGACCAGCCGCGCGATCAGCCAGGCGACGATCGAGCCGAGGAAGAACGCCACGAGCAGCAGGAACCACAGTTGTGCGAATAGCCAAGTCATGTCAGTTCTCCTTTCACTGCACCGTGATGTCGGCGAAGCGGTTGCGGTCGCGGTCCGAGTCGCTGTGCGGGTCGCCGACCGGCTCGGAGGAGCCCACCCCGGTGCCGGTGATGCTCCCCGTCACGCCCCCGTCCTGAAGCAGCTTCACCACCGCGTCGGCACGCGCCTGGGACTTCTGCTGCTGGACCTTCTGTGACGAGAAGGCGTCGGTGTGGCCCTTGACCTGGACCGCGACGTCGGTGCACGGCGCCAGGAGCTTCGCGACCGCTGCGATCTCCTTCATTGACGCCGCGTCGGGGTCGGCCTTGCCGACCGCGAAGGTGATGTCGTCCTTGCCGACCACCTTGTTGATCTTCTTCTGCAGAGTGGCGGGAGTGCAGTCCCTGGCCGGCTCCGAGGGCGACTCGGAGGGACCCGCACCCGTCTGCTGACGCCTCGGCGTACCACCGGCCTTGAGCCCCGCGGTGTCGACGTCAACGACCCGGACGCCGTCGACACCCTCGACGATACCCTTGGCCTGGTCGAGGTCCGCAGCCGTGAGGCGGCGCCCGGCTGCGCCGGCGCCCGCCTTCAGGGTGGCGTCGCGACCGTCGAAGTCGACCTTCACACCCGACATTCCGGCGCCCTGCAAGGCCGCCAGGGACCGGTCGTGCAGGTTCGTCTCGATCTTGCCGCCTCGCAGCCCAGCGAGCAGCGCGGCGAGGATCAGCGGAACGAGCAACAACGCGAGCAGCCACGGCCAGCCCAGGTTGCGGTAGGCGAATCGCGTGTCGCGATCGTAGTCGGGGTGCGTCGTCGAGAACGACGCATCATCGCGGTCAACCATCGATCTTCCCGTCTGTGGGAGGGGGCAGTTCGGTGGAGACGCTAGTCGCTTGCTCGACTTTTCCACCACCCTCACACGCTGTCGGACAGTGGAGTTGGACACTGCAACTTCCCATTTCGCGGTTCGGATGGGTCGAAACGCCCCCCGAACCGATCCTCGGCCGCTCCCCCGAGGCTCCGAGACAGCTAGTCGAGCACCTAGCGCGCGCGGTGACGATGCGCGCGGAGCACGACCTCGGTGGGGATGCCCGGCTCGCCGAGGACGCCGCGGTCGTGGCCGTTCACGATCGCGACCAGGCCCGCTCCGTCGGAGGTCTTCACCCACACCGGCAGCGTCAGCGCCTCGAACGTCTTCTCCGTGCCCGCCTCGAGATCCCCCGCGTAGATGACCTTGCCGAGGTTGTCGTGGATCACGACGTGCACCGACAGCAGGGCCGAGAGGGTGACCGGCACCGTCGGGCCGGCCGACGGGGTGTCTTGGGCGGGGCCCTGCGACCCGTTCAGGTTCACATCGGGTACGGCGAGCTCGGTCGGCTGGTCCATCACCAGCCGGGCCACCGACCAGGCCAGCACTACCGCCATCACCACCCCCACGAGCACCGACCAGTTGGGGCCGCCGCGCACCGAGCGGATGCCGCCGCCCAGCCCGGTGGCGAGCTCGGCCTCGAACACCCGGCGGGGGTTGATCGGCGCGTCGGAGTAGCGGTCGTCGTACGTCTCGAGCAGCGGTGCCGCATTCAGACCCAGCACCCGGGCCAGGGTCCGCAGGTGGCCGCGCGCGTAGAAGTCGCCCCCGCAGGGCTCGAAGTCGTCGACCTCGATCGACTCGATGACGTGCGGACGGATCCGGGTCCGGTCGGCGAGCTGGTCGACGGTGAGGCCCAGTCGGGTCCGGGCAGCGGCCAGCTCGGGGCCGACGACCGGGTCGTCCGCGGGCTCGACCCCGAAGCCGTCGATGACCAAGGGCGCAACGGCGTCGCCCGCGCGGGCGATCGGGCGGACCCGGTCGCCCCAGGCGGTGTTGTCCTCGACCAGGTTGACGCTGCCGGGCTTGCGCAGCTCGCGGCCGACGGGCCGATCGGCCGCGCCTTCGAGCTCCCACTCCTCCGGCTGCCGTACGACGTCGCGGGTGACCTCGGTACGCCGGCCGGCCCGGGGCTCACGAAGCGGGGCCGGGGTGGCGCTGGCCACCAGCGGCTTGACCACGATCGGCCCGGTGTCCTCGGGCGAGGCGACCTCGGCGTCGGTCTCAACGTCGGTCTCGGCGTCGGCGTCGGTGGTCGGAGCGGCGCCGTCGAAAACCTCACCCTCGACACCGCCCTCGGCGCCCGGCGCGAGCTCGTCGTCCACTGTGTCGTCAACATTGGGATGCGAGATCCTGGCCGCCACGGAGCCGATGGCGCGGGCCACGAGCGGCCGCGGGTCGCGCAGCAGGGCGGCGGGTCCATGGGTTGCCAGGCCGTCGCGGACGCGGGCGGGCAGCTCGATAGCGCGGCGCAGGCCGCCGAGCAGCCCGGGCGCACCGGTCGGCCCGTCGGCTTCGTCGGAGGCTGAGGCGGCTTCGTCTTCGGTCTCGGCCGGCGCCGGAGGCGCGATCTCCACGACCGAGGTGGAGGCGTCCGCCAACTGGCGCAGGGCGGCGGTCAGGTCCGACCCGGCGCCGGAGATGCGGGTGGTGAGGCCGAGCGGTACGGCGAACGGCGAGCCGTACATCCGGGCGGCCAGCAGCGCCTGCCGCTTCCCGCTGGCGTCGAGCTCGGCGAGCGCGCGAGTGCGGTTGCGGGGCGAGAGCACCAGCCGGCCGTCGCGGAACAGGCCGCGGCGCGGGCGGTGCTCGATCTCGGCGAGGGCTCCCCACGGAAGCCCACGCCAGGTGCGGCCCAGCCGGAGCCGGACTCCCTGGTTGTCGGCGACCAGCAGCGGCGTACGCGCGTCGACCAGGGCCCGCAGCCAGGCGGCCGCCAGGAGGCCGAGCACGACCACCATCGTCCAGTCGAGCACCGAGCCGGTGCGGACCGCCCGGGCCAGGAAGGCGATGGCGACCGTGGAGGCGCCGGCGCCGAGGAGCGCGGCCAGGCCGCCGTTGCGGCGTACTTCGACGGCGTCGCGGGCGACCGACAGGACCTCCCCCGGCTCTTCCCGCGACGGCTCGTCCGGCGACCAGACCTCTGCTGTGTTCACTACTCCCCCTGCAACGTCACGATGACCGCGTCGATCTCGTCAGGCTTGACCAGTACGTCGCGTGCCTTCGAGCCCTCGCTGGGCCCGACGACGCCGCGACTCTCCAGGATGTCCATCAGCCGGCCCGCCTTGGCGAACCCGACCCGGAGCTTGCGCTGCAGCATCGAGGTCGACCCGAACTGCGTCGACACCACCAGCTCGATCGCCTGGATCACCAGGTCCATGTCATCGCCGATGTCGTCGTCGAGCTCGCGCTTGGACGCCTGTGGCGCGGTGACGTCCTCGCGGTAGGTCGGCTCGAGCTGAGTCTTGCAGTGCTTGACGACCTGCGCGATCTCGGCCTCGGTGACCCACGAGCCCTGGATACGGGCGGGCTTGCTCGCGCCCATCGGCAGGAACAGCCCGTCACCCTGGCCGACCAGCTTCTCCGCGCCCGGCTGGTCGAGGATGACCCGGCTGTCGGCGAGGCTCGAGGTCGCGAAGGCCAGCCGCGACGGCACGTTGGCCTTGATCAGGCCGGTGACCACGTCGACCGACGGGCGCTGCGTGGCCAGCACCAGGTGGATGCCCGCGGCGCGGGCCAGCTGGGTGATGCGTACGACGGCGTCCTCGACGTCGCGCGGGGCGACCATCATCAGGTCGGCGAGCTCGTCGACGACCACGCACAGGTAGGGGTACGGCGTCAGCACCCGCTCGCTGCCCGCCGGCACCTGCAGCTTGCCCGAGCGGACTGCCTTGTTGAAGTCGTCGACGTGCCGGAACCCGAAGTTGGCGAGGTCGTCGTACCGCATGTCCATCTCGCGCACGACCCAGGCCAGCGCCTCGGCGGCCTTCTTCGGGTTGGTGATGATCGGGGTGATCAGGTGCGGGACGCCTTCGTAGGCGTTCAGCTCGACCCGCTTCGGGTCGACCATGATCATCCGCACCTCGTCGGGCGTCGAGCGCATCAGGATCGAGGTGATCATCGAGTTGATGAAGCTGGACTTGCCGGAGCCGGTGGCGCCGGCGACCAGCAGGTGCGGCATCTTCGCCAGGTTCGCGACGACGAAGCCGCCCTCCACGTCCTTGCCCAGTCCAGCGACCATCGGGTGGTGGTCGCTTCGGGAGGTGTTGGAGCGCAGGACGTCGCCGAGGGAGACGATCTCCTTGTCCAGGTTGGGGATCTCGATGCCGATCGCGGACTTCCCGGGGATCGGGCTGAGGATGCGGACATCGGCCGAGGCGACGGCGTACGCGATGTTCTTCGAGAGCGCCGTGACCTTCTCGACCTTGACCGCGGGGCCGAGCTCGACCTCGTAGCGGGTGACGGTGGGGCCGCGGGTGTAGCCGGTGACCTGCGCGTCGATGCCGAACTCGTCAAGCACCTGGGTCAGTCGCCCGACCACGTCGTCGCTGGCCTTGGACCTGGCCTTGTGCACGGAACCGGGCTTGAGCACATCGTTGCCGGGCAGCGTGTAGGTGATGTCGCCGGAGAGCGAGAGCTGCTCCACCCGCTGCGGGAGCGGTGTGTGCGGCGGCGGCTCGAGCTCGACCTTCTCGCTCTTG
>DASXRJ010000189.1:0-16875 GCA_036506675.1 Nocardioides sp. | reverse complement strand
TCTCGCTACATGTGAGGGCCGGCCAACGAGGATTCGTAATGATCCAGGCCTACATCTACGACCACCTGCGCACGCCGCGCGGCAAGGGCAAGAAAGACGGTGCCTTGCACCAGGCCAGCCCGGTGTGGCTGCTGCGCACGCTGCTCAAGGAGCTGGAGCGCCGCAACGAGCTCGACACCAGCCTGGTCGACGACGTGGTGCTCGGCTGCGTCACGCCGATCGGCGAGCAGGGCGCCGACATCGCGCGCACCGCGGTGCTCGACGCCGAATGGGCGCAGAGCGTCGCCGGCGTCACGCAAAGCCGCTTCTGCGCATCGGGCCTCGAATCGGTGAACCTCGCCGCGGCCAAATGCGCCAGCGGCTTCGAAGACCTGGTGGTCGGCGGCGGCGTCGAGAGCATGAGCCGCTGGAAGATGGGCAGCGACGGCGGCGCGTGGGCGATGGACCCGCGCATCAACGACAAGCTCGGCTTTGTGCCGCAGGGCATCGGCGCCGATCTCATCGCCACGATGGAGGGTTGGAACCGCACCGACGTCGACACCTTCGCGCTCAACTCGCACAAGAAGGCCAGCGCCGCGCGTGCTGCAGGGCACTTCAAGCGCGCGGTGATCCCGGTGAAAGACATCGCCGGCCTGGCGCTGCTCGATCGCGACGAAACGATCCGCGACAACGCCAGCCTCGAGGCGATGGCCAAGCTGGAGGCCAGCTTCATCACCATCGGCCAGATGGGCTTCGACGCCACCGCGCTGCGCAAGTACACGACGGTCGAGCGCATCAACCACGTGCACCACGCCGGCAATTCCAGCGGCATCGTCGACGGCGCTGCGCTGATGCTCATCGGCAACCAGGAGGGCGGCAAGAAGGCAGGCTTGAAGCCGCGCGCACGCATCCGTGCCGCGGCGGTGATCGGCTCGGAGCCCACCATCATGCTCACCGGCCCCACGCCGGCCTGCCGCAAGGCGCTGGCCAAGGCGGGGATGGACGCCAAGGACATCGACCTCTTCGAGATCAACGAGGCGTTCGCCGTGGTGCCGATGCAGACCGCGCGCAACTTGGGCGTGGACCTCGACCGCGTCAACGTGAACGGCGGCGCCATCGCGATGGGCCACCCGCTCGGCGCCACGGGCTGCATCATCCTCGGCACCTTGCTCGACGAGCTCGAGCGCCGCAACCTGAGCACCGGCCTCGCCACGCTCTGCGTGGGCGGCGGCATGGGCATCGCCACCATCGTCGAGCTCGTCTGAGCGCCCGGAAACCGATAAGGACTCACAGATGACCAGTACCACCACCGAGACCGCGGTCCGCTACGACCGCGATGCCGACGGGATCGTCACGCTCACGCTCGACGACCCCAATCAGAGCGCCAACACGATGAACGCCCTCTACACCGCGTCGATGAAGACCGCCGTCGACCGGCTGTACGACGAGGCCGACGACGTCACCGGCGTACTCATCGTCAGCGCGAAGAAGACCTTCTTCGCCGGCGGCGACCTCAAGCTGATGTCGCAGGCCACCAAGGCCGACGCCCCGCGGATCTTCGAGGAGGTCGAGTCCGTGAAGGCGTCGCTGCGCCGGCTCGAGACCTACCCCCGGCCCGTGGTCGCCGCGATCAACGGCGCCGCGCTGGGTGGCGGCCTCGAGATCGCGCTCGCGGCCAACCACCGGATCGCGGTCGACGGCCGCTACGAGATCGGGCTGCCCGAGGCCAGCCTGGGACTGCTCCCGGGCGGCGGCGGCGTGACCCGCGTCGTACGCATGCTCGGCATCCAGTCCGCGCTGATGGACGTCCTGCTGCAGGGCACCCGCTTCAAGCCTGCGGCCGCCAAGGATAAGGGTCTGGTCGACGAGCTCGTCGGCTCGCCCGACGACCTTGTCCCGGCCGCGAGGGCCTGGCTCGTCGAGCACAAGGACGACGCCGAGGCCGCCCAGAACCCGTGGGACCGGGCGGGCTACCGGATCCCCGGCGGCGACCCGAAGACGCCGAAGTTCGCGCAGTTCCTGCCGATGTTCCCGGCGCTGCTGCGCAAGCAGCTCAAGGGGGCCGACTACCCGGCGCAGAAGGCGATCCTGAGCGCGGCCGTCGAGGGCGCGCAGGTCGACTTCGACACCGCGTCGCGGATCGAGTCGCGCTACCTCACCAAGCTGATCACCGGCCAGAACTCGAAGAACATGATCCAGGCGTTCTTCTTCGACCTGCAGGCGATCAACTCCGGGTCGCTGCGGCCGCAGGGGATCCCGCCGTACAAGGCCGTCAAGGTGGGCGTGCTCGGCGCCGGCATGATGGGCGCCGGCATCGCGTACTCCTGTGCGCGCGCCGGCATGGAGGTCGTCCTCAAGGACGTCGCGCTCGAGAACGCTGAGAAGGGCAAGGCGTACTCGGCCAAGATCAACGAGAAGGCGATCTCGCGCGGCAAGCTCACCCAGGAGAAGTCCGACGAGCTGCTCGCCCGGATCACCCCGACCGACAACCCGGCCGACCTCAAGGGCTGTGACCTGGTCATCGAGGCTGTCTTCGAGGACCCGTCGCTGAAGGCCAAGGTGTTCGGCGAGATCCTCGAGCACGTCAACCCCGACGCGCTGCTGTGCTCCAACACCTCGACGCTGCCGATCACCTCGCTCGCGACCGGGGTGGACCGGCCCGAGGACTTCATCGGCCTGCACTTCTTCAGCCCGGTCGACAAGATGCCGCTGGTCGAGATCATCCGTGGTGAGAAGACGTCCGACGAGGCGCTGGCCAAGGCGTACGACGTCGTACAGCAGATCAAGAAGACGCCGATCGTGGTCAACGACAGCCGCGGCTTCTACACCTCGCGGGTGATCGGCACCCAGATCAACGAGGGCCTGGCCATGCTCGGCGAGGGTGTGCACCCGATGTCGATCGAGCGCGGCGCGACGCAGGCGGGCTACCCCGTCGGCGCGCTGCAGATCAGCGACGAGCTCAACATGGAGCTGATGAAGAAGATCCGGGTCGCGACCGAGGCGGCTCTGCCGGCCGGTGCCGAGCTCCCGGACCAGGAGGCCGCCGCGGTCGTCGACAAGATGATCGAGATCGGCCGCCCGTCGCGGCTCAAGGGCGCCGGCTTCTACGAGTACGCCGACGGTCGTCGCGGCGCCCTGTGGACCGGCCTGGCCGAGACCTTCCCGGCCGCCGAGACTCAGATCCCGCTCGCCGACATCTCCGACCGGATGCTGTTCCGCGAGGCGATCGAGACCGCGAAGTGCTTCGAGGAGGGCGTCATCGAGTCGGCCGCCGCGGCCAACATCGGCTCGATCATGGGCATCGGCTTCCCGCCGCTGACGGGCGGCGCGGCGCAGTTCATGACCGGCTACGAGTCGGCCTCCGGCGAGCTCGGCCTGGCCGCGTTCGTGAAGCGGGCCGACGAGCTCGCCGAGAAGTACGGCGAGCGCTTCCGGCCGACCGACCGGCTGCGCGAGATGGCGGAGAAGGGCGAGTCCTTCCCGGCCTGACTGCTGCGCTCTCGAATGCCGCGGGACGTCATACGGACTGAGCCATCTACGGCTCGGGGCGTATGACGTCCCGCGCGCTTTTTTCGGTTGTCGCCCCGCGATGGGGCTCCTCGGCGACACTGGTCGGGTGTCCGAGTCGTCCCGCGTCCAGTCCGCGCCCGATCCGTCGTACAACGGGGTCTCGGCGAGCGGTGAGCCCGTGGTCGACGTACGCGATCTGCGGGTGCGGTTCGGGTCGGTCGAGGCGGTCCGTGGGATCGACCTTCGCGCGTACGCCGGCCAGGCGACCGCGCTGCTCGGCCGCAACGGCGCCGGCAAGTCGACCACCATGCGCGTCCTGGCGGGAGTGATCCCCCCGAGCGGCGGCGAGGTCCGGCTCGCCGGGTACGACGTCCGCACCGACCCGATGGCGGTCAAGCGGGCGTCCGGCTACTGCCCCGACGTGGGTGGCCTGGTGCCCCGGGCGACCCCGTGGGAACATCTCGAGCTCTCCGCCCGGCTGCGGCGGCTCGCTCCCGGGTGGGACGAGCGGGCGCGGGAGCTGCTGGAGCGGTTCGAGCTGGGCGACGCGGCGTACCGGGTGACCTCGGGGTTCAGCCACGGCATGGGGCGGCGGATGTCGGTGGTGCTGGCGGCGTTCCACGAGCCGCGAGTGCTGCTGCTCGACGAGCCGTTCGACGGCGTCGACCCCCTGGGTGTCGAGGCGACGCTGGAGGTCATCTCCGACGCGCGGGCGCGGGGCGCCTGCGTGCTCGTCTCCACGCACCTGCGCGAGCTCGCGGTCGAGGCGTGCACCACCGCGGTGGTGCTGCGGGGCGGCTCCCGGGTGGACACGGTGCGGGCCGAGGAGCTCGGCGGGGAGGGCGGCGCGCGTGCCTACCGCGACCTCCTGGACTGACCCGCTGCGCGATCTGCGGCATCTGGTCCGGTTCCGGCTCGCCCAGAGCCGGCGCCCGGCGCGGCTACGGCTGATGGTGGGCGTGCTGGTCGTTCTCACGCTGGCGGCGATGGTGGTGCCGGCGTACCTCCCGGGCGCCGCGGACTACGAGCACGGCCGCGCCTTCGACCTGCTCCTGCTGCTGCCGTCCGGGTACGCCGGGTTCCTCGGGCTGGCCACGGTCTCGGCGGTCGCGTCGGGCGGCGGCCGCGAGCTGGTGCCCCGCGAGGAGGCGGTGGCGTGGCCGATCGGCCCGGCGACCGACCACGCTGGTGCGCTGCTGATGGCCCCGCTCAACATCGCCTGGCTGCTGCAGGGCTGGCTGCTGCTCGGCGCGACGGCGTACGTCGTGGGGCCGGGGACTCTCCCGCTCGCCCAGCCGATCGCGTTGCTCTGGCTGGCCTTCGGGACCGCGCTCGCGCAGCTGCTGGCGTGGACGATGGAGGCCATCCGGCGCGGTCGGTACGGCGTCGTGCTGACTCGGTCTCTCATGGCGCTGGTCGGGCTGGCCATGGCGGGGGCGGTGGTGAGCGGGCGGCTGACCGGCGTACTCGACGAGCTGCCGACGGTCCGCCTGGTCACGGTGATCGCGGCGGCGACGACGGGACTGAGCTGGTCCTGGGTGGTGGCGGTCGTCGTACTCCTCCTGTTGACGGTGGTTGTCGCCGGTCTCGGGGTGCTGCCGGCCCGGGTCGCGCTGCGGCGACCGGCCCGCGACGAGCAGCGGCTGGAGACGGGGCACTATCCGCCGCGGCGTCATCCGCGGTCGGAGCTGCTGGCGATGGTTCGGGTGGACCGAGCGAGCGTCTGGCGGGCGGTGTCGCTGCGGCGGGGTGTGATCCTGCTGGCGGCGGCGCCAGGGCTGGTCGCGCTGTCCGGCGACCTCGAGTGGGAGCTCCTGACCGTGCTGCCGGGGTTGGTGGCGAGCGGTGCGGCGTTGCTGTTCGGGGTCAACGCGTGGTGTCTGGACGGTCGTGGCGGCCTGTGGCGGGACTCGTTGCCGGTGGCGCCGGGGGCGGTCTTCGCGGCTCGGGTGTGGGTGCTGCTGGAGCTGCTGCTGGCGAGCTCGGCGGCCACGCTGGTGCTGGCCGGGCTGCGCGCGGGGCGGCCGTCCGCCGCCGAGATCGCCGCGCTGCTCTGCTGCTGGCTGGTGGTGGCGTTGCAGGTGGTGTCGCTGTCGATGCGGTGGTCGGTGCGGCAGCCGTTCGCGGTCGACCTGCGCAGTGCGCGCGCGACGCCGGCGCCGCCGATGGTGATGGTCGGCTACTCCGGCCGCCTGGCGCTGTCGACGACCGTGACCGGCCTGGTCTTCTCGGGGGTCGCGCAGCTGGCGGACTGGCAGGTCGCGCTGCTGGTCACGGTGCCGTTCCTGTCGGTGGCGGGCATCCGGTTGCTGCGGGCCCGTGACGCCTGGGTGGATCCGGTGGTCCGGAGTCGGGTCGTGGCGACGGTGGCGGCCTGACTCGAGTCGGTCCGGCTCGGTCTGTCAGTCCGTGACCCGTGATCGGCTCGCTCTCCTGCTGACCGGGTGCAGTGGTGCGGCTGCGCCGCCAACGGTCGAGGCCGGAACGGCGTTGGTGGTGCGGGTGCGTCAGCAACCGGAGAGGGGGTCGCGGCTTCGGTGGTGCGGGTGTGTCACCAACCGGAGAGGGGCGGGTGGCCAAACCGTGCACAGAGCACGACTTGGCCACCCCGGACCACGGCCAGGGTGGCCGAACCCTGCGTGATGCACGCCTTGGCCAGCCCCGGTCTGTTACTGGATGGTGGCGTTGGGTTCACCACGGGAGTTGAGGCCGCCGGTGGCGACACACTTGCCGCCGCGCGGCGTACCGGAGTTGTAGGCCTGGCGCAGGCAGTTGCGCATGGCCAGCTGGCCCCAGTAGTTCGCGTGCGCGTCCTCCTGCAGCTGGTAGGGGCCGCCGATCGTCGACGATGTCCGGATCTGCTCGAACCACTCGGTCTTGTCGGCCGCGCCAGCCTGGGTCCACGAGGTGAGGCCCTTCTCCTCGAGCAGGCCGACGGTGTTCTCGCAGAGCCGGTGGCCGTTCATGAAGGTCTGCATGTCGAGAATCTTCACGTTGCTGAGGCCGGAGCCGGCGGCGGCGTTCTTCACCGAGCTGTTGATGGTGGGTACGACGGTGTCGTTGGCCCAGTCGGCGTCCTTGTTCCAGATCCCGCATCCGCCGGTGGTCTGGCGGGTGTAACCGGTCTCCGGATACCGGATCTGCGAGCCGCGCGGCACCGGGTTCCAGTACGTGTTCACCATGATCGTGTACGCCGAGTCGGCGTACCCGGCGCTGCTCATCGCCTGTCGGACGCCCCGGATCGCCGTCTTGATGTTGGCCGTCTCGGCCGCGACGTTCGACGCCGTGAACAGCGGCGCGATGTTGGAGTCGTCCTGGCAGTAGTCCTTCGCCCACCACGGGGAGAAGTACCAGTCCGTCACGCAGGTCTCGACGATGTCGGCGAAGTGGTAGTTGTTGGCGCCGATCCGCAGGGTCACCAGCTTGACGTTGTGCGTGGCGGCGTACTGCTGGAGCGCCTTGGCCTGGCCGATGTGGCCGTTGCCGTCGTCGTAGAAGTCGATGCCGGGCTTGAAGTCGCTGTTCGGGTCGTACGCCGAGGTGCTGGTCCGGGCGCCGGAACAGGCGAGGTTCTTGCTCACCACCCCAGAGGCGATGTGCACCTCGGCCGCCTTCGAGCGATGGCAGCCGGGGATCGTCTCGGCGGTGTTGGAGGCGTTGTCGAAGTACGCCGTCGGGCCGAGCGCGTCGGTCCAGCTCGACGACTCGTTGGTGTTGCCGGCCCAGCGGCCGGCCTCACCGGAGATGGCGGAGTCGCCGAGGCTGACGACTGTGGGAGTGCCGACACCGGGTCCGTCGGCGACGGCCGGCGAGGCGGGGACAAGGAGAGAAGCGGTGGCAACGAGAACGGCGGCGGCGGGAAGTGATCTGGAAGCACGCATACAGAACTCCTCGGGGTGTTACCCGCCGGTAGTCGGCGGGTTGTTTGGAAGTTAGTGACCGCCGTCACATCGCGCAAGGTTTATGGCCCGGCCGAAATCGGACACGGGGCGAGGTGGGAGGAAGACCTCCCACCTCGCCCCGCGGCGTACTGACGGACCCTGTTCAGGCTGTCACTCTTCGAGCTTCTTCTGACACTCGGCGGATTCCTCGCCGAACTTGGTCACGTTCTCGCTGTCGGCCTTGCCCATGGCCTGGTCCTTGTTGGACGCCTTCCACTCGTCCTCGTCGATGTCCTGGAGGCAGTCGACGTACGCGTCGACCTGCTCGTCGGTCGCGTCCTTCGCCTCGTCGCTGTCCTTGAGATAGGTGCGGACCGAGTCGAAGTCGATGCAGTCGTACTCGGCATCGGCGAACGCGTCGGCGGTCTTGTCCGAGACCTTGTCGATGCTGGAGATGTCCTCGGCGGCCTTGCCCTCGTCGTCGAGGACCTTGTCCTTCTTCAGCTCCTCGACGCCCGCGCCGTTGACCAGCTTCTCGGCGAAGCAGTGGGGGAAGTCGTCGCCGAAGATCTCGATGTTGTCGTTGTCGTCGCCGGACTTGATCTTCTCGGTCAGGCTGTCGATGGCCGTCTTCTCCTCCTTGCTTTGTCCGCAGCTGGTGGTGGTGAACAGGAGGACGGTGGCCGCGACGGCGGCGAGGACTCGGCGGTGCATGTGATTCCCGTCATTGAAGGGGTGGGTGCGTCGGTGGGTAGAACGCTCATGGTGGCACGCGGGCTACGGTCTCGTCCGAGAACGCTTGCTCGACCTGTCCGAACCGGCGAGTAGGGTCGCCCCGAACGGCGTACGGCGTGGGATGCGCGCCCGCCGTTCGACCGGACGAAGGAGCGAAATGAGTGGCAACCCCGCGGGCGAGGTGCGCGAGGAGGACGCCTTCGACGTGGCTGCCGTGGCGGCTTGGCTGGCGCGCGAGGTGGGGATCGAGGGGACCCCGGAGGTGCGGCAGTTCGCGGGCGGCGCGTCGAACCTGACCTACCAGCTCAGCTACCCCGATCGCGAGCTGATCATGCGCCGGCCGCCGGCCGGGGTGAAGGCCAAGAGCGCCCACGACATGGGGCGCGAGTACCGGATCCAGTCGGCGCTCAAGCCGGTCTTCGGGCGGGTGCCGGCGATGGTCGGCTTCTGCGCCGACGAGTCGGTGATCGGCTCGGAGTTCTACGTGATGGAGCGGCTCGAGGGCACGATCCTGCGCAAGGACCTGCCCTCGGACTGGGACCTGTCGCCCGACGAAGTGTCGGAGCTGTGCCGGCGAGCCGTCGACGTACTCATCGATCTGCACGGGGTGTCCGTTGCTGCCGCGGGGCTCGGCGACCTCGGCAAGGGTGAGGGGTACGTCGCCCGGCAGGTCGGCGGGTGGTCGAGGCGCTACCGGGCCGCGCGCACCGAGGACGTCGGGGACGGCGAGGCGGTGATGGCGTGGCTCGACGCGCATCAGCCGGCCGACGTGGGGGCCTGCCTGATCCACAACGACTTTCGCTTCGACAACCTGGTGCTCGACGACGAGCGCGAGGTGATCGGCGTACTCGACTGGGAGATGGCGACCGTCGGCGACCCGCTGATGGACCTCGCGGGCGGCCTGGCGTACTGGGTCGAGGCGGGCGACGACGAGACGTTCCAGCTGTTCCGGCGGCAGCCGACCACCGCGCCGGGCATGTGGACCCGGACCGAGGTCGTCGAGCACTACACGTCGCGGACCGGGCTGGCGGTGTCGCCGGAGCAGTGGCGCTTCTACGAGGTGTTCGGGCTGTTCCGGCTGTGCGTGATCATGCAGCAGATCTACTACCGCTACTTCCACGGGCAGACGCACAACCCCGACTTCGCGATCCTGGGCGAGGCCGGGCGTTATCTCGAGGGTCGCTGTCGCGCGGTGATCGGCTGATGGGCCAGATCCTGCTGGTGCGGCACGGCCAGGCGTCGTGGGGCGCGGACGACTACGACGTGCTGTCGGAGCTCGGCGAGTCGCAGGCGGCGGTCGTGGGCCGGTGGCTCGGGTCGGCGGTGCTCGGGGGTCGGGTGCCGGACGTCGTCGTACACGGGACGATGAAGCGGCAGCAGCGGTCGGCCGAGATCGCGGCGTCGGCGGCCGGCTGGCCGGTGTCGACGGTGACGGACGAGCGTTGGAACGAGATCGACCACGTCGGCGTACTCGCGGCGCATCCGCGGGACTTCGAGGGTGACCCGGACGACGAGCAGTTCCGGGCGTGGTTCACGGGGGCGACGAACCGGTGGGCGAGCGGGGAGTTCGACCACGAGTACGCCGAGTCGTTCCCCGGCTTCCGCTCGCGGGTGCTCGACGCTCTGGCGGAGGTGTCCTCGGCCGGGACGGCCGTCGTCTTCACCTCGGGCGGGCCGATCTCGATGGTCGCCGCCGACCTGCTGGCCGCCGGGCTCGTCACCTACAACCTGCTCGCGGCCGCGGTCGCGAACGCCTCGATCACCCGGCTCCACTCGGGCGCCGGTGGCCTGTCGCTGGCGTCGTTCAACGAGCACGCGCATCTCTCGCCGGAGGTGCTGACGCGCCGGTGAGTGCGTGGTGGGTCGGGCCGACTGTTGGGCCGACATCCCGAGACTTCGCGCGAGCCAGGCGGGATATCGACGGACGACGACCGGATCGCGGGTCGTGAGGGGGTACGCCGGACGGGAGACTGCTGGGCATGGACGCGACGACGTACTTCGCCAGGATGCTGGAGTTCGAGACCGACTGCTGGGACACCCATCACGCGATCACCAGCGGGGTGCGTGACTTCGTGCTGCTCGACGTGCGTTCGCCCGAGCTGTACGCCGCCGGCCATCTCCCCGAGGCCGTCAACCTGCCGCACGGGCGCATCGTCGAGCGCAACCTCGCGAGCTACCCCGAGGACACGTCGTACGTCGTCTACTGCGCCGGCCCGCACTGCAACGGCGCCGACAAGGCCGCCCTCCGCCTGGCCCGCCTCGGCCGCCCGGTCAGGAAGATGATCGGTGGCGTCACCGGGTGGCTGGACGAGGGCTTCGAGCTGGTGACGGCGGGCTAGCTCCGCCGGGGGTCCGCGATGACCGCCGGGTAGTCCGTGACGAAACTGCTATCGACACGCAGCCCGGCATAGCAGGAACGTCACGGACTACCCCGCCGCTCACCGCTGTCTATCTTGCCCAGTGGGGGGCTCGCGGACGTACTCCATCTCGACCGGGTACGGCGGGAACTCGGCCTCCTGCTCGACCCCCGTGGGGATCCAACCAAGCCGCTCGTAGAGGGCCCGGGCGCGGTGGTTGTCGACCAGACACCAGAGCCGTACCGGCCCGTCGATCCGGGACCACGCCTCGGACACAAACGCCCGGGCCAGGCCCTGTCCCCAGCGTGAGGGGCGTACGGCGAGGTGTCGGATCGTGGACTCGTCGAAGGCGATCAGCCCGTCGAGCAGCCCGGGCGAAGAGGGCGAGTCGAGGACGAGCGTCGTACACGTGGGGTCGGCGAGCACGATGGCCCAGCGGGCCAGGACGCGGTCCTCCGGATAGGGGTAGCGGTCGGGCGGGAAGACGTGGTCGAGGGCGACCAGGTTGGCGTCGCGCTCCAGGTCGCGTAGCGCCGCCAGATCGAGGTCGTTGGCCCTTCTGAACGTCACGATCGCAAGCCTGACAGGTGGACCACATGGTGGTGTGCATCATCGGCGCCGGCTCGAGCGGCATCACGGTGAAGCCGTCGATCGAGGGGTATGACGGCGACCAGGTCCGCTTCGCCGACGGCGATGCGCGCGCAGATCTCGGCGTACGACGCGCCGGTGCGGAAGCGGTTCGCCGACGGGCACACGATCGAGGTGGACGCGCGGGCCTACAAGCCGGAGCTGTTGCGGGAGCGACGGCGTACTCGGGTCTGACGCACCGGAAATAGCCGAAGGGCGGCGGCCGGTGACCCGGTCGCCGCCCTTTCGCAGCGTTGCTCACATGCCGTTGGCGGGCTGCTGGATCTCGATGGTGCTGAGGATCTTGTCGGTGAGGGTCTGGTTCTTGTCGTCCCAGAGCGGCCAGAGGTAGTCGAGGTAGCAGGCGTAGTTGATGAGCCCGTGCAGGAAGTAGCGGCCGACGGCCGAGAGCGCACCCGCGGGCTGGCCGGTGGCCTCGGTGACGAGCCGGATGCCGACCTTGCGCTTGCCGTAGGTGTAGCCGCTGCGCCCCTGGTCGAGGAAGTAGTTGGAGATGAACCGCCAGAGCCCCCAGCCGATCCCGGCGATCATCGCGACGACGCCGACGATGACGAGGGCGACTCCGGCGCCGTTGTCCATGGCGCCGCCGACGACGACCAGGATCGCGCCCACGAGGTAGCCGGCGAAGATCGGCCACACGTAGACGATGTCCCAGAGGGTCGCGACCGCGCGCTGGCCCCAGCTGGCGTAGGCGATCGGGCCGGCGTACTGCGGCTGGCCGTAGCCCTGGGGCTGGCCGTAACCCTGCTGGTCGCCGTACGGGTTCGGCTGCTGGCCATAGGGCTGCTGGCCGTAACCCTGCTGTCCGTAACCCTGCTGTCCGTAGTCGGGCTGGGCCGGCTGGCCGTACGGCTGCTGCTGGCCGTACTGCGGCGGCTGCTGCGGCTGGTACTCCGGGTTGCCGTACTGCGGCGCCGAGGGCGACCCCGGCTGCCGGATCTGGGTCTTGGGGTCCTCCCCCTCACCGTAGGGGTCCTGCGGCGGGTTGCCGTACTGGGACATTGCTTCTCCTGTGGAAGTGGATACGTCTGCCGGGACTCAACCTTCCCAGATCGCGCACCGTCAACCTTCGCGCTCCCGCGCGACATGCCGAGGTCTCGCCGGAGGACGGCGCTCCGACCGTACGCCGCCGGAGGCCGGGGACTTCTTCGCCACCTCGAACGGCCAAGATCGCCACTTCGCGGGGCCAGTGTCGCCACCTCGCGGAAAAAGACAGGCTTGACTGTTTGTTGTCTTTGCGGGCAGAGTGGAGGCATGTCGTCGACGGTCCGGGTCTCGCAGGAGGAGCGCACGCGGGTGATGCGTGCGCGGCTGCTGGAGGCGACGGTCGAGTGCCTGGTCGAGCACGGCTGGAGCGGTACGTCGACCACGCTGGTCTCGCAGCGGGCCGGGGTGAGCCGGGGGGCGCAGCTGCACCACTTCCCGAGCAAGAACGACCTGGTGCTGGCCGCGGTCGCGCATCTGAGCGAGGTCCGCGGTCAGGAGCTGCGGGCCGCGGCCGAGACGCTGCCGAGCGGACCGAGCCGGACCCGCGCCGTACTCGACGTGCTGGCCGAGCACTTCACCTCACCCGTCTTCACCGCCGCCCTGGAGCTCTGGGTGGCCGCGCGCGTCGACCCGGCGTTGCTGGAGTCGGTGGGGCCGCTGGAGCAGCGGGTCGGCCGCGAGACGCACAAGCTGACCGTCGACCTGCTCGGGGCCGACGAGTCGAAGCGGGGTACTCGCGAGCTGGTTCAGGCCACGCTCGACCTGGTTCGCGGGCTGGGCCTGGCCAACACGATCAGCGACGACCGTCGCCGCCGCAACCGGATCCTCGACACCTGGGCGGCCGTCCTCGACGACCACCTCGACGACGTACACGAGAAGGAGCAGCAGTGAGCATCCTGCACGACATCCTCAGCGACCTGGCCGCCGAGGGCGACGAGCTCGACGACCTGGTCGCGCCGCTGACCGCCGAGGGTTGGCAGACGCCGACCCCGGCGGCCGGCTGGGACATCGCCCACCAGATCGCGCACCTGGCCTGGACCGACCAGGCCGCCGTACTCGCGGCGACCGACAAGACCGCCTGGGACGCGCTGGTGATGCTGGCGTTCGAGGACCCGAACGGCTTCGTCGACACGGCCGCCGCCCAGGGCGCCGGGGCCGCGCCGGAGGAGCTGCTGGCCCGCTGGCGCTCCGGTCGTACGACGCTCGCGAAGGTGCTCACCGACCTGCCCGAGGGGCAGAAGCTGCCCTGGTTCGGGCCGCCCATGAGCGCCGCCTCGATGGCGACCGCCCGCTTCATGGAGACCTGGGCGCACGGGCTCGACGTGGCCGACGCCCTGGGAGTACGACGCGAGCCCACCGACCGGATCCGGCACGTCGCCCACCTGGGCATCCGGACCCGCGACTTCGCTTTCGGCACCCACGGGCTGGCGGCGCCGGCCGAGCCGTTCCGGGTCGAGCTGACCGCGCCCTCCGGCGAGGTGTGGGGCTACGGCCCCGAGGACGCCGAGCAGCGGGTGACCGGGTCGGCGTACGACTTCGTCCGGCTGGTCACCCAGCGGATCCACCGCGACGACACCGACCTGGTGGCCAGCGGCGTCGACGCCGACAGGTGGTTGTCGATCGCACAGGCCTTCGCCGGACCTCCGGGAGACGGGCGGGCCGCGTCGTGAGTGGTGAGACCCTGCGGATCGGCAACTGCTCCGGCTTCTACGGCGACCGCCTGTCGGCGATGCGCGAGATGCTGGAGGGCTCGGTGGACGGCCGGCCACTCGACGTACTCACCGGCGACTACCTCGCCGAGCTGACCATGCTGATCCTCGGCAAGGACACGATGAAGGACCCGTCGCTCGGCTACGCGCGCACCTTCGTCAAGCAGGCCGAGGACTGCCTCGGGCTGGCGCTGGAGAAGGGCGTCAAGATCGTCGCCAACGCCGGCGGGCTCAACCCATCCGGGCTGGCCGACCGGCTGCGCGAGGTCGCCCGCGGGCTCGGCCTCGACCCCGCGATCGCCCACGTCGAGGGCGACGACCTTCGGTCGCTCGGCTTCGAGAACGCGCTCACCGCCAACGCCTACCTCGGCGGGTTCGGCATCGCCGCGGCGCTCACCGGCGGGGCCGACGTCGTGGTCACCGGCCGGGTCACCGACGCCTCGCTGGTGGTCGGGCCGGCGGTCGCGCACTTCGGCTGGGCGCGGACGTCGTACGACGAGCTCGCGGGTGCCGTGGTGGCCGGGCACATCCTGGAGTGTGGGGCGCAGGCGACCGGCGGCAACTTCTCCGGGTTCCTCGGCCTCGACCGGTCGCGGCCGCTGGGCTTCCCGCTCGCCGAGCTCGCCGCCGACGGGTCCAGCGTCATCACCAAGCAGGACGGCACCGGGGGCGCGGTCACGGTCGACACCGTCACCGCGCAGCTGCTCTACGAGATCCAGTCCGCCCGCTACCTCGGGCCCGACGTCACGACCCACCTCGACTCGATCGAGGTAGCGCAGGCCGGCCAAGACCGCGTAGCGATCTCGGGAGTCCGCGGCTCGGCGCCGCCAGCGCAGCTCAAGGTGTGCGTCAACGAGCTGGGTGGGTTCCGCAACACCATCGAGTTCGTGCTGACGGGGCTCGAGGTCGAGGCGAAGGCCAACTGGGTCCGCGAGCAGCTGACGACCGCGCTGGGCTCCGGCGCTCCGTCGGTCGTGGCCTGGTCGGAGATCACGCCGCCTTCCCTGGACGGGACGACCGAGGAGGCCGCGTCGGTGCTGCTGCGCTGCACGGTCCGGGATGCTTCGGCCGAGCCGGTGGGGCGGTCTTTCACGGCCGCGGCGGTCGAGCTGGCGCTGGCGTCGTACCCGGGGTTCACGATGACCGGGCCGCCGGCCGCGCCGACGCCGTACGGCATCTATCGGCCCGCGTACGTCGACCGCACGGCCGTCACCCACACCGTCGTACACGCGGACGGGCGGAAGGAGGTCGTCGCCGACCCGGTCGAGTTCGCCGAGGTCGACCAGGCGGCCGGCCGGCGACCCTCGCCGTACGCCGCCCCGCCGGACCAGCTGACCCGGCGGATGCCGCTCGGCGCGTTCGTGCACGCCCGCTCGGGCGACAAGGGCGGCGACGCCAACCTCGGGCTGTGGGTCGCGCACGACGGCTCCGAGAAGTACGCCGACCGAGTGACCTGGCTGACCAAGCTGATCACTCCGCGCAAGATCCGCGAGCTGGTGCCGGAGGCCGCCGACCTCGACGTCGAGGTGTTCGTGCTGCCCAACCTGGGCGGCGTCAACGTGCTGATCCGCGGGCTGCTCGGCGACGGCGTGGCCGCATCGACGCGGTTCGACCCGCAGGCCAAGGGGCTGGGCGAGTGGATCCGCTCCCGCTACGTGCACATCCAGGAGGGGTTGCTGTGAGCGATCATCACGAAGCACTGCGCGAGACCGCGCGCGAGTTCACCCAGCGCGAGATCGTGCCGCACCTCCAGGACTGGGAGGACGCCGGCGAGATGCCGCGTTCGCTGCACCTGGCCGCCGCCAAGCAGGGGCTGCTGGGCGTGGCCTTCCCCGAGGAGGCGGGCGGCTCCGGCGGCGACCTGCTCGACTCGGTGGTGATGCAGGAGGCGATCCTCGAGGCGGGTGGCTGCAGCGGGCTGCTGGCCGGCCTCTTCACCGGGGGGATCGCGCTGCCGCACATCGTGGCGTCCGGCAACCAGGACCTGATCGAGCGGTTCGTCCGGCCGACGCTGGCCGGCGAGAAGATCGGCGCGCTGGCGGTGACCGAGCCCGGTGGCGGCTCCGACGTCGCCGGCATCACGACGCGCGCGGTCCGCGACGGCGACGACTACGTCGTCAACGGCGAGAAGACCTTCATCACCTCCGGCGTCCGCGCCGACTTCGTGACCACGGCGGTCCGCACCGGGGGCCCGGGGCATTCGGGCGTGAGCCTGCTGGTGGTCGAGCGCGGCACGCCCGGCTTCTCCGTCGACCGGTCGCTGCGGAAGATGGGCTGGCACTGCTCCGACACGGCGACACTCTCGTACGTCGACGTACGCGTGCCGGCCGCGAACCTGGTCGGTGAGGAGAACACCGGCTTCTACCAGATCGCGCAGCAGTTCGTGGTCGAGCGGATCGGGCTCGCCGTACACGGGTATGGCATCGCGGCCCGCGCGCTCGCGCTGACCGCCGACTACTGCCGCGAACGCCAGACCTTCGGCAAGCCGCTGATCGGGAACCAGGTCGTGCGCCACCAGCTCGTCGAGATGCGCCGGCAGGTCGAGGTGGCCCGGACCTACACGCACGAGATCGCCCGCCGGCACATCGCTGGCGAGAACGTCATCGCGGAGGCCTGCCTGGCCAAGCAGACGGCCGTCGAGACCGCCGTCGACGTCTGCGACCGCGCGGTGCAGCTGCACGGCGGCACCGGCTACCTGCACGGGACCGAGGTGGAGCGGCACTACCGCGACGCCCGGATCCTGCCGATCGGAGGAGGAGCGACCGAGGTGCTGACCGACCTGGCCGCGCGGCTGCTGGGGTACGCCTCATGAGCACCGACACGACCAACCGCGAGTGGATGCTCGGCAAGCTTGCCGAGCTCGACGCCGAGCACGCGAAGGCGGTGGCCGGCGGCGGCGAGAAGTACGTCGACCGCCACCACGCCCGCGGCAAGCTGCTGCCGCGCGAGCGGATCGAGCTGCTGCTCGACCCGGGTACGGCGTTCCTCGAGCTCTCCCCGCTCGCCGGCTGGGGCTCCGACTTCACCGTCGGCGCCTCGCTCGTGACCGGCATCGGCGTCGTCGAGGGG
>DASXRJ010000188.1:0-1903 GCA_036506675.1 Nocardioides sp. | reverse complement strand
TCGGCGGCGCGGAGGAGGACGGCACGCTGCAGCTCGTCGTCGTGAGCCCGCTGACGCGCCGCCGCATCGCGGTCGAGCGCATGGCCGGGTCGATCACCCTCGTGCTGGGGCTCGTCGCCGTCGGCGCGGTGACGACGATCGCGTTGGGCGCCGCCGTCGGCGTCTTCGCCACCCTCTCCGTCGGACGCGTCCTCGTCGAGACCGCCGCGATCACCGAGCTCGCGCTGCTGCACCTCGCGATCGCGTTCGCCGCCGGTGCCGCCACGGGCCGGCGCGGCCCCGCGCTCGCCGCTGCGGGTGCGATCGCCGTCGGTACCTACGTCCTGCACGGCGTCGCGGCCGCCGCACCCGCGGTCCGACCCCTGCGGGTCGCCTCGCCGTGGTGGTGGCTGCTCGACCGCAACCTGCTCGTGCACGACCCCACCTTCCTCGCGGTCGGGTTGCCGCTGCTCGTCGCGGCCATCACCTTCGCCTGCGGCCTCGCCGCCTACGAGCGACGCGACCTGCGCTTCCCCTAGTGGGTGCGGTTCCAAGCACGACCATGGTCCCCGGCTCAGCTCGGCTGGGGTCTGCGATCCGGGGAGCCGGAGATCCAGACCGGGCTGGTCTCGATGCGGGAGAACCGCCACCCCTCCGACGTGCGCACGACATCGAAGTGGTAGATCTCGCCCAGGCTGTACCTGATCGGCGGAGCCGGCAGCGACTCGTCGCGGCTGGCCGGTGCCGCGAACTTCACGACGAGGTTGGCGCGGACCCGGGCCCGGTCGCCGTCCAGCTCGACGAGCAGGTTCGTGATGAGGTGCTGGGTGGGCTCGTCGGGCCGGTGGTTGCGGCTGGCTTGGGCGATGAGGGCCTCTCGGCCCTCGGCCGTACCGCCCGGTGTCCGGACCGTCGCCTCCTCGACGAGGAGCGATCGCATGTCGTCGAAGCGGCGGTCGTCCAGGCACACGCCGAGGCGGTGGACGAGGTTCGTGATCTCGGTGTGATCCGCGAGCTGTTGCTGGTCGGCAACGACGGTGGGGTTCATCTCGGGTTCCTCCTGCCAGTCATATGTTGGTTGTACCAACATTGGTGCGGTCAACGATATTCCCGACTCGTGGGTGCAACCAACGGACTTGTTACGGTGCGCGCATGGAGATCGCCGACCGCACCGCGCCGGCACGGCTGCGGGCCCTGCCCAGCTGGCTGATCAACCAGGCGGCGCTGCCCGCCAACCGGCTGGTGACCGACGGGCTGGCCGGCGCGGGGATGCGCCGCCACCACTACGCGCTGCTGGCGGCGCTCGACGAGGCGGGACCGGCCAGCCAGGCCGATCTCAGCCGGGGGACCACCATCGATCGCAGCGACATGGTGGCGACGGTCAACGAGCTCGCCGAGCAGGGCCTGGTCGAGCGCGCCGCGGACCCGACCGACCGGCGCCGCAACGTCGTGACCATCACACCAGCCGGCCGGCGCAAGCTCCGCACGCTCGATCGGCTGGTGGGCACGGTGCAGGACGAGCTGCTCGCCCCGCTGACCGCCGACGAGCGCGAGCAGCTGGTCGACCTGCTCGCCCGGGTCGTCGACCACCACGCCCGGACCAGCGAGCGACCACGCGCCCGGTCGTCCTCCCGATAGGAGCGCCACACCCAACGGCCCCGGGAGCGCCTCCGGCTCAGGTCACCGGGAGGCTTCGACGAGCTGCTTCAGCTGGTTCAGGTTGTGGCGCATGCCGCGCGCGAACAGCCGGGTCGCGATCCCGTCGAACCGGCCGATCGGTCCCGGCAGCCCGGCGCCGCTGATGCGTCCGTCGAGGCGGAGGCGGGTCCCCTGGCCGGTCGGTTCGAGCGTGTAGCGGTAGCGGAACGGTGTCGGCCCGGTGCGGCTCTCGAAGGTGACGAGACGATCGGGCTGGTGCTCGGTG
>DASXRJ010000187.1:0-8335 GCA_036506675.1 Nocardioides sp. | reverse complement strand
TACCGCTGGTGGTCGCCGGGCCGGCCCTGGTCGACGAGCTGCTGCCGCCGCGGCTGGACTTCCTCAACGACCTCTACTGGCCGATCGTGATCCTGCTCTGCGTCTGCTTCCTCGCGACGCTCTACCACGTGTCGGTGCCGGTGCGGACCGCGTGGAGCTTCAACCTGCCCGGCGCGACCTTCTCGCTGATCTGCTGGATCCTCGGGTCGTGGGCGCTGCGGTCACTGCTGACGGCGACGGCCGCCGAGTCGCGGTCGATCTACGGCCCGCTGGCGGCACCGATCGCCGTACTCCTGTGGTTGTACCTGCTCTCCATCGCCGTGCTGATCGGCGCGGCCGTCAACGCCGCCTTCGACACCGTGTTCCCGCAGCTGGCGACCACCAACGCGCGCACCGAGCTGCTGGCCCGGTTGCGGTCGCGGATCCGCTGGCCCGAGGCGACCGACGAGCCGACCGACGACGGGCCGGCCGGCCCACAGACCGGCCCCCGTGCAAGCCCACAGACCGGCCCCCGTCCAGGCCCCCACACCGGCCCTCGTCCGGGCCCCCACACCGGCCCACCGACCGGTCCGTCGGTCCGGCCCTCGTGAAAGACTGACCGCCGTGGGAAACGTGAACCTGCCGACGCCCGTCCTGATCGCCGGCGCCGCGGCGTGCCTTCTCGGTGGCTATCTCATCGGAGTGGTCGCCGGCCCGGACACTCCCGCCCGCACCACCGGCGTAGTCGAGTCCTACGACTCGGGCAGCGGCCGGCTGTGCCTCTCCGGCGACGAGGTCTCGTCGCAGGAGGGTGCCGACGACGACGGCGTACTCTGCGGCGCCTGGCAGCGCACGCAGGGCTCCCCGGCCCCGCACGAGGGCGACGAGTTCCGCTTCGTCTCGGTCCTGACCGCCGAGCATCCCGACGGCGACGACACCGAGCGGGTCCTCATCTACGGCGACGTGGTGGGCTAGGTTCGGCCTCGTGCCCGACGAGATCCCCGAACGTTCGATCGGCCGGGTCGTGCTTCCCGTGCCGGTGCGTTCGCCCTGGTGGCAGCTCGGCCGCCGGACGCTGCTCGCGCTCGCGATCCTGGTCGGCACCGTGCTGCTGGTCTTCCTCGACCGCGGCGGCTACCGCGACGCCAACGACCCGACCGGCCGGGTCGGGCTGGTCGACTCGATCTACTACACGACCGTCACCCTCAGCACCACCGGGTACGGCGACATCGCGCCGGTGGCCGATCACTCCCGGCTGCTCAACGCGTTCGTGATCACCCCGGCCCGGATCGGGTTCCTGGTGCTGTTGATCGGCACCACCCTCGAGGTGCTGGCCGCCAAGAGTCGTGACCTGCTCCGGGTCGCTCGCTGGAGGAGAAAGATGTCCCACCACGTCGTCGTCGTCGGTTACGGCACCAAGGGCCGCAGCGCCGTCGAGACCCTCGTCAAGAACGGCCGGTCGCGCGACGCCGTCGTGGTCGTCGACCCGTCCGCCACCGCCGCGGCGGACGCCCACGCCGACGGGCTCGCGATCGTCACCGGCGACGCCACCCGGCGCGAGGTGCTGCTCCGCGCCGGTGTCGAGGACGCCCGGCAGGTCATCGTCACCACCGCGCGTGACGACACCAACGTGCTCGCCACGCTGACCGTCCGTCAGCTCAACCCCGACGCGTGGATCGTGGCCGCCGTACGCGAGGAGGAGAACGTCCAGCTGATCAAGCAGAGCGGCGCCGACTCCGTCATCACCTCGGCCGACGCGGTCGGCCGGCTGCTCGGTCTCTCGACGCTGTCGCCGACGCTCGGCTCGGTGATGGAGGACCTGCTGACGTACGGCGAGGGCCTCGAGGTGGCCGAGCGGGACCTGCTCGTCTCCGAGGTCGGCAAGCAGCCCCAGCAGCTGCCCGACCAGGTGATCGCGGTGGTGCGCGACGAGAAGGTCTACCGCTACTTCGACCCGGTGGTGACCCAGCTGGCCCGCGGTGACCGGCTCGTCGTCGTACGCCCGGCGGAGGAGCTGCCGTGGGCGCCGCGACCCGGCACCCACGACGAGCAGACCTCGCTCGACGAGGAAGTCTGAAGATTCTCCGGCCTCGGTGACCTCCAAGCGCGACGACGACGTCAACATCGCCAAGATCCGCTCGATCGCCGCGGCGCTGAAGCCGTGGTAGTGCAGGTTGAACGGCGACGGGGGCTGGGCGCCGCACGGGGTGCGGCGCTATCGGGGTGACGGTATGGCCCAAAGGGCTGGGCTCGCGCCTCCAGTTCCCTGGGGTAGGGAGTCGAACGTCCCGCCGCAGGTGGCCTCCGGCCCTGCCGCGGCGCCGGAGTACGGCGCAAGCATCGTCGTATGACGAATCCTCGGCACCCCATTGTCGTCGCGTACGACGGCTCCCCCGAGTCGAGCGCGGCCATGGTGTGGGCGGCCGAGACTGCGTCATTGATGGGACGTCCGCTGCTGGCCGTGACGGTCGGGCCTCGGCTGGGGGAGGGCAGCTTCCCTGAGTGGGCCGAGGAGAAGCTGATCGAGACCCACGCCCAGGCCCAGGACGCACTCAAGGAAACGGGCGTCTCCGACGGCGTTGCGGAGATCCGGCGCGGGCCGGTGACCTCGACGCTGCTCGTGGAAGCCGAGTCGGCCGAGCTGATGGTCGTCGGCAGCCAGGGGCACGGCCGGATCGAGGGAGCGCTGATCGGCTCGGTGAGCCAGCATCTCGCCCGTCACGCCACCTGCCCGGTGATAGTCGTACGCCGGCCGACCCGGCCCGGACCGTCGCGGATCCTGGTCGGTGTGGACGACTCCGATGTCAGCTCCGCCGCCCTCGAGTTCGCCTGCCGACGCGCGTCTCTTACCCGCGAACCGGTCGTGGCGCTGCACGGTTGGCGGCTCCCGGACCTGCCGGTGGACAAGCACGGCGACGTACCGGAGAAGGTCGCGCACCGGATCCTCGACGAGCAGCGGCAGCTGGCCGAGGCGGTGGCCGGGCTGTCCGAGGAGTTCCCGGACGTCGAGATCCGGGCCGAGGCGATCCCGGTCGCGGCCCCTCGGGTTCTGGTCGACGGCTCGGCGACGGCCTCGTTGGTGGTCGTCGGTTCCCGCGGCCGCGGCGCCTTCGCGGCCATGCTGCTGGGCTCGGTGAGCCAGGAGGTCCTGACCCGGGCGCACTGTCCCGTGGCCATCGTCCGCTGATCCCAAACTGGTCGAAACGCGCTGGACCCCTGCGCGCGGCTCACCCATGATGAAGGTGCCGCGGCGCCTCCCGAGGGGAGCAGACAGTGACCAGCACCCAGGCCGATCGTCGGACCACCGCGGTCCCGGCGAGCCTCGTGGCCGGGTCGGTGACCGTCGAGATCGCGTGTGACGAGTCCGGCTCCGAGGGCGAGAAGCTGGTCGGTGGCAGCACCGACGTCTTCGCACACGCCAGTGTCGACCTGTCCCTCGAGGCCGCCCGGGACTGCATCGAGATGGTGCGCATCGGAGCCCGGTCGCCCGCGACCGAGTGCAAGGCGAGCGTCGTACTCAGGGAGCGGAACCGGCGGGTCCTGGTCTGGCTGATCGGCCCGGACGGTCCGCTGCACGGCCGCGCGCACGTGCACCTGACCGAGAAGTCCTTCCGGCTGACCGCCAAGCTCGTCGAGCTGCTCGGCGGTGGGGTCGACCCGCGGGAGTTGTACGACGCCGCACCGCATGCGCTCGGGGCTCGGGACTGGACTCGGCTGCTGGCCGCCTTCAACGACCTGATGCGGTCCCGCGACCTGCTCGAGGCGCGGATGACGGCCAACCGCTTCTTCGACCTGGTCGAAGCTCACCGCTCGGCGCGCGGATCGGTGGGTGCGGCGATGTCGGACCTGTGGGACGCACGGCCCGACGACGACGCGGCCGTCAGGCACCTGCTCGACCGTGGCGACGGCCGCTCGGTGCTCGACCCGCTGGTCCCGGCCATCGCCCGCGGCGTCCTGCATTGGTACGACGGCGCCCGGCCGGTCAGTCTCGTCCACGACGAACAGGGCGCGCTCACCCCCGACCGGCTCCGCCAGCTCGACACCGTCTGCGGCGACTCCGCGCTGGCCGGCATCCGCTTCGTCGACTCGACCACCGACCCGCGGGTCCAGGTGGCCGACCTGCTCGCCGGGGCGGCCCGCAAGATCGCCTCCGACCAGCTCAACCGGCGCGGCGACGTACTCCTCACCGCGCTGCTGCGCCCCTACCTCGACCGCCACTCCGCCTGGGGCGACCCACGCAGCTGGCGCCTCCTCGCGCCTGCCGCCTGACGTCCGCTCGGCGAGTCGCGTGAGTCCATGCGGGCCGACCTAGTGGTCATGCCCGACGGGACTGGACCGTGCCCGGCGCGCGCACCAGGATGGAACGGTGGATGATCGAGACGCGCTGACGCGGTTGCGTTCACTCGTGGTCCGTGGCGACGGCGCTGAGCTGGTTTCCTTCCTGAGCCTGGAGCCGTGGCCGGCCGACTCGCTGCAGCTGCTGGGTGACGGCTTGCTGGCAGCGCTCCGGGACGGCACCGATGGATCGGCCGAGTGGGCGCTGAAGTGTGCCGAGGCGCTGCGCGAGCGGCTCTGGGAGGGTGACCGTGAGCTGGTGGAGGTCCTGGAGGCTGTTCTCGGAGAGGGCCCCACCCCGCTGCTTCGCCCTGTGCCCGTGGACCTGGAGGAACTTTCCATGGTCCTGGAGGGGGACCCGGTTCAGGGTGGGGGCCGGATCGACCTGGCCACGGGGCAGGTGTGGCCCGAGTTCGCCCTGGACGACGCCGAGGAGACCGGAGAGGAAGAGGACGACGACCCCGATCGGTGGTTGTGGGTGCACTGCGAGGGGTCGCGGGACGGCTATCGGGACATGGTCTGGTTCATCGAGGAGCTCGACGACCCGACCCTTGCAGATCGACTGGCCCGCGCGATCTCCGGGCGTGGCGCCTTCCGCCGGTTCAAGGACACTCTCTTCGACCAGCCCGACCTGGTGTCGCGGTGGTATGCATTCTCCAGTGACCGCCAACGCGGCCGAGCGCGCAGTTGGTTGGCGGCCGAGGGCTACACGCCGACCCCGCCCCAAGCCTGAGGTCAACAAGAAAGCGGCGAGACGGTGCGGCCGCGCGAGCTGGTTCAGAACGACACCGACCGCAGCCTTTCCGGGATTCGCACCAACGGACGGTTTCGCATCGCGATGTACTGGCCGACCCGCCGGGTCCGGTACGTCGGCCCTTGGTGGACCACCAGCCGGCCGAGCCGCAGCTCGCTGGGGTCGAACTCGGGCACCGCACCGGGGTCGACGTCGCCGACCGCCGCGTTGAGTACCTGGTCGAGCTCGTCCGCGTTCATCCGCCAGCTCGATCGCGCGCCTCGACCGTCGACCCGCATCATGGCGTGTCGTCGCTCGGTCACCGCACGCAGCGTGTCGCGATCGGCGAACTTCAGGTGCAGCATGAAGAGCTCCGGATCCACCCGGTACGGCGTGTCGATGCCGTGGGAGGCCCCTCGCCAGGCGGCAGGCACCCGCTTGATCGACGGCTTGCACATCACCGGCAGGAACTTGGCGAAGGAGCGCTGCGCCAGCACCGGCCGATCCGGGTCGAGCGGAGGTTCCAGGCCGACGTGATGCACCACGTTGAGCGCAAGGGGCGCGAGCGCGGCTGCGTCCGGCCGGGCCGCGAGGAGGTCGCGCAGGCCTCGATGCACGGCTGGGTCGGCGACCAGGAACTCGTCGACGTCGGTGAACGCCACGACGTCGTACGTCTGCAGCAGCCGCCGGGCCTCGGCGTTGCACAACCGCATCCGGATCGGCTCGAACTGGCCGGGCGGGATCGGCTCCAGCCGGCGTACCTGGCAGGGCAGCCGGTCGGTGGACCCGTCCGTCGAGCCGTCGTCCAGCACCAGGAGGTGCTCCGCGCCGCCGGCTTCCCGGGCGTAGTGCGCGACCCAGCGGTCGAGCATCCGCCCCTCGTCCCGGGCCATCGTGAGCACGGCTAGCGACGGCATCCTCCCCAGAGGCCAGCGACGTAACAGTCGCATGTGAGCCAGCCTATGCAGGTGGGCCCAAGCCGCCGGACCGGAGCAGCCACCGCGAGAGGCGTACGACGGTCGACCCGTGGCCGCAGGAGGCCCCCTCGGCCAGGTCTGGCTAAGGGCTGTATCGAGCTCGCCGGGATCGCCGAGCGCTGTCGGCGCTCGACCGTCGGAGGTCGACGGCAGGATGCAGCCATGACGAGGTGGACAGCCGAGTTCTACGAGGACGCCGACGGCAAGCGACCTGTCGAGATCTGGTTCGACAGCCTGAGCGACGTTGAATTCGCAGCAATGGACGCGGCGATCACCCACGTCCTTGAATGTGAGGGGCTCGCCCTCGCAAGCACACTGGCTGCCGCCGTTGGGGCAGGGCCTGTATGAGTTTCGCGTCCGCCACGACGCCGCGACCATCGAGTCGATGTACAGCGCGCAGTCAAGATGCTGCGTGCGTGGAAGGCGGAGCAGCGGAAGAACGCGAAGCGGAATCGCTGATCACGTTGTACGTATGGGCTTTAACCTATATTGTGTCAGGTGAGCGGAGAGGAGATCGCCATGACCAAGACTTTTGCCGAGTACGCACGAGAGCGCCGTGCTCAGATGAGCCCTGAGGGCCTGGAGGCAGAGCGCGTGTTCCAGACCGCGTACGCGTTCGGCCGGGTGATCTCCGAGGCGCGTAAGGCTCGACACCTGCGCCAGACCGACCTCGCGGAGTTGTCTGGCATTGCCCAGGCGGACATCAGCCGCATCGAGCGCGGCCAGGTCGCGCCGACGACCCCCACGCTGCTGAAGTTGGCTGAAGCGCTTGGAGCGCAGATCCAGCTCGTTCTCCCTGTCGGGCCGAGTTCGTCCGACGAGTCAACCGTGGCCCGCGACATCGTTGCCCTCAACGTGCTGCACGCCTAAACGTTCCCGGGCGCGATCCGCTGCAGGAACCGCCAGGCGGTGACGGCCAGAACCACCACCAGGCCGCCGATCACCGCCGCCAGCACCAACGAGGCGTCCTCCCCGCGCGCGTCGAGCACAACCATCAACACCACGATTCCGGTGCCGATCGCGGCCATCGCGGTCAGGAGGACCGGGGCCAGGTAGTAGCCCCAGGCTCGTCCCCGCCGAAGGAGCAGGCCGGCGAGCATGCAGGCCGGGAGGAACAGGCCGAGGTCGAGGACGTGCACCGGGTTCGTGGGCAGCCCCGACCTCACCAGGGCGTCGGACGCCGAGCCGTCGATCATCGCGGGGATGTCCTCACGCAACCACAGCAGGGCGAACGCACCGGACACCACGATCAGGAGGTACGCCGCGAAGCCGACCAGGCGTGGGGCGGCGAACCGTTCCTGCACCCGCGCAGGGTCCGTGCTGGCGACGCTTCCTCCGAGGGCCCAGACCGAGAGCCCGAAGACCGCCACATAGAGCAGGAACAGTGGCCCGAACTGCACGTCGAACGCGTAGATGGCGTAGGTGTACGCCGAGTAGACGAGCGTCCCGGTCCACGCGAGGTGCGCCTTCAACGACCCCCTCGCGGCGGCGTACGCGAAGGCCAGCAGAACCGGGAAGACCATCAGGTTCGTGATGTCTTGGCCGACGGCCTCGCCGGTCCACTCCGTTGTCTCGTGGGCGTAGATCCGGTCGACGAAGATGCCGGCCAGGCTGCCGCCGATCGCCAGAGTCGCGATCGGGACCGACAACCACAGCCACCACCGGCTCAACCGTGCGGTGGAAGTCGGGTCGGAGTGGTCATGGTGGTTTGCCTGGAACTGCTTCAGCGCGGGCATCGTTGCTACTCCTTTGGGGCCATCTCCACGCTCGCGCGTAGCCACCGGGGTCGAAAGAGTCGGAGGGTCCGAGGGCCCCGGGCCGAAGGTCGGCGGCTTCGGCTGTGCTCACCTCGACGGGCGCAGGAAGATCCCGGCGCACGGCTTCGGTTCGAAGTACGTCGTCTTCGGCGGCATCACCTCACCGGCGTCGGCCAGGCTGGTGAGGGCCTCGAGCGGGGGCGGCGCCAGCGTGAACAGGGCACCCCCGTCGGCGTCGCACCGCTGGGTGAGCTCGTCGACGGACGTCCGGGCGGGAGCAATCTCGACGGCGTACGACGGGCCGGGCGTGAGCCGGTCCAGGTGTTCGAGGACCCGCGCCTCGAGGATCGCGACGTCGAGGCCCGAGGCGCCGTCACTGCGACTTCCCCGGTACCTCACGTCGAACCAGCTGCGCCCGACGTACAACCCGAGCGACCCGAGCGTCGGTGTCGGCGGCTCGGGAACCGCCCGCACCTGGAACCCAGGAGCCAGCAGCCCGATGAGCTCGGCCGGGTCCACCGGTCCGGCCACCCGGCGATGGAACGCCGACAACC
>DASXRJ010000186.1:0-17454 GCA_036506675.1 Nocardioides sp. | reverse complement strand
GCCGCTGATACAGCCGTGCCAGCAACGGGGGTGGGGCTACCCTCTGCGGGGTGGCGAAAATTGGCCTTGTACGCCGGGGCCAGGATCGCCACCTCGGCGGGCCAAGATCGCCACCTCGGCGGGCCAAACTCGCCACTTCGGCGCGGGCGGGCGGACGAGGCGAGGGGTTAGGCGGTCTTGGTGGCGTAGGCGGACGCGACGTCGTACACCTGGCGGACGTAGTCGTCGGAGTGGTTGTAGGAGAAGACGGCGAGACCCCAGCGGGTGCCGGTGATGGGGCCGTCGGCGCAGAGGTAGCGGGCGGCGGACCAGGCGGCGTCGTCGAGGTCGTTGCGGTCGGCGGTGCCGTCGCCGTCGCCGTCGCTGCCCCAGGTGTCCCAGGTCGAGCCGATGAACTGCAGCGGTCCTTCCGCCCGGTCCCAGCCGCCGCCGGAGGCGATCGCGGCGACGTCGCCGTTCCCGTCGAGCACCGGACCCAGGATCGGTGGCGCGGACCGGCCATCGCTGCCGAGGAGCCGGCCGCCGATGGTGCCGTGGAGCGACTCGACGTACCCGATCCCGGCGAGCGTGGTCCAGCCGAGCCCGCAGTCGGGGTCCTCGGCTGTGGTCCGGAGGGTCGCGTTCGCATAGGCGCGTACGGCGGGCGCCGGGATGCCGGCGCGGCGAGCCGTCCGGTCGACCCAGCCCGGGTCGGCCACCACCGGCGACTCGGCCGAGCGGGTGGCCCGACCGACGGTGTCCGACCCGGGCGGCTCGGCGTACACGGGCTTGGCGGTGTTGACCACCAGGTCGTCGATCGACCCGCCGTTGCGCGCCACAACGGCGGTGGCGCTGAGGGCCACCAGCGCGACCAGCACGGCCACCGCGAAGACGACCCGCTGGGTCACCCGAACCTGCCGTTCACGTAGTCGCTGGTGCGCTGGTCCTGCGGGCTGGAGAACATCGCGGTCGTGTCGCCGTGCTCGACGATCACCCCGGGCGTGCCCTGCGAGGCGAGGAAGAACGCGCAGGTGTCCGACACCCGGGCCGCCTGCTGCATGTTGTGGGTGACGATCACGATGGTGACCTCGCGGGCCAGGTCGAGCATCGTCTCCTCGATCACCCGGGTCGAGGTCGGGTCGAGGGCCGAGCAGGGCTCATCCATCAGCAGCACCCGGGGCTTGATCGCCAGCGAGCGGGCGATGCAGAGCCGCTGCTGCTGGCCACCCGAGAGGCCGCCGCCGGGAGCGTCGAGGCGGTTCTTGACCTCGTTCCACAGGCCGCCCTTGGTGAGGCACGACTCGACCAGGTCGTCCTTGGCCGACCGCGACGCCTTGGTGCCGGTGAGCTTCAGCCCGGCGAGCACGTTCTCGCGGATCGACATCGCGGGGAACGGGTTGGGCTTCTGGAACACCATCCCGATCGACCGTCGCGCGTCGGTGAGCCGACGCTCCGGGTCGTAGATGTCCTGCCCGTCGAGCAGCACCTCGCCGGCCAGCTGCGCCGACGGCACCAGCTCGTGCATCCGGTTGAGGATGCGCAGGAACGTCGACTTGCCGCAGCCCGAGGGCCCGATCAGGGCGGTGATGCCGCCGGCCGGCATCCGCAGCGAGACCCGGTCGAGCACCTTGTGCTGCCCGAACCACGCGGAGATGTCGCGCGCCTCCAGCTCGGCGAGGCCCGCCGCCGGCGCCGCGGCGTGGCGGGGCGCGGGGGCGGGTGCGGGGGCGGCCGGGGTCTTCGCGAGCCCGTTCGAGTACGCCGGTTGGTGCTGACCCACCGGGGGCAGCACGGTCGTCGCGTCGTCTGGCTGGGTGTGTTCTACGGTCACGTCGTTCTCTTCGTCGGGCGGGTGGAGGGGCGGCCGACGGCGTCCGCCGACCGCCCCGTCACCGCGCGAGGGCTACTTCTGGGTGATCGTGAACGACAAGCTGCCGGTAGCGACGTTGACGCTGCCGGAGTACACGATCGTGAGGGTGTGCGTGCCCTTGCTGAGCTTGGGCAGGGTGAGCGCGACCTGGCCACTGGAGAGCGTGCCCTTGACCAGGACCTTCGTGCCCAGCTTGATGAGGACCGTGCCGGTCGGCTTGATCGTCGAGTTGGCGATCGCGACCTTCACGGTGCCCTTGCCGGGCTGGCCGACCAGCGTGGCCAGCGGGAAAGTCTCGGAGATGACCGGCTTGGCCTTCGCGATGACCAGCGTCTTGGACGCCTGCGAGGGAAGCGTGGTCGCGTTGCCGAGGTACTTCACCACGACGGCGTAGCTGCCCGCCGCCTTGGTCGCGGGCACGACCAGGGAGGCCGCGCCGGACGAGAGCGCCTTGGTGACCGCGGCCGCCGTACCCACCTTGATGGAGATCGAGCCGGTCGCCGCGACGCCACCGGTGGTGACGGTCGCCTTGATCGTGCGCGGGTGGCCGTAGGAAGTGGTCGAGGGCGTGAACGTGATCGCCGTGGCCGAGGCACCGCGAGACATCACGGTGGCGTCGTCCTGCGAGGGGTCGAACGCCGTGCCGCCGGTCGGGACGAACTTGGCGGTGTAGGTGTGGTTGCCCTTGGCGACACCGGTCAGGTCGAGGGTGGCCTTGCCCTGCGCGAGCGGTACGCCTGCCTGGAGCACCGTCGCGCCCTCGAGGAAGTCGACGGTGCCGTCGGGGGCGCTGCTCGCGGTGACCGCGGCCGACAGGTGGATCTTGCCGGCGGCCGGGTTGGTGCCGGTCAGCACCGTCAACGTGTCGACCTGCTGGTTGAGCGTGAAGTTGCTGGTCGGGTCCTGGGTGGCCTGGCCGCAGACGCCGCCGTGGGCAGGGGTCGCCAGCTGCTGGAAGCCCGAGGCCTCGATCAGCGAGCGGGCCGCCGTCGAGCAGGCGAAGCCGTCCTCGCCGAAGACCGCCTGGAGGTCGGTGTTGCCGAGGTCGGCGCCGCGGACGACGTCGTACAGGGCGCGCTGGGCGGACCAGCCGCCCTCGAGCCGCAGCGTGGTTCCGAGCAGGGCGGCCCGGCCGACCGAGAACGGCGCGATCGCGTTGGCGTCACCCTTGATCAGGGTGTCGTCGTGCTCCTGGACCTCGGCGACGTTCTGGCCGAGGGTCACGTCGACGCCGCCGTTGAGCGCCTTGAGCTGGGCCAGGAAGAACGACCGGGTGCCGGACCCGGACTGCGGGATCTTCGGCGCGATGGTGGCTGTCGAGGCACCGCCGACCTGGTCCCAGGTGATGGCGTCGCCCTTGTAGATCGACAGCACCTGCGCGCCCGTCAGGCTGGCCGGCGCGTTGGACGGCACGTTGTTGGAGACCGCCATCTTCAGCGTGTCGAGGGCGAACGGGAACTGCTTGAGGCCCGCGCTGATCTCAGCGGTGTTGAGCGAGCTGGACGACCGGGCGAAGTCGATGTCGGTGTTGTTCGACGCGCCGTACAGCAGAGTCTTGCCGGCGCCCGAGCCGTTGGGGCGCGGGATCGATCCGCTGGGCAGCGCGATGTCGCCGCCGCCGGTGGCCGCGAAGCTGGCGATGAGCGGGGTGTGCGCGGCGTTCCAGCCCGGTACGGCGGTGCCGTTGACCGTGCCACCCTCGGCGAGCAGGTGGACGGCGTGCTGGGTCGTGTCCGAGCCCACGCCGATGAGGTCGGCGGCGGTCGGCGTGAAGCTCGGGTCGTCGGGGTCGGCGGCGAAGGCCGGGGTGGCAGAGACGACGAGTACGGCGCCGGTGACGGCCGCCGACACGAAGCCCGCGATGGACTTGCGAACGGACATGTTCTGGTAGCTCCCTGTGAATTAGAACTGCGAGATGTTGTCGTTGCTCCCTGCGTTCGGCTGCTCAGATCAGGTTCGGCAGCAACCGCATCACCACGTCGGTGGTCGCCCAGGAGAGGGCGATGGCGACGGGTGAGGCGATCACCCAGACGAGTGCTGTCGACCAGCGTTGGCAGGCGGCGATGACCCCGAGTGTCAGCGCCAGGAGGAGGGCCAGGCACAGGGCGAGGAGCGGAAGGGCCCCCCGCTCGGATGCCATCGCCTTCTCCGACTCGGGGACGGCCAGCGGCCGTCCGGGTGGTGCCGGGAACGCCTTGCCGGCGTCGGCGTCGACGTAGACCGCCGACCCGGCGGCGATCGCGGCGAACGGGCCGCTGCCCTCCGCCGTGACCAGGGTCAGGCGGGCGGACCCGGGCTTGGGTGGTTCGGGAATGGGGTCGCCCTGGCGGCGTACGCCGACGACGGTGAAGGTGATCCGGCCCTGGCCGACCACGACCGTGATCGGGTCGCCCTTGGCCAGCCGGGTGAGGTCGCGGAAGGGTGCGCCGTACGTCGCCGCGCGGCCGTAGACGACCGAGACACCCTCCTGACCCGGCAGCACGGTGTCGCGCCGATGACCGGGGCCGACCAGCAGATCGCCCGACGCGGTGCCCTCGACCACGACCTGCTGCAGGCCGATGGCCGGGATCGTGACCAGCCCGACCGGGTCACCCACCGGCGTGATCGGGCCGACCGGCGCGGTGGCCGCGGCCAGCTCGCCGCGGAGCCGGTCGTAGAGCAGGTCCTGGGCGCGCGACTCCCCCAGCCCGCCGAGGAAGAGCAGCTGCGCCGCCATCCACAGGCAGACGACCGAGATCATCGTGAACGACGTCGAGAGCGACGAGAGCGTGGTGTCGCGCGGGGTCACCGGCGGCGGCTTCGTGGTCACCCGCCGATCGGGGCGAGTCGCGAGCGCGGTCACTGCCGGCTCCGGGTGAGGGCCCCGCCCAGTCCGGCGACCAGGCCGCAGCCGATGCCGATCGCCAGCAGCACCGGAAGCAGCAGCCGGGCCACCCGCGAGGTCACGGCCGAGGTCGGGGTCACGTCGGCGGCGCTGGCCGAGGCCACGTCGGTGGGTGAGGTGGTCGGGCTCGGCGCGGTCGACGGCGTACCCGCGCCCGGGTCGGTGAGGTCGCTCGGGCCGCTGGTGGGGCCGGTCGGCGGACCGCTCGGGCCCCCGGACGGGTCGGTCGACGAGGTGTCGGTGGGCGTCGGCGAGGGCGAGCCGCTCGGGCTCGAGGTCGGCGGCACGTACTGGCGCGCCACCGCCGCGGCCACCAGCTGGGCTGAGTCGAAGAGCTTCCTGGTCACGCCCGAGTCGGTGATCGGCAGGTAGCCCGCGGGCAGCTGGCCGTTGCCGCTGCCGGGCCGCTGACCCTCGGTGGTCGACACCCGGATGAACTGCGCGACCTTGGCCGCGTCGTCCTTGTCGAGGTGCTGCAGCCGGGCGGCGGTGTAGACGACCATCGTGCCCGGGTACGCCCGCCCGTTCGCGCGTACGGCGGCCTGGTCGATCACGAAGGGCTCGAACCGCTTCGCCTGGTGCGCCAGCCCGACGGCGGCCGCGAGCGATGAGCCGCCGGGACCGACGTACGTCCCGGGCTTGGTCTGCAGCGCGGCGGTGCGCAGGCCGTAGCGCGCGGCGTCGCCGAGGCTGACGATGCCGAGCATGAAGCGCGAGCCGTAGGACTGCCGGTCGATCCGGCCCAGCTTGTACGCGCCGGTGCCGAGGTCGACGTCGCAGCGGGTCTGCACGTTCGGCCAGGCGTCGAGCAGCGCCTCGGACACCTTGCGCAGCGTCGTCACCGGGGCGGCGATCGCCGAGAAGTAGACCGTCGGGTTGTCCTGGCGGCACGTGTTCTGGGTGGTCGGGATGAAGGTGTCCAGCAGCGGCCACTCCGCGACCGGCAGGTCGAGGTTGCGGTACGCCGGGTTGACCACCATGCCCCACGGGTCGGGCTTGCCGGACACGAAGGCCATCGCCGCCGGGTCGTGGGCGATGTAGTCGGTGACGGTGGTCAGCACGTCGGAGGACTGCGACAGCGACAGCACCGTCGCCGCGGCCTCCTGCGCCGTGGTACTCAGGCCCGGGTTGAGGCGCCGGAACTCCGGGTCGGTGTTGATCGAGAGCGGGTTGCCGCCGATCCCGGGATGGTCGCGGCCGAGGTCGGAGCCCAGGTAGGACTGGGTGAGCAGCTTGGCCAGCAGCCGGGCGTTGAGCCGCAGCGCGCCGTACTCTCCGGCGTTGTCGGGCCTGTCGATGTCATACGCCACCGCGAAGCCGGTGACGGCCGTCGGCGCGTAGCCCACCGGGTCCGAGCCGCTGGCCGGCTGCAGCGAGGAGACCTCCGCGGCCGGCGCCTCGCCCTGCTCCATCAGCCGGTACGCCGACCCGTCGGGCATCTGGTTGGCCTGGAACTTGAAGCGGTCACTACGCAGGCAGTACGCCGGCGCCCACTGCAGCGCCGCCTGCGCCAGCAGCTCGGAGCCGTAGAAGCCGGTCGGCGCGCGCGGGTCGAGGATGTCGCAGGTGTCCGGCGGCAGCCCGAAGGTGATCGGCACGGAGAACCGGTTGCGCCAGTTGGACTCGGTCCACCACAGCGCGGGCGAGACCGCCAGGTCGACGCCGTCGCCGGCGAAGTTGCTGGAGCCGGCCGGGAAGTTGCCCGACTGCCGGCACGCGTTGTCGGCGATGGTCGGCGGCGCCGCGGGCCGGTCGCAGCTGACCCCCATGATCGGGATGACCACGATCGAGCAGGCGACGGTGTGGGAGCAGCCGAGCGACTCGTTCTCGGTCGAGCTGCGCACCTCGAACTGCACCGACCCGTTGCCGTCCAGGTCGGTGAAGGCGGCCAGCTCCGAGGGCGGGTACGCCGCGCCGACCGCCGCCTCGGGCGGCATGTGGGCGGCGTCGCAGGCCGGGTAGACCTTGCCGTTCGCGGCCCGGAACGGCGTGAGCCGGGTGTCGTAGCCCGTCGTGTCGGCGGTCGGGCACACGTCGGCGCCCGGGAAGGGGTCGAGGCCACCGAGCCGGCCCTTGTCGGCGTCCGCGGCGTACACGTCGTGCTCCCAGACCGCGTTCGACGGCGACGACTGCACCTGCGAGCGCTCGGCCACCGAGGAGCTCCAGCAGGTCTGCGGCGCCAGCCGCTTGGCCGCCGGCAGGCTCGGGTCGTCGACGCCACGGCACTGCATGATGACGACGGGGTACTCCTGGAGCAGGCCGTTCTCGCCGTACGGGTTGCTCGCCCGGGCGCCGCTCGGCTGCGCGCCGCTCCAGCTGATGTGGATCCGCTGCCGCCCGCGCAGGTCATGGGTCTGGGCGACGCGCACGGTCACCGAGCGCTCCGGGAAGGCGTACGTCGACCCGTCGGCGTTGGTGAAGACCCGGCCGATGCTGCGGGTCTTGGTCCAGGCGCTGCCCGAGTCGCCTCCCGAGTTGCCCAGCGTGGCCGCGGACCCCGTGTCGGCGGTGGGTACGCCGGCCAGCAGGGCCGAGCCGGCCAGCGCGACCACGGCGCCGGCCAACGAGATGCGACGCAGCATCAGCGCACCGCCCGTCCGGTACGCCGCCGCCGGGACCACCCGACGAACAGCCCGGGCAGCAGCACCAGTGCGAGCAGCTCGCCCACCGCCAGCACCCCGAAGGTACGACGGTCGGCCTCGCGCTCGGCGACGAGCTCGGTCGGGTTGGCGTAGATCGCGCTGCCCGACGACGTCGACGTGTTGTCGGTGCCGATCGGCAGCCCGGTCTCGGGGTCGATCGATGTCGACGACCCCGGATCCGTAGTGCCCGGCCCACCCGGATCCTCACCCGGGCCGGTGCTGTTCGGGCCCGACGGACCGTCCTGGTCGTTGCCGGGGGTGTTGTCGTTCGGGTCGCCGTCGTTGTCGCCCTGGTCGTCCGTGTTGTCGTTGGTCGAGGGCTGGTTGTGGCCGGTGTCGGTGCCACAGGGACCGGCGCCGACCTTGTCGCAGTCGGCGGGCATCGGCGCGATCTCGGCGAGGTGGTTGCGGCTCAGGTCGCCGGCCACGAAGGTCGGGTTGTTGCAGCGGGTCACGTCGCGGTTCGTGACCACGACGTTCTTGTCGGCGGCGTGCAGCTTGGCCAGCTGCTCGAAGCCCGCCTGCACCAGGTTGAGCGGCAGCGGCGAGTAGCCGTAGTCGCCGGCCTTCGTCTGGCCCGTGCACAGCGAGTAGAACATGAAGTCCGCGAGCGTCTGCCGCTTGGAGGTCGTCATCCGGGTGTCGTCGGCGCCGGTCGGGATGATCATGTAGCTGTACGACGACAGCGGGTAGGCGCGCGGGTCGTCGAAGCTGTAGACGCCGTCGAGGATCTGGGTCAGGTAGAGCTGCGAGGACCTGTCGTGGTTGATCTTCGCCCTGGTCAGCGCGACGGCCACGTTGTACTGCGTCGGCTCGACGAAGAAGCCGCCCCGGTTGAGCACCTTGACCACGGGGTAGGGCTTGCCGTCCTCGGCGATCTTGTTGATCGGGTAGGAGTACTCGATGTAGGCGATGGTGCCGTTGCCGACCTTGCTGGCGATCGTGTTCATCACCTGGTCGGAGCCGGCCTGGCCGATCGCCCGGCCCTTGCGCGGGTAGTACGACGTCAGCCCGGACCGCCCGAAGTACGGCCGCCAGATCGACGGGTACTGGTTGTCCAACCAGGTGGTGAACTGCGCCGTCGTACCCGAGCCGTCGGAGCGCACCACCGGGGTGATCGGCAGCGCCGGGAAGGCCCGCCCGTTGTTGTCCTTGGTGATCGCCGGGTCGCTCCAGTCGGTGATCTGGTTGGTGAAGATCTTCGCGAGCGTCTCGCCCGACAGCCGCAGGTTGCGCACCATCGTGGTGCCGACCTTGAGCTGGTAGGTGAACGCCGTACCGCCCGCGACGATCGGCAGGTAGGCGTAGTCGCGGCCGTTGCTGGTGTCGGCGTTCCCGAACTCGTCGGTGCCCTGGTAGGGGATCTCGCTGATGCCGAAGTCGGTGGTGCCGTTGGCGAAGTCCTTGCGGCCCTGCGATGACCCGGTGCCGCTGTAGACCACGGCCATGCCGTTGGCGGTGACGTCGGCGATCCACTGGTCGACGATGTTCTTCGACCAGGTGGAGCCCGAGCCCTCGATCTGGCTGTAGGAGGTGGCGTGCGCGGCGGTGATGCCGGGCAGTACGGCGAGCAGCGTGAGCAGGAGCGTCAGCGTCGTACGACGGCGGTTCATCGGGTCACTCGTTTCGGGAGCAGTCTGCGGACACGGGACCGCAGGGTCGGGCGGTTGCCGCGCGGGCGCGCCAGCAGGCGGGCCGTGACGAACAGGGCGAGGACGAGCACGAGCAGGACGGTGGCGGCGGCGTACGCCCGCGAGATGGCGTTCGGCTCGCCGCTGCGGACCGTCGAGTAGATGAAGAGCGGCAGCGAGTTCATCACCCCGCCGAGCGGGTCGCCGGCCAGGTAGGTCGTCGCGCCGGAGGTGAGCAGCACCGGGCTGGTCTCGCCCACACCGCGCGCCGCGCCGAGGATCACCGCGGTCGCGAGGCCGGGCCGCGCCGTGGGGAGTACGACGTGCCACACGGTCCGCCAGCGGCTGGCCCCCAGCGCGAGGCTGGCCTCCCGGAGCCCACCGGGTACGACGCGCAGCACCACGTCGGCCGAGCGGGCGATGATCGGCAGCATCATCACCGAGATCGCCATCGAGGCCGCGAACCCCGACCGCGGGTAGCCCAGCGCCACGATCAGCACGGTGTAGACGAACAGACCGGCCACGATCGACGGCAGGGCGGTCATCGCCTCGACGACGGTGCGGACCACCCGCGCGAACCGGCCGCCCACCTCGGTGAGGAAGACCGCCGTACCGATGCCGAGCGGGAGCGTGATCGCCAGGCCGATGCCGAGCTCGATCGCCGAGCCGGTGATGGCATGCACGATGCCGCCCCGGTCGAAGCCGTCCTTGGGACCGACGCCGGCCATGTCGGAGGTGAAGAAGTTGGGATGGGTCAGCGGCCGCCAGCCGCGCAGCATCACGAACACGATCGTGCTCACCAGCGCGACCCCGACGGCGCCGGCGGCCGCGGGCATCACCGCGCCGGCGACCCGGTCCTTGACGTCGATCCAGCCGCCGGTCATCGCGGCACTGACGGCCGTGACCAGCAGCCCGAGCCCGAACCAGGCAATCAGGAACCACGGCAGCCCGTCGAGCGGCAGCAGCCGCTGGGTGACCAGCCAGGCCAGGCCGAGCCCGGCCGCCCAGGAGCCGACCTGGGTGAACCGCTCGTCGGGGGTGGCCCGCCCGAGCGTCGTCAGTGGTACGGCGGGCGGCGCGTCGTCGTCGTACTCCGGACGGAAGGTGGTGCCGGCCTGCTGCCCGGACTGCTGCATGGCCTGGTCTGTGGTCGTCATGAGTGGTCACCCCCGGAGGCTCGTCGGGGGTGGACCGTGCTCCGGGTGCGTGCCTCGCAAGGCGGAGGAGCGAAGGCGGGCCGGAGGCCCGTCGAGTCGACGACAACGCCGCGAGGTGCGTGCCCGGGGTGCGGGACACGCGACGAACTTCCGGGGGTGACCACTAGGCGTCCGTCCCGGCGCCGGAGCGGCTGCGGTTGACGATCACCGCGGCGACGGTGTTGACCACCAGCGTGATCAGGAACAGCACGAAGCCGGCGGCCAGCAGGGCCGAGAGCTGGGAGGCGGTGGCCTCGCCGAAGCGGCCGGCGATCAGCGAGCTGACCGTGACGGTGCCGACCTCCAGGATCCGCGGCTTGATCTCGAACGCCGGCGAGATGATCAGCACCACCGCGATGGTCTCGCCGAGGGCCCGGCCGAGGCCGAGCATGGTGCCGCCGATGATGCCGCCGCGCCCGAACGGGATCACGACCGAGCGGATCATCCCCCACCGGGTGGCGCCGAGCGCCAGCGCCGCCTCGCGCTCGCCGACCGGGGCCTGCGAGAAGACCTGGCGCATCACCGCACAGGACATCGGCATCACCATCATCGCGACCGCGATGCCTGCGCAGAACGCGCTGGCGACGTACCGGCTGGGGTCGCCGAGGGCCGAGTGCGGGTCGGCGATCACGGTCTCGCCGTGGCTGCCGACCGTGGTGACCTGGAAGATCGGGATCCAGCCGAGGTGCTGTTGGAGCCAGAGGGCGAGCTGGCCGGCGTACGGCATGATCAGCTGGGAGCCCCACAGGCCGTAGACGATCGAGGGCACCGCGGCCATCAGGTCGACCAGCGAGACCAGGGTGGGCTTGAGCCGGGCGGGGGCGTACTCGCTGATGTACAGCGACGTGCACAGGGCCAGCGGGAACGCGAAGAACATCGCGACCAGGGCGACCTCGAGCGTGCCGACCAAGACCGCCGCGATGCCGACGACGTCGGACTCGGGCTGCCAGGCGGTCTCGGTGAAGAAGCTCCACCCGTAGTGGTGCAGGGTCGGGTAGGCCTGCCAGGCGAGGAACAGGCCGACGCCTCCGGTGACCAGGAGCACCGTGGCTCCGACCGCCCGGCTGGCGTGTTCGAAGACGGCGTCGACACCGGTCGCCCGTCGCGAGATACGCCGCGGCTGTGCTTCCGGTACGACGACGTCGGGGTGAGGCAGCGTCGTCACGTAGCTCCTGCTCTGAAGAGAAGGCGTCCCCCGGACGCTCAACGGTTCATCAGCAGAATGCTTGGGGTCACTGAGGTCCGAGTGGCCCCGTTTCGGTGAACGGCCGCCGAACGACGAAAGTCCGTTTCGCGAGGTTTGGTGGCGTGGGTCAGGCGGCCTGGTCCGAACGGGTCAGAGCAACCCCAGGGACGTCGTACGACGTGGGCCACAATCGCCACGTCGAGGGGCCGAACTCGCCACTTCGGCGGGCCGAACTCGCCACTTCGTGGGGGTTAGGCGACCGTCGTACGGCGGTGGTGGGTGGCCGAGGCGAGCAGCACGACGAGCCCGCCGGCAGAGAGCGCGGCACCCACGAGCGCGGGCGACCGATAGCCGTAGCCGGCGGCGATCACGAGCCCGCCGAGCCAGGCGCCGAGCGCGTTGGCGGCGTTGAGGGAGGCGTGGTTCATGGCGGCACCGATGGTCTGGGCGTCGCCCGCGACCGTCATCAGCCGCAGCTGCAGGTTGACCACCAGCACCGAGGCCAGCACCGAGATCAGGAAGACCACCGGCAGCGCCCACCAGCCGGCCGGCGCGACCGCGGCGAAGAGCAGCAGTACCAGTCCCATGCCCAGCGCGGAGCCGAGCAGCGAGCGGAATACCGACCAGTCGGCGAGCTCGCCGGCCAGCCAGGTGCCCCCGACCATGCCGAGGCCGAACGCCAGCAGGAACACCGGGACTGCCGACTCGGCCAGGCCGCCGACGTCGGTGACCGTGGGGGCGATGTAGGAGTAGACGGCGAACATGCCGCCGAACCCGATCGCGCCCGCGAGCAGCGTCAGCCACACCTGCGGGAGCTTCAATGCGGCGAGCTCGCGGCGGCCGGTGGCGGCGCGGTCGCCGGGCGTGGCCGGCACGTAGGCCAGCACCATCGCCACGGTGAGCAGCCCCAGACCGGCCACGGCGACGTACGCCGACCGCCAGCCGAGGTTCTGCCCCATCCAGGTCGCCGCCGGTACGCCGACCACGTTGGCCACCGACAGCCCGAGCATCACGAGCGCGACCGCACGCCCGCGCCGGTCGGGCGAGGCCAGGCTCGCGGCGACCAGCGACGCGACGCCGAAGTAGGCGCCGTGCGGCAGGCCGGAGGCGAACCGGGCGGCGGTGAGAAAGCCGTACGACGCCGCCAGCGCACTCGCCGCGTTGCCGAGCGCGAAGGCGACCATCAGGCCGATCAGGAGTCCGCGTCTCGGCAGTCTTGCTCCCAGGAACGCGAGCACCGGTGCGCCGACGACGACCCCGAGCGCGTAGGCGGAGATGACGTGGCCGGCCTTTGGGATGTCGACATCCACACCGCCCGCGATCTGCGGGAGCAGGCCCATGGTGACGAACTCCGTCGTACCGATCGCGAAGCCGCCCATCGCGAGAGCGAGCACCGCAAGGCCGAAATGGGCGCACCTCTCGCCGGAGTCCGTCGCGGCCCGGTCTGGGCCCAGGGTTGGCATGCTCACGATGGCCCCCACGATAAGTCTGACGAATCGATTCCGTGAAAACGTCGCGGCTTGGGCTCCCGCTCTTGGCGGAGCCGCGGAGACCGACGTACCCAACGCCACCCGGCAGCCAGCCTCTGAGCGGCAGAGCCACCACATCGGCTACGTTCGGTACGTCCGGCTACGAACACTCGGCCAGACACGCCGCTTCCCGGAACGTGGCAGCTCCCGACTCGACTCCCGCTTGTCCGACGCGTGCCGGTCGCGTAAGAGATATGGGTGGCTTCTCCTTCGCGCCGGCCCTCCGGCGGACCGCCGTACTGGACCCCGGGCACGCAGATCACCTGGCGCTTCGTGTCACCGGGCTGGCAGCCCGGCGTCCCACATTTCGCGGAGCCGGTCACGGTGGTCCAGGACGACGCCGACGGGCTGGTGGCGTGGGTGGCCGCGGGCAGCCCGGTGCTGCGCAAGGTCCTGGCGGACGGCCGGCCGCTGCGCGCGGACATGGCCAACGCCTTCAGCGCGGAGACCGCGCAGGCCGAAGCGACCTGGACCGGGCACGACGTCCTCCGGATCGCGCCGACCGGTCGACCGTGGTCGGTGTGGGTGTTCTTCGAGGAGAAGACAGGGCAGTTCGAGGGCTGGTACGTCAACATCGAGGAGCCCCATGTCCGCGACGACCTGACGGTCTACAGCCGCGACCATGTCCTCGACATCTGGGTCGAACCGGACCGCAGCCACCAGCGCAAGGACGAGGACGAGCTCGCGCTGGCCGTCGAGCGCGGCCGGTACGACGCCGCCACCGCTGCCTGGATCGAGTCGATCGCGGACGAGATCGAGAAGGTCATCGCCGATTGGGGCCCACCGTTCTGCGACGGCTGGGAGACGTTCCGGCCCGACCCCACCTGGCCGATCCCGGATCGCCCCAGCCCCTAGTCGGCCCAGCTGGTCAGGGAGTTCTGACGGTTGTCAGGGGTTGCAACGCCTGACAACCGTCAGTTTCCCCGGATATCCGGGGAAACTGTCACCCCCACAAAGCCCTTCCCGACCGGCCGCCGACCCGACATGATGACGGGCGTGAGCGGTCAGGGCACCACCGTCGAGGACGTCGTCGAGCGGATGCGGGCGATCGCGGCCGAGCTGCCACCGGACGACGGCGCGGCGGTCTTCAACGGCGTCTACCTCCGGGTCACCGAGATGGTGCGCGATCGGCTGGCGGGCGGCGGGGTCTTCCACGACGAGGCGTTCATGGCCGGGCTGGACGTGCGGTTCGCGGCGCTGTGGTTCGAGGCGTACGACGCCCGCCCCGGCGACGTACCGCATGCCTGGGCGCCGCTCTTCGAGGCCCGACAGCGACCCGGGCTGTGGCCGATCCAGCACGCCCTCGCCGGCATGAACGCCCACATCGAGCACGACCTGCCGCTGGCGGTGGTCCGCAGCTGCGTGGCGGACGACCGCTCGCCCCTCAACCGCGACGTGCACGACGACTACGAGCAGGTCAACGACCTCCTGGCGGACGTCGAGGCCGAGATCCGCCGGTCGTTCCTGACCGACGTCGAGCGGGCCGTCGACGACAGGCTCGGGCCGCTCGTCCACCTGGTCAGCTCGTGGGACATCGACAAGGCCCGCGACGTCGCGTGGACCAACGTGCTCACTCTCTGGGAGCTGCGCCGGATCCGGGTGCTGTTCGACGACTACCTGGCCGGGCTGTCCCGGACGGTCGGCATGGGGTCGCGGCTGCTGCTGACGCCGGTCGCGCCCTGAGCCGAGCTCAGCGACTCGGCCAGCCGACGGCGTACCGTCTCGGCCTCGGGGACCCCGAGCTCGTCGTACCACCGCAGCGCGGCCCGCCACGCCTGCGCCCCCGCGTCGCGGTCGCCGAGCGCGAGCCGCAGCTCGGCCAGCCCGGCCCAGGCCCGGGCCTGGTCGTTGCGGTCCTCCGACCGGTCGGCGATGGCCAGCGCCCGCTCCAGGTGTACGCCGGCCTCGGCCAACCGCTCCTCGCGCAGGAACAGGTCCGCCAGATCCAGCCGAGCGCCGGTCTCGATCGCCGACTCGCCGAGCTCGGCACCGAGCTCGACCGCGCGTTCGAGGAGCGGGCGAGCCGCGTCGAACTCGCCCAGACCGGTCAGCGCCACACCCAGCCCGCGCAACGCGTCGCCCTCCCCCGTCCGGTAGCCGACATCGCGGTAGAGCGCCAGCGCCCGCTCGTGGTGCTCACGCGCCCGCGCGAAGTCGCCGCGTCGCGACGACGCGGTGCCGAGGTTGTCGAGCACGATCGCCTGGCCGACCACGTCGTCGCTGCCGCGGTGGATCTCCAGCGCCCGTTCGAGATCCTGCACGGCCTCGTCGTACCGGCCGAGATGGAGCCGGACCAGGCTCAGGTTGTTGCGGGCCCGGGCCTCCCCGTCGCGGTCCCCGGCGGCGACCAGTATGTCGATCGCCTGCAGGTGGTACTTCTCGGCCATCGCGTAGTCGCCGAGCCGGCGAGCCGTGATGCCGAGGTTGTAGAGCGCGGCGCCGGCGCCGGAGTCGTCGCCGACCTCGCGGAAGATCTCGCAGGCCCGCGCCAGCGGCCGGCTCGCCCCGAGCGCATCGCCCCGTCGCCACCCCAGCCGGCCCAGGCCGAGCAGCGCCCGCGCCTCACCGGACCGGTTGCCGGCCGTGCGATGCAGGTCCAAGGCCGCTGAGTACTCCTCCTCCGACTCGGCGAACCGGCCCAGCCGCCGGTGCACCTCGGCCAGGTGGGTGACCGCCCAGCCCTCCGCGGCCGGGTCGGCCAGCCGCCGGGCCGCCTCGCGGGCCGCGAGGTGCAGCGCCTCGCCGGCCTCGAATCGCGAGGCGGCGTCGAGGTAGCCCGCGACCGCCTCGGCGACCGCGACGGCGTGGTCTGGCCGCGCGTCGACCACGCTGCGGGCGGTCGCCACGACGCCGGGCCATTCCCGGTCGAGCCAGGCCCGGTCGACCGACTCCAGGGAAAGGTGGCGCAGGTGGCAGGCGAGCAGCCGATCCCGGGCGGCCGCGACCTCGGCGGCGGGCAGGTCGCGGCTGCGGTCCAGCGCGAAGGCGCGCAGCAGGTCGTGCATCGCGAACCGGCCGGGTCGCCGTTCGTCGAGCAGGTGCACCCGGGCCAGCGCCTCCAGCGTCGCGGCGGCCGCTTCGAGAGGTACGCCGAGCAGCGCCCCGGCCCCCTCCGCCTCGATGTCCGGCTGACCGATCGTCCCGAGCAGCCGGAACGCCCGGTCCTCGTCGTCGGTCAGCTGGTCGCACGACCAGGAGAAGACCGCGCGCACCGAGCCGAACTCGTCGCCGGTGGCGAGCAGGTCGAGCCGCCGGGTGGTGTCGGCCAGCTCGGTCACCATGCCGTCCAGCGGCGCGGCCGGGCGCGACGCCGCCCGCTCGGCCGCGATCCGCAGCGCCAGCGGCAGCCGCGCGCACGCCGTGGACAGCTCGCGTACGGCGCGGTCGTCGTTCGCCCGGGGACCGATCAGCGCACCCAGCAGCCGGTCAGCCTCGTCGGCGGCGAGCAGGTCGAGCGGGATCGAGACCGCGCCGTACCGCACCACCAGGCCGGAGAGCCGCGACCGGCTGGTGATCACGGCCAGGCACGAGGAGTCCCCGGGCAGCAGGTCGCGCACCTGCTCCACCGACTGGGCGTTGTCGAGCAGCAGCAGGATCCGGCGGTCGGCCAGCAGGCTGCGGAGCCGGGCGGCCCGCTGGGCCGTGTCGGTGGGCATCCGGGACCGCTCGACGCCGAGCCCGACCAGCAGCGCGGCCAGCGCCTCGCCGGGACTCAGCGGCTCGGCGGGGTCGTAGCCGCGGAGGTTGAGGTAGAGCTGGCCGTCGGGGAAGTCCGCGACCGACGCCTGCGCCCAGTGCACCGCCAACGCGGTCTTGCCCACCCCCGCCGTGCCACACACCACCGCGACCCGAGCGGCCGGCCCGGTCCGCTGCCGCAGCGACTCGAGTACGGCGATCTCGGCCTCGCGCCCGGTGAACGCGACCACGTCGCCCGGCAGCTGCCGCGGCACCTCCGGTACGACGGCCGCCGTACCGGCTGTCGCTTCGGCTGACGGTTCGGCCGCCGCTTGGGCCGGCGCCGGGCCCGGCTCGGGCAGCCGGCTGGCAGCCAGCCACAGCCGATGGAACTCGTCCACGTCGCCGTCCAGCGTCTCCACGATGATCTCGAGCAGTCCCCAGCGCGGCACCTTCGGGGCGGAGAAGGCCGCGGAGATCGTGGTCGGGCTGCAGCCGGCCTCGCGCGCCAGCTTTCGCAGGCTCGGCCACCCGGCCACGTGATGCTGCTCGTGGAGGCGGGCAAAGAGGTCGTCGGCGGGTCCCGGTGGGAGGGAGGGCCGGGGCAAGGCACCCACGGGACCAGGGTCCCAGACGTCTGGTCGCCACGCGACCGAGTTCGTCCAGTTGCGTCCAGTTCCGTCAACCACCCCTCACCCGGACCCACGCTTGAGGAACACAGGTCTGACCGGGGGGCTGCCTGTCCCAGAGCGGTCCGGCCGCGACGAGAGGAAGACCCATGAGGACGAGACTCATGCTGGCCGGCGCCATGGTCGTGGCTGCGCTGCCGGCGCTCACCCTGGCGGCCGGCACGACGCCCGCG
>DASXRJ010000185.1:0-17059 GCA_036506675.1 Nocardioides sp. | reverse complement strand
CGAGGCGGCCACGGTCCCGTACTGGGCACCTTGCCCGACCTCGATCGTCGGCCACCGGGCCGCCGCGCAGGCCCTGCGCCAGGAAGCCGACCGGATCGCCGCCTGACCCCGTCATCGAGAAACCGCCGACCCGCGGGTCGGCGGCTTCTTTCATGCTGGCCGATGCTGCGGACCGAACGGAGACACGAAAACCGGGTGGCCCCAGCGGGACCACCCGGTTTTCGTTGCGGCGACGTCTGCGGCGCGTTCAGCGGAACTTCCGCTCCACGAACCGGACGCCGAACAACGGGAGGCCGACGGCGACGAGTGCGGCGAGCATCAGGCTGGAGGTCTGGAGCAGGGTGATCATGGCGGGTTCCTCTCGGATGATCCCTCGGGATCGGGGCGGTGGATCTCGAGAGTCTCAATCCAGGGCCCTCCACCGCTCGGCCTCGCGAGCCGAAGATGCGGAACGCCGTTGTGGGACGCGCACAACCCCTCAACGGCGCAGGAAGTCGGCCACAACGGGCGCGAGCTCGGACGCCGCGGTGACCAGCCCGAGGTGCCCGTCGTCGTACACGTGCAGCGTCGCGTGAGGTAGCAGCCGCTGCATGATCCGGGCGTTGACCAGCGGGATGATCGGGTCGTCCGTGCCGGCCATGATCAGCGTCTGCTGCCGGATCAAGGGCAGCGCGGGCAGGCTCGTCCAGCCGACCCCGGCCAGCAGCTGCAGGAAGTAACCCAGCCACGAGCCGACCCTGGAGTGCTCGTGGAGCAGGGCCTTCGCCAGCTCGGGCTCGGCCCGCAGCCGACCGCCGTACAGGTGTGCGGCGATGGACCGGGCGTACTCCGGGTCGCGGTAGCGCCGGGGCGTGATCATCTTGCCCAGCACCTGTGGACCCGCCGGCACCATGATCGAGCCGGTGGCGGTGCTCACCAGCACCACCCGACGACAACGCCGGGGATGCTGGAAGGCGACCTGCTGCGCGAGCCCACCGCCCCACGAGATGCCGAGGACGTCGAACCGGTCGTAGCCGAGCCGCTCGACGAGCCTGACCAGGAAGCAGGCCAGCATCGGGAAGTTGTACGGCAGGCGCGGCATCGGCGACCCGCCGACTCCTGGTACGTCGAAGCTCACGACCTCGATCCGCGGATCGAGCACGGCCACGAACGGATCCAGCAGGTCGAGGCTGGCCCCGATGCCGTTGCACAGCACCAGAGGTGGCCCGGGCTCCGTGCCCGGTCGCACCGAGACCCGCACCTCATGGCCGAGGACCGTGAGGTGTCGCTGGCGGGTGCTCATCACGCGAACGCCCCGACCCCGGTGATGTCTCGTCCCACGATGAGCGTCTGGATCGTCTCGGTCCCCTCGTAGGTGTGCAGGGCCTCCATGTCGGCCATGTGCCGCATGACATGGAAGTCGAGCAGGATGCCGTTGCCGCCGAGAAGGTCGCGGGCCTCGGACACCACCTCGCGGGCCTTGCGGGTGTTGTTCATCTTGGCGATGGCGGCGATCGTGTCGGTGAGGCGGTCCTCCTCCATGAGGCGGCCCAGGCGCAGGCAGTAGAGCTGCATCGAGCACACCTCGGCGAGCATCTTCACGAGCTTGTCCTGCACGATCTGGAAGCTCACCAGCGGCTTGCCGAACTGCGTGCGCCTGGAGCAGTAGTCCATCGCGATCTCGTAGGCCGCCGTGGCGTGGCCGAGAGCGCCCCAGGCCACCGCGTTGCGGGTGCCGGCGAGGACCCGGGCCGTGTCCTTGAAGCTGTGGGCGTGCGGCAACCGGTTGCTCTCCGGGACACGTACGTCGGTCAGCTTGATGTGGGCCTGCCAAACCGCGCGCAGCGAGCCCTTGCCGTCGATGCGCCGGGCGTCGTACCCGGGGGTGCCCTTCTCGACGAGGAACCCCTTGACCTGGCCGTCGGCCACGTCCCGGGCCCAGACCACCACGACGTCGGCGATCGTGCCGTTGCCGATCCACTTCTTCTCGCCGTCGATGACCCAGCTGTCCCCGTCGCGACGGGCCGAGGTCTCCAGCCCGACCGAGTCGGATCCGTGGGCGGGTTCGGTGAGGGCGAACGCGCCGATCGTGGTGAGCTGGGCCATCGACGGCAGCCACCGCTCCTTCTGCTCCTCCGAGCCCAGCATGGCTATCGACTGCATGGCGAGGCCGGCCTGGACGCCCAGGAAGGTGCCGAGGCTGCCGTCGCCGCGGTTGAGCTCGAGGTGGATCAGCCCGTTGGCGATGGGGCTCATCGGCGGGCAGCCGTAGCCCTCGATCCCGTCGCCGACGATGCCGAGCGCACCCAGCTTCTCGATCAAGGGGCGGGGGAACTCGGCCCGCTCCCAGTAGTCGTTGATGACCGGCAGCACCTCGTCGTCGACGAAGTGCCGAGTGCGGTTCCAGTAGTCCAGCTCCTCCTGCGTCAGCTGGTCGGCGATGCCGAAGAAGTCGGTGCCGCGCGAGCGGCCGATCCCGCTGTAGTCCTGCTCGAACATGATTGGTTCTCCGCTCTCACTTGTCGTAGACGTAGGTGCCCGGCGCATCCGCGAGCGGCGGCAGGCCCGGCCCGCCCAGCTCGGTGGGCGCCGGCTTGAGGGCGCCGGTGCGCTCGTTGAGCCACTCGGCGACGTCGCTCCACCAGGTGCCCTGCTGGGTCTCGGCGCCGCGCAGCCATTCGTCGGCGTCGGCCGGGTTGTCCTTGTTGAGGTGGTACGTCGCCTTCGGGTTGCCCGGCGGGTTGACCAGCGCAGCGATGTGGCCGCTGGTCGACAGGACGAACCTCGACTCACCGCCGAAGAGCTGTGTCGTGCGATAGCAGTTCTGCCACGGGGTGATGTGGTCGGCGATGCCGGCGACGACGTACGAGTCGACATCGACCTGCGACAGGTCGACCGGCTCGCCGAGGACGGTGAGCGCACCCGGCTTGGTCAGCGCGTTGTCCAGCGCCAGGTCGACGAAGTCGGCGTGCAGCCCGGCGGTCATCCGGGTCGTGTCGGCATTCCAGAACAGGATGTCGAAGGCGGGCGGCTTCTTGCCCAGCAGGTAGTTGTTGACCCAGTAGTTCCAGACCAGATCGCCGGGGCGCAGCCAGGCGAACACCTCGGCCAGGTTGCGTCCGTCGAGGTAGCCCTTGCGCGCCGAGATCGCCTTCGCGGCCTCCGCGAGCCGAGGGCTGACCAGGGCATCGGCCATTCCGGCCCGCTGCTGGTCGAGCACCGTGACCGCGAGCACGATCGCGGCGAGCCGGTCCTGCTTACCGGTCTTCGCGAGGTACGCCGCCGCGATGCTGGCCAGGATGCCGCCGGAGCAGATGCCACCCAGGACGGTCCGCTCGCTGCCGGTGATGCGCTCGACGGCGTCGAGGGCTTCGAGGATCGCGGTGACGTAGGCGTCGAAGTCCCACGCCGCGTGCCGCCCGTCCGGGTTGCGCCAGGAGATCACGAACATCTGCCGGCCCTGCCGCAGGGAGAACTCCACCAGGCTGCGCTCGGGGGCGAGGTCGATCGCGTAGAACTTGTTGATCGTCGGGGGTACGACGAGCAGCGGGACCTCCTTGACCTCCTCGGTCTGCGGGGTGTACTGCAGCAGCTCGAAGAGCTCGGTGCGCAACACCACTGCCCCCGGAGTCGCTGCGATGTTGTCGCCGACCTCGTAGCCGGACCGGTCGACCATCTCCGGGATGCGCGGTGCCGATGCCAGGTCCCTGACCAGTTGCGCACCGCCCCGGACCAGGCTCAGGCCGGCCGTGTCGATGACCGCCTTGGCCGAGGAGGGGTTGACCAACGGGACATTGCTCGGGGACAGGGCCTCCACGAGGTTGTCGACCAGGAAGCGAACCCGCTGCTCGTCGCGCCAGTCGAGGTCCGCGTCGACCACCAGCTGCTCGACGGTCCGGCCGCCGGCCAGGTAGAGCTGGACGAGGCGGCGCAGGAGTGGGTTCTCCACCCAGGCCACGTCCGTGAACCGGCGGTCGCGCTTGTTGGGCGCGAGGGTCGACGTACCGACGACGACCCTGCGGGACTCCGCCGCCAGCTCACCCACCCGGCGCGCGCAGGTCAGCGGCTTGAGGGCGAGCGACGTGGCCCACCGCGCGGTGGACAGGTCCGGGGTGAAGCGGCGGACCGGCCCGAGGGCGGCGTCGACGAGCAGGGCATCGAGCGGTGCGGCCTGGTCGGCCAGCTCGGCGGGGTTGGTGGTCATCGGGTCTCTCCAGTCTTCTCGAAGGTCACGTCCAGGACGATTTCGCGCTTGAGGATCTTTCCGGTGGGTCCTTTCGGCAGGCTGTCGACGATGCGGACCACGCGCGGGTACTTGTACGGCGCCACCTGGCGCTTGACGAAGTCGCGCAGCTCGGTCTCGGTGGCGTCCACCCCGGGAGCCAAGGTGACCGCCGCGGCCACCTCCTCACCGAGCTGTGGGTGCGGGATCCCGATCACGGCGGCCTCGGCCACCGCGGGGTGCTCGTAGAGCACCTCCTCGATCTCCCGCGGATAGATGTTGAAGCCGCCGCGGATCACGAGGTCCTTCTTGCGGTCGACGATGAAGAAGTAGCCGTCCTCGTCGACCCTGCCGACGTCGCCGGTCCGGAACCAGCCGCTGGCATCCAGCACCTCCGCGGTGGCCTCGGGCTTGCGCCAGTAGCCCTTCATGACGTTGTGGCCGCGGATGGCGATCTCGCCGACCTCGCCGGTGGGGACAGGTTCGCCGGCGGCGTCCACGACCCGCATCTCGACACCGGTGACCGGGGTGCCGATGGAGCCGGCCTTGCGCTCCCGGTCGGGCCGGTTGAACGACGCGACCGGGGAGGTCTCGGACAGGCCGTAGCCCTCGAGGACCTGGGAGCCGAAGCGCTCCTCGAAGCGGTGCAGGACCTCCACGGGCAGAGCCGCGCCTCCGGAGATCGAGGTCCGCAGCTCGGGAAGCGGCGGTGCCTCGGGCAGCGCGAGGAACGCGCTGTACATGGTCGGTACGCCGGCGAACACGGTCGCCTTCGTCCTCGACAACAGGTTCACGGCGGCACGGGCGTCGAAGCGGGGGAGCAGGGCGAGCGTCGCCCCGGTGGCCATCGCGACGTTGAGCGTGCAGGTCTGCCCGAAGGAGTGGAACAGCGGCAGCCCCCCGAACAGCACGTCGTCCGGCCCGAGGTTGAGCAGGTCTGACTGGACCACCTCGGCGTTCCGGAGCATGTTGCGGTGCGTGAGCTCGGCGCCCTTGGGCTTGCCCGTGGTCCCCGAGGTGTACAGGATCACCGCGGTGTCGGCTGCCTCGCGGTCGACGACCTCGGTGGCCGGCAGATGCCCGGCCAGCTCTTGCCGGAACGACGCGGGGTCGACGACCACGATCTCGGTGCCGGCGCTGCCGGCGCCCTCGGCAGCCTCCTCCGCAGCGTCGTGCCAGGCGAAGATCAGGCGGGCTTCGGAGTCGGACAGGTAGTACGCGACCTCCCGGGCCTTCAGCAGCGGGTTCATCGGTACGACGACCGCACCGGCCCGCAGCACGCCGTAGTAGACGAGGGCGAACTCGGGGACGTTCGGGAGCATCACGCCCACGCGGTCGCCGGGGCCGATCTGGTGAGCCGCGAGCAGTGCGGCGACGCGGGCGCTGGCGAGGTCGACGTCGTGAAAGGTCTCCACGTCTTCGTCCAGCCTGAGGGCAGGCCGGTCAGGCAGGTCGGCGGCGGTCCGGGTGAGCAGGGTGGCGAGGTTCATGGACTGGTTCCTGGTCGGGGAGGTGGGTTTCGGGGGTGACTCCACTGTCCGCCTGGGGAGGACGTCCGTGCATCGGCTCCGCGCACCGAATCCGGGACCGATTCACTGTGCGCGAGCACAGTGCGGCGCTACGGTCGGGCTGTGACCGATGGTGGCGTCGACGCGGCCGTGCGTGACCTGAGCGCGACGTTGCTGCCGCGCTCGGAGGAGCTCGCCGTGAGCATGGCGGAGCGGATCCGCGCCGAGGTCCCCCTGTACGCCGAGGGCCAGGTCGTAACCCCCGAGGAGCTGATGGCGTCGTGCGCGGAGAACCTGCGCTACGTGCTGGGCAACCTCGCCGGGCTGCCCGGCCTGGGCCGCGACGTGCCACGGGCGACCGGAGCGCAGCGAGCCGAGCGCGGGCTGCATTACGCGGCGCTGTTGCAGGCCTACCGGATCGGCGGCCGCTACATCTGGGAGCTCCTGGTCGCGAACGCCGACAGCAGCGTGCGGGAGGAGCTGCTGCGCGCGGCCGCGGACATCTGGGCGGTGACCGACGACCTGTCCGCGCAGGTGACCGAGGGCTACCGCACCATGCTGGCCGACCGGGCCCGGCGCGACACCCAGGTCCGCTCGGCGCTGCTCGGGACGCTGCTCGACGGCGACGTCGACGTGGCCGAGCAGCTCTGGGAGTCCGCCGCCGTGCTCAAGCTGCCGCGCAGGTCGGAGTTCGTCGTGGTGACGGCCGAGTGCCCGGCGCCCGGAGACGAGGCCCTGCCCCGCGTCGAGGAGCTGCTGCGCCGCCACAACGTCGCGTCCGCCTGGCGGGTCGACCGGGACCACCAGGACGGGCTGATCGCGCTCACCCGGGCGTACGACGTGGACCGGCTGGCGACCGATCTGGCGGCGATCTCCCGCGGCCGGGTGGGGATCAGCTCGGTGTTCACCCGGGTCGACGGCGCTCCTCATGGGCGGCGGGAGTCACGGGTGGCCGCGGCAGCTGCGACGCCGGCCAGCGCGGAAGTGGTCCGGTTCGAGCGGCATCCGCTGAGCGCGTTGCTCGCCGGCACCCCCGAGGGTGCCCAGGCGATGGCGGACAACGTGTTGGGCCGGGTGCTGAGTCTCGCCGACGACGACCGCGACCTGATCCTCGAGACAGCCCGGACCTGGCTGGCCGCGGACGGGTCCACCTCTGCGGCGGCCAAACTGCTTCACGTCCACCGCAACACCGTGCGCTACCGCTTGCGCCGGCTCGAGGAGCTCACGGGACGCGACCTTTCACGTCCGCTGGCGGCCGCGGAGCTGCACGTAGCGCTGGAATGTTCGCGGATCCTGGGCCTGGGCTGACCACACCGCCCGGCAGCCACGTCACGACGTCGCCGAGGGATCGGCGACGGTGGCCGCGTTGAGCTGCCAGTCTGCGGTCACGGGCCGCGTCCCCGACGTCGTATTCCGCTGGCCCCGAGGCCGTCTGAGGCTGATACTCGTCTCTCGTGAGCTGGCTGCACCGGATCCGCGCCCTGTCGATGGATCTCACCCCACTGAAAGAGTCGCAGGACTTCCGCCTGCTCTTCTCCGCAGGCACGGTCTTCTACCTCGGCGGGATGATCACCTACGTCGCGATCCCCTACCAGCTCTACACGCTCACCGGCTCCAACGCGGCGGTCGGCCTGGTCGGTCTGGTGGAGCTGTTCCCGCTCATCGTCTTCGGCCTGTACGGCGGCGCGCTGGCCGACCACGTCGACCGGCGCAAGCTGCTGATCGCGTGCGGACTCTCACAGGCCGTGTTGACCGCCCTGCTGGCGCTCAACGCCTTCCAGGACCAGCCGCGGGTGTGGCCGCTCTACGTCATCTCGTTCTTCCTGGCGGCCGCGCAAAGCATGCAGCGCCCGTCGAAGGAGGCGCTGCTGCCGCGCACGGTCGAGCACGACCAGCTGGTCGCGGCCAACGCGCTCGACTCGTTCGGCATGCAGGCCGGCGTACTCGTGGGGCCGGCGATCGGCGGGCTGATGCTCGCGCACGTCGGCGCGGACTGGTGCTACCTGGTCGACGTGGTGGCGCTGCTGGTGGCGTCGGTGCTGTTCGCGGCCATGGCGTCGTACCCGCACCGCGACGAGACCACCCCACCCAGCCTGGCCGGGATCGGGGAGGGCCTGCGTAACGCGTTCTCGCGGCGCGACCTGCTCGGCACCTACCTGGTCGACATCGCGGCGATGCTGCTGGCGATCCCGGTCGTGCTGTTCCCTGCGCTGGCCGAGGACATCTTCAGGCGTCCGGAGCTGCTGGGGCTGCTCTACAGTGCGGAGACCGTCGGTGCGCTGCTCGCCACCGCGACCAGCGGCTGGACCTCCAGGATCCGCCACCACGGGCGCGCGATCGTGATCGCCGCCGCCTGCTACGGGCTCTTCATCGGGCTGGCCGGGCTCGCGCCCACGATCTGGCTGGCGATGGCCGGCTTCGCGCTCGCGGGCGCGGCCGACATGATCTCGGCGGTCTTCCGGAGCACGGTCTGGAGCCAGACCATCCCCGAGGCGATGCGCGGGCGGCTGGCCGGCATCGAGATGCTGTCCTACTCGCTCGGGCCGCTGGGTGGCCAGGTTCGCGCGGGCTTCGTGGCCGACCTGTGGACGGTGCGAGGCTCGATCGCCAGCGGTGGCTTCGCCTGCGTCGCGGGCGTCGGGGTCACGGCCGTCGTACTCCGGGACTTCTGGCGGTACGACGCCCGCACCGACGAGCACGCCCGGGCCGAGAAGCTCCGCCGCTCCGGTGCCTGACCCACCCGCCGCGATCCGCTCTCCCCGACGTGTCGCACCCAGGGCTTTGCAACAATGACCGGGTGATCGACGACGAAGAGAAGCCCGTGCTGACCGGCCTGGCCGCGCTGCTCGCGGTGGCGGTGGTCGTCGGGCTACTGCTCGGCCTGGTCGCGCTGGTGGGCAGCCAGGTGCTGGGTCTGGGCGACGACGAGGCGACGTCCGCGGGGGCATCCGACGGTGCGACTCTGTACCTGCCCGAGCCCGTCCCGACCCAGAGCGACACCGGCGCCCTGATCACGTTGGCCCCGGGCGAGCCGACGCCGACCCAGACCCAGGTCCCCACCCAGACGCCGACCGTCACCAAGAAGCCGAAGAAGGAGATCTCGCTGTCCGCCGGCGAGACCTCGGTCGCCCCGATGCAGCAGATCGACCTCACGGGCACCTACCCGATGGGTGAGGGCGCGATCTTGCAGGTGCAGCGGAAGGAGGACGGCAAGTGGCAGAACTTCTACTCCATCGCCGCCAACGTCAGCGGTGGCACCTTCTCCACCTACGTGCAGACCTCACACCCGGGACCCAACGAGTTCCGGGTCATCGACACCGACACCGGGCTGACCTCCAACTCGGTCAAGGTGACGGTGCAGTGACCCTCCGGACCCAGTAGCCCACCCAGCCGGTCCCGAGCCAGCCCAGCCCGCCGACGACCAGGCACGCCATGGCCAGCGGGGCGACGGCCACCACGACGGAGATGACGAGCGGACCCGTCGTACCCCCGAGGTCGCCGCACAGCCGCCACGCGCCCAGGAACTGCGCCCGGCCGACCACCGGAGCGTGGTCGGCGCCCAGGGTCATCACGATCCCCGAGCCGAACCCGTTGCCGACCGCCATCAGCGCGGCCACCGCGGCCAGTCCGAGGGCGCTGCCCGCCAGCGGCAGCAGGAGTACGCCGGTCGCGGTCGCCGCCGTCACGCACACCGCCGTCAGCGCCCGGCCGTAGCGGTCGGTCAGCCACCCACCCGGGTAGAAGCAGGCCAGGTCGACGCCCGCGGCCAGGCCGAAGATCAGCGACGTCGTCGACGCCGACAGCCCGACGTGCTCGGCCCAGAGCGGCAGCAGCGCCGTACGCGCGGTCCTGGTCGCGCCGATCACCACCACGGCGATGCCGACGGTGAGCAGGGTCGCGCGGTGGTCGTGCAGGACCCGCCAGACCGAGAGCGGACGGGCCGACGTCGCGCGGTCCGGCGCGCTCAGGTCCGGCACGCTCAGGGCGAGCAGTCCCGCCGCGAGCGACGTCGTCGCGGCCAGCAGGAACGCCGAGTGGGTGCCCCAGAGCCGGATCAGCCCCGCCCCGAGCAGCGGTCCGACCAGGATGCCGAGCCGCATGCTGCCGCCGAGCGCGGCCATCGCCCGGGCTCGGTAGGCGTGCGGCACCGCGTCGATCATGTACCCCTGCCGGGCCTGCAGGAACGCCGTCCACAGCGCCCCGCTGACCGCGACCGCCGCGCCCAGGACGACCACCGAGTGCGCCGCCGCGCCGGCCAGCATCGCGCCCGCGTCGAGTACGCCGGTGACGACCAGCGTGCGGCGTTCGCCCACTCGGGCCACGATGGCGCCGGCGGGGAGCCCGGCGAGCAGCGGGCCGACGCTCAGCAGCGCGACGAGGAGGGCCGCGGTCCCCACGTCGGCCCCGAGCTCACGGGCCCGCAGAGCGATGACCGGCGTGACCGCGCCGTACCCGATCGCGATGACGAACGACGGCCCGTACGCCGCCACCGCAATGTCACGGAACCGGAACGCACTCGTCGTCGGGGGCACTCACCCGATTCTGCCCCCGCCGAGGCGGCAGAAATGGCCCCTCGAGGTGGCGAGTTTGGCCCTTCGAGGTGGCAGAAATGAGCAGCTCGCGCACCGCCGGCTGCCCCGCGAGTACGCCGCCCAGCACCAGCACCATGCCGACCCCCTGACCGAGCCCGAACGACTCGCCCGCGAGCACGATCCCGACCAGCGTCCCGACGACCGGGTTGACCAGCCCGATCAGGGCGACCGCCCCGGCCGGCATCCGCCGCAGTCCGGTGAACCACGCGACGTACGCGAGCGCCGTACCGATGCCGGCGATGTAGAGGAAGCCGCCCACCGCGCGGGCGTCCAGCCCCGGCGGCGCGCCCTCGACCGACAGCGCCACCGGGACCAGCAGGATCCCGCCGGCGACCAGCTGCCAGGCCGAGAAGGTGAGCAGCCCGACCGGCGGCTGCCAGCGCTTGACCAGCACGTAGCCGACGCTCGAGATCGCGACGGCGCCGAGCGACCCGGCCACCCCGATCCAGTCCGCCTGGCCGCCGCCCCGCAACACCAAGAGCGCGACCCCGGCGATGCCGACGACGGCGCCGCCGAGCGGGAGTACGGCGGGCCGCTCGCCGATCAGCGCCCACGCGACCAGCATCACCGCGATCGGGGAGGTGGCCGTGAGCGTGGCCGCGAGTCCGCCGGGCAGGTGGTAGGCGGCCAGGAAGATCAGCGGGAAGAACGCCCCGATGTTGAGCACGCCCAGCACCGCCGCCTTCCACCACCAGTCGCCGCGCGGCAGCGTCCGGGTGAACGCGAGCATCAGCAGCCCGACCGGCAGCGCCCGGACGGCGGCGCCGAAGAGCGGCCGGTCGGGCGGAAGGAAGTGCGCGGTGACGTAGTACGACGACCCCCAGGCCGCCGGTGCGAGTGCGGTGAAGAGCGGGGTCCGCCACGTAGTTTCCATGGAAACTATAATAGCTTCCATAGAAGGTATAGTCCAGACCCATGGAGCATGAGCCCGACCACGTCGCCCGGATCATGGCCCAATGGGCAGTCGAACGGCCCGACCTCGACGTCGCGCCGCAGGGCATCATCGGCCGCCTGCACCGGCTCGCCGCACGGCTGACCGAGGAGCTGGTCGCGGTGTACGCCGAGTTCGGGCTAGGCGAGGGGGAGTTCGACGTACTCGCGACACTGCGGCGGTCCGGCGCGCCGTACGAGCTGACGCCGAGCGAGATCGGCGCGCAGTCGATGGTCACCTCGGGCGCGGTCACCAAGCGCGTCGACCGGCTCGAGGCTCAGGGGCTGGTCACCCGCCGGGTCGGCGAGTACGACGCCCGCGGGCGGGTCGTCGCGCTGACCGAGCACGGGAAGGACCTCATCGACCGGGCGTTCACCGCGCACATGGCCAACGAGCACCGGCTGGTGGCGTCGCTCAGCCAGCTCGAGCGGTCCCGACTCGCCTATCTCCTGGAGTCGTGGGGCCGGGCGCTCGAGGAGTGACCGTCGGAACCGCTCACCGCAGGCCGTGAGGGCCGGCGCCCGTCTTGAGGCTTCGGCTCAGGGGATCCAGGCGAAGACGTCCGGGTTGGGCCCGAGCCGGCCGGCCTCGCCCTCGTCGAGCGCCGAGATCGCGGCCACCTCGTCGGGAGTCAGCGAGAAGTCGAAGATCTCGAAGTTCTCGCGCATCCGCTCCTGGTGCATCGACTTCGGGAACACGATGTCGCCGCGCTCGATGTGCCAGCGCAGCGCGACCTGCGAGGCGGTCTTGCCGTGGCGCTCGCCGATGGCCCGCAGGGTCTCGTCGCCGAGCACCTTGCCCTTCGCGATCGGCGACCAGGCCTCGACCTTGATTCCGTGCGCGATCGACGCCTCGCGGGCCGTCTCGTTGCCGAAGTAGGGATGCACCTCGATCTGGTTCACGGCGGGTACGACGCCCGTCTCCTCGATGATCCGGTCGAGATGGGCCGGCTGGAAGTTGGAGACGCCGACCGACCGGGCCCGCCCGTCGGCCACGAACTCGGCCAGGGTCCGCCACGTGGAGACGTAGTCGCCGTCGTACCTCGTCGGCAGCGGCCAGTGGATCAGGAACAGGTCGATCCGGTCGAGCCGCAGGTCGGCCAGGGTCTGGTCGAACGCCTGCCTGGCGTCGTCGGGTCGATGGAAGCTGTTGTTGAGCTTGCTGGTGATGTAGAGGTCATCGCGCGCCAGCCCGGACGACGCGATCGCCTCGCCCACGCCTTTCTCGTTGCGGTACATCTCGGCAGTGTCGATGTGGCGGTACCCCACCTCGAATGCGCGCGTGACCGTCTCCGCCGTCTCCTCCGGCGGCACCTGGAACACCCCGAAGCCCAGCTGCGGAATCGTCGAGTCATCGTTGAGCGTGATGGTCGGAATCGTCATACCTTCGACCCAAGCACGCCGCCCCAAAATCCCCCCGCCGAAGTGGCGTCTTTGGCCCCGCGAGGTGGCGGGAATTGCCCTTCGAGGTGGCGTCTTTGGCCCCTCGAAGTGGCGGCAATGGCCCTCGCGGTCTTCCGGACTTGCAGGGCACTCTTCGCCACTTCGAAGGGCCATCCGCGCCACTTCGTCGGGCCAAACTCGCCACTTCGGCGGGCGGGCGGGGTTACACAGGCAAGGCGGGGCGGCGGTCAGGGGCGGACGAATCTCAGGGTGACGATCTGGAAGGGGCCGAGGCGGAGGAGGAGCGACGACCCGTCCCAGGCGCGGGGGGAGTCGGGGGGCAGGGGGCGCTCGAGAAGGTCGGTCTCGAGGATCTCGGTGGTGTCGAAGGAGGCCGTGACGGTTGCGGTGATGCGGGCGCCGCGCGGCTCGTAGAGGCGTACGACGACGTCCCCCGACCCGTCCTCGGCCAGCTTGACCGCCTCGACGAACGCACCCTCCCCGACCGTCACCAGCGGCGCCACCGGCTCACCACTGACCACGCGCGGAGGCAGGTTGAGCGCATACCCGGCCAGCGCCGCCTCGGTCACGCCGGCCCCGGGCACCAGCGCATAGCGGAACGTGTGCCGGCCCTGGTCGGTCTCCGGGTCGGGGTAGCGCGGCGCTCGGAGCAGCGTCAGCCGGACCCGCGACGACGTACCGCCGCCGCCCGTGCGCGGATGCCGGGTCACGTCGTGGCCGTACGTCGAGTCGTTGGCCAGCGCGACGCCGTACTCGGCCTCCTCGACCTGCACCCACCGATGCGCGCACACCTCGAAGCGCGCGGCGTCCCAGCTGGTGTTGGTGTGCGTGGGTCGTACGACGTGGCCGAACTGCGTCTCATACCGGGCCCGATCCGTGTGTACGTCGACGTCGAACGCCGCCTTCAGCACCTTCTCGCGCTCGTGCCAGTCGACCTCGGTCTCGAAGTCGACCTGGCGCGACCACGGCCGGAGCGTGATCCGCTGCGTCGCTGTCGACGACCCGAACGACCGCGCCACCACCACAGAGTCGCCGTCGAGAGAAACCGACGTCGCCGCGGTCAGGTCGGTGACCCGGTGCCTGTAGAAGCGGTCGAGGTCCCACGCGTCCCACTTCACGGGTACGTCGGGGTGCAGCTGGAGCAGCCCGGCCGCTCCACCCGGCGCGATCACCTCGCGCTCGGCCACCAGGTCGTAGACCGACCGCACCACCCCGTCGTCGTCCAGCGACACCCGGAGCAGCCCGTTGTCGAGCCGTGAGGTCGACGACGCGCCGGAGCGCGTCGGTGGCATCACGACCGTGGCGCCCAGGGCGCCAGGAGAGGCGTCGAAGGCCACCTCCTGCTCGCCGGACCCCGCCAGCGCAGAGATGGAGGCCGCGATGACCGCCTCCAGGGACTCGGCCACCTGGGCGTAGTTGTCCCGCGCGTCGCGATGCACCCACGCGATCGACGAGCCCGGCAGGATGTCGTGGAACTGCTGCAGCAGCACCGTCTTCCACGCCGCCCGCAGCTCCTCGGCCGGGTAGTCCAACAGCCCCCGGACCGCCGCCGTGGTCGCCCACAGCTCCGCCTCGCGCAGCAGGTGCTCCGAGCGCCGGTTGCCCTGCTTGGTCTGCGCCTGGGAGGTGTAGGTGCCGCGATGGATCTCGAGATACAGCTCGCCCGCCCAGACCGGCGCGTCGGCGTACTCGGCCTCGGCCTTCTCGAAGAACGCCCGCGGCGTCTCGATGGTCACCCTCGGCGACCCCTCCAGATCCCGAGTACGACGCGCCCGCGCGACCATCTCGCGGGTCGGCCCGCCGCCACCGTCGCCGTACCCGAACGGGATCAGCGAGTGCGACGCCACGCCCTTCTCGCGGAAGTTCGACGCCGCCCGCGCCAGCTCGGAGCCGGACAGCGTGCCGTTATAGGTGTCGGCCGGCGGGAAGTGCGTGAAGACCCGGGTGCCGTCGATGCCCTCCCACCAGAAGGTGTGGTGGGGGAACAAGTTGTCGGTGTTCCAGGAGATCTTCTGGGTGAGGAACCACCGGAAGCCGGCCAGCTTCACGATCTGCGGCAGCGCCGCGGTGTAGCCGAACGAGTCCGGCAGCCAGACCTCCTCGCACTCGACCCCGAGCTCCGACATCATCCACAGCTTGCCCATCACGAACTGCCGAGCCATCGCCTCGCCGCCCACCATGTTGGTGTCGGACTCCACCCACATCCCGCCGACCGGCACGAAGCGCCCGGCGTCGACCTGCGCCTTCACCCGCTCGAAGAGCGCCGGCTGGTGGTCGCGCAGCCACTCCCACTGCTGCGCGCTGGACATCACGTGGATCAGGTCGTCTGAGGTGTCGATCAGGTGCGCGACGTTGGCCGCGGTCCGGGCCACCTTGCGGACGGTCTCGCGCACCGGCCACAGCCACGCGCTGTCGATGTGCGCGTGCCCGACGGCCGAGATCCGGTGGGCACTCGTGTACGCCGGTCGCGCGAGCAGGTCGGCGAGCTCGGCCCGGCCCGCGGCCGCCGTACTCACCACGTCGGCGACGTCGACCGCGTCCATGGCCCGGTCGAGCGCGTAGGCGATCTCCATCCGCCGCCCGTCCGCGATCGGCAGCGCGTGCATCAGCGCCTCGAGTACGTCGATGTCCGCGAGCAGCTCACGTACCTCGATGTTGACCGTGCAGATGTCAGCCCGGCTGACCGAGTAGAGCGGATCGGCGCCGGAGGTGCGGTTGTCGCCGAGACCGGTCGGCCGATACCCGCCGATGACCGGGTTGGCGGCGGCCTCGACGTACCACTCGATCCGCTCGCCGGGCGCGACCGGAAGCCAGGAGTTGAGAGGGTTGAGGCCCTTGACGTGGCTGCCGTCGGGGCGGAAGACCAGGCCCTCGGCCTGCATCCCGGGCCGGCGGGTCGCCCAGCCGAGGTCGAAGCGCACCTCGGGGTCGACCGCGTCGGCGGGCACCTCCCCGGTCACGCGGAACCAGCTGGTGCCCCACGCCGGTCCCCACCGGTCGCCGATCCGCGCCGGCTCGTAGCTCTGCCCGACGGCCTCGGCGAACGCGCGCGGCTCGCCCACCGTCCCGTCGTCGTTGAAGGGCACGTGCCAGACCTCGAGGGTCAGGTCGGCCAGCTGCGTGTAGACCGCCGGCTCGATCCGCTCCTCCGTGACCCGGGCCAGGCGTTCCTCGATCTCGCGGCGACGATCATGCATGGGGTTGAACCTACGTGGGACTCGGCGGGTGACACGGAGAGGGTGACCCTGGGAAGGGGCGACTCGCCCACGGGCCGGACGACACGGGTCGACCAGTAGGTGACGACGAGCAATCGCCCCCAAGTGTTGCCAACACTCACAGGCGATCGCCCAGCATCATCAAGCGCTCGCGAGGTCGCTCTCAGAGGGACCCGCTCGCCGGGTCAAGTCCCCCCGGCCCGAGCCCAACCCTGGCCTGTCCTAGCAGCCCGGCCGACCCAGCAGGCAGTACCCCCATACCTGAGCTCCTCGGATGACGGGTGCATCCCGAAAGCCTGCCACGGTGCACGGGTCCGGCCGGCACGGCAAGATGAGGCCCATGGTTGACCTCAAGAGCCGGACCTTCCTGGTCACCGGCGCCAACACCGGCATCGGCAAGGAGACCGCTCGCGTGCTCGCGGGCCGCGGCGGCCGGGTGATCCTGGCCGGGCGCTCCGAACCCAAGACCAGGGCCGCGATCGACGAGATCGCCGCGGAGGTGGAGGGCGCCGATCTCGATTATCTGTCGCTCGACCTCGGCGACCTTGATTCCGTACGACGCGCCGCGGCCGAGGTCCGCGAACCCCTCCACGTACTGGTCAACAACGCCGGCCTGGCCGGTAGCCGCGGCCTCACCGCGAGCGGCTTCGAGCTGGCCTTCGGCACCAACCACGTCGGCCCGTTCCTCCTCACCAACCTGCTGCTCGACCGGCTCCTCGACGCGGCCCCTGACGGCGGCGCCCGGATCGTGAACGTCGCCAGCGTGGGGCACTTCCAGGCCCGCGGCATCGACTGGGAGGCGGTACGCCGCCCCACCGCCACCCGCACCGGCTTCCCGGAGTACTGCGTCTCCAAGCTGGCCAACGTGCTCCACGCCCAGGAGCTGGCTCGCCGGCTCGACGGCACCGGCGTCACGTCGTACGCACTGCACCCGGGGGCGGTCGCTTCCGACGTCTGGCGCAAGGTGCCCTGGCCGATCCGCCCGGCCATGAAGCTCTTCATGAAGTCCGTCGAGGACGGCGCCAAGACCTCGGTCTTCTGCGCCACCGACCCCGACCTCGCCACCCAGTCCGGCCGCTACTACGACAGCTGCCGCGAGATGGAACCCTCCAGCGTCGCCACCCCAGCCCTCGCCGCCGACCTCTGGACCCATTCCGAGTCCTGGACCACCTAACGCCCCGCGCCGAAGCGGCAAGTTTGGCCCCACGA
>DASXRJ010000184.1:0-8521 GCA_036506675.1 Nocardioides sp. | reverse complement strand
CTGGACCGGCTCGCCAGCCTGCCGCCGTACAGCCCGGAGCGTGGGCCGCAGCTGCCCTACCGGCCGGCGCCGCTGATCGTGGACCGGTCGACGTTCGACGCGATCGACCCCGCCGAGTGGCTCGTGCGGCTGGACAACCGGCTCGACGTGCCGCCCGACTGGAGCAGCGACGACCTCGCGACGGCCGTGGCGAGCGCCGAGGCGATGAAGACGACCTCGGCCTCCGACCAGACCGGCAGCCTGACCTCGGTCTCGATCAACGACCTGTCGGCGATCGCCCGCGAGGTGCACGGGCAGCAGCAGACAGCGCGCTCCTCGATCGCGCCGGCCGTGCTGTCGCTGGTGCTGGTCGCGCTGGCGCTGCTGCTGCGGCTGCTGATGGCGGCCTCCGAGGCGCGGGTGCCCGAGCTGGCGCTGGCGTCGCTGCGAGGTCTGCCGAGCCGGCAGATGTGGCGGCTGGGGCTGTCCGAGCCGCTCGCCGTGATCGCGGCCGCACTGCCGGTGGGTGCCGTGATCGGGCCGGTACTCGCGCTGGTGCTGGTCCGCTGGTGGCTGGTGCCCGGGCTGCCGCTGCCGTTTCCGGCCGCGAGCCTGTGGGCCGCCGCTCTCGTGGTGGTCGCTGCGGTCGCGGTGGCCGCGTTCGCGGTCGGCCTGGTGCTGCGTACGACCCTGTCCGGCCTGCTCGCGGGGGTACGACGGCCGACCGCGTCGGGTCGCCTCGCGCTGGTCGGGCAGCTGCTGCTCGCGGCCGTCGTACTCTCCGTGCTGGCGTCGAAGCTGACCGGCGGCCGCGGCGGCCAGCCGGACGCGACCGACCTGGTGCTGCCGGTACTGCTGGCGGTCTTCGCGGGGCTGGTGGCGACCAAGCTGATCGGCTCGGTCGCGACCTGGTGGACCCGGCAACGTCGTACGACCCGGTCGCTGGCGGGCTTCGTCGCCGCCCGGGCGATCTCGCGACGCCGCGAGGGCACGCTGGTGATCCTGCCGATCGCGGCGGCGATCGCGGTCTGCGTCTTCGGCGCGGGCGTCTACGCGTCGGCGGCGGAGTGGCGAGCCAGCGTGGCCGCGACCCGCGCCCCGGCCGCGGAGGTCTACACGTCGCAGCTGAACATGGGCCAGACGATCGGCGTGAGCCGCGAGCTCGACCCCGACGGCAAGTGGCTGATGGCGGTGACGACGCTGCAGACGACCGGGCCGCAGTACGTCGTACTCGACGCCTCGCGGCTCGCCAACGTCGCGTCGTGGCCCGGCCAATGGACCCAGGGCCGGTCTCTCGAGGAGATCCAGCAGACCCTGGTGCCGCCCGGCCAGGTGCCGGTCGTCACCGGGACCCGGATCGGCCTGCGGATGAGCCAGGACGCCGCCCCCGGTCTCACCGCCGAGATCCGGCTGGTGACCAGCCGGGGTGACATTCGCGCGATCTACGTCGGGCCGTTCGGGGCGGACGAGTCGACGATCTCGGTGGCCGCGCCGTTCTGTGCGTCGGGGTGTCGGCTCGAGGGCCTGTCGATCGGCGGTCGGTCGGCCGAGCCGATCGCCATGCGCGGGACTCTCACGGTGGCCGGCATCGTGGTCGACGGCCAGGAGGACGCCGCCGCGATCAGCGAGGCCCAGTGGGTCGAGTCGCCGACCGCGACGTCGGCCTCGTCGGTCAGCTCGACCGAGCTGCGGGGCTCCTCCCTGGTCGTCGACGTCGACTCCGAGGGCCAGCAAGGCGTCGCGCAGCTCGGCGCCGGCGGGATCCCCGCGCTGCCGCCGGTGGTGCGCGGGTACGACGCCGACGTGGTGCCGCCCGAGGGAGCCTTCACCGGCGCCTTCGGCATGAACGTCGACCCGCGGATCACCTCCGAGAGCCTCCCGCTGCTCGGCCCGGCCGGCGTGCTGATCGACTACTCCACGCTGACCACCGACCGCATCGTGCCCACGCAGGACAACACCACCTACATGTTCGCCAACGCGGACACTCCCGAGTCGGTGCGTCAGGAGCTGGTCGGCCGCGGCATGGTGCCGACGTACAGCCTGGTCGACGAGAAGCGCACCCTCGACCAGAGCGCCTACGCGCTCGCGCTCCGGCTGTACGCCGTGATCGCGGTGCTGGTGCTCGTGATGGCGTTGGCCGGGCTGGTCGTCAGCACGGCCGTGCAGCTGCCGGTCCGGCGTCGTGATGCGGCCGCGCTGCGCGTCGTGGGTGTCCGGCGGGGCACGGTGATGTCGGCGGTGGCCCGGGAGTTCGCGGTGGTGCTCGGTGGCGCCGGGCTGGCCGGCATCGCGGCCGGCTCGCTCGCCCAGTACGTCGTCCTGCGCACGATCACGCTCGGCTACGTCGAAAACCTCTCCACTCCCCGGCTGGTCTCCTCGATCGACTGGAGCCAGGTGGCGATATGGACGGTTGCGGCGAGCGTCGTACTCGGTGTCGCGGCGTTCGTCAGCGCCTCCCTCACCGTCCGTGGCGCCCGTGGCTCCACCCTCCGCGAAACCGCCCGCTAACCCCCGCCGAAGTGGCGAGTTTGGCCCCGCGAGGTGGCGAGTTTGGCCCCGCGAGGTGGCGAGTTTGGCCCCGCGAGGTGGCGAGTCTGGCCCCGCGAGGTGGCGAAAATGGCCCGCCCAGGCGAGGGTCAGAGGTCGATGGCGAGGTTGACCCAGTTCGACGTCACGACCATGCCGACCTTCTCGTAGAGCGTGAGCGCACCGGTGCGTGAGTCGGTGGAGAGCTCCGACCCGCGAGCGCCGTGCTGGCGAGCGAGCGTGAACGAGTCGGCGAGCAGCGCCCGGGCCAGCCCGCGGTTGCGCTGGTCGCGGCGTACGGCGAGCTTGGCGATGAAGGCGTTGCCCTGGTTGGTGTCGAGTACGACGTGGGACGCGCCGACGACCTCGCCGGCCGGGTCGGTGACGACGCGGAGGTTCCAAGGCTCGAAGCCGGGCCGGCCGAAGACGCCCGCCGAGAAGTCCTCGAACGTCGACCGCTCGCGCACCGACCACTCGAGGAAGGCGTCCTCGACCACGGTCCAGACCGACCGACGGTCGGCCTCGGTGGCCTCGCGGACGTCGTACCCCTCGGGGAGCGGCTGCGGCTCGATCTCGGCGCCCTCGGGCAGCGCGAGCACCCAGGAGTGCCAGCGCAGGTGGTAGCCGAGCGCGGTCAAAAGCTTCTCGGCCGCCGACCCCGCGGGCACCGGCATGCCGACCTTGGCGGCGCCGCCGGCGCGGGCGCGCTGCTGCATCCAGCCGGCCAGTGCGGTGCCGATGCCGCGGCCGCGATAGTCCGGGTGTACGGCGGCGTCACCCCGGTCGGCGCCCGACCACTCGGCGTACCCGACCAGCATCTCGCCATCGAAGATCCCGATCGTCTGGTCGGCCACGTCGAACGACGGGCGCTGCCAGTCGGAGACGATGTCGGCCTCCTCGATCACGACCTCGCCGAGGTCGTGCAGCTCGGAGGCGGCCATCACGGCGGTCACGGCGGCCGCGTCGGCGGGCTGGAGGGGGCGACTCGTGAGGCCCTCGGGAATGTTCACCCGCTCATTGAACGCCGTCTCGACCGCGAGCGCGCGACATTTTCCGCGGACCGACGATTCTGTCAAGGGGGCCCGGGAAGATTACCCTTGTCCGGTGAGTGACACAGTTGACGCCCCGGCCGCCCCCAGCTTCGCCGAGCTCGGTCTCGACGAACGGGTGCTGAAGGCGCTGGCGGACGTCGGCTACGAGTCTCCCTCGCCGATCCAGGCCGCCACCATCCCGCCCCTGCTCGAGGGCCGCCACGTCGTCGGCCTGGCCCAGACGGGGACCGGCAAGACGGCTGCGTTCGCGCTGCCGATCCTGTCCCAGCTCGACCTGTCGCAGAAGAGCCCGCAGGCGCTGGTGCTCTGCCCGACCCGCGAGCTGGCGCTCCAGGTGTGCGAGGCGTTCGAGCGGTACGCCGCCGGCATGCCCGGCGTACACGTGCTGCCCGTGTACGGCGGCCAGGGGTACGGCGTCCAGCTGTCCGCCCTGCGCCGTGGTGTCCACATCGTCGTCGGCACCCCCGGCCGGATCATGGACCACCTCGACAAGGGCACCCTCGACCTCTCCGAGCTGCGCTTCCTGGTCCTTGACGAGGCCGACGAGATGCTCAAGATGGGCTTCGCCAAGGACGTCGAGACGATCCTGGCCGAGACCCCCGACGAGAAGCACGTCGCGCTCTTCTCGGCCACCATGCCGGCCCAGATCCGCCGGATCTCGAAGAAGTACCTCAACGACGCCGTCGAGATCACGGTCAAGAACAAGACCGTCACCGCGGCCAACACCACCCAGCGCTACCTGATCGTGTCGTTCCAGCAGAAGCTCGACGCGCTGACCCGGATCCTCGAGGTCGAGAACTTCGAGGCGATGATCATCTTCGCCCGCACCAAGCAGGCCACCGAGCAGCTCGCCGAGCGGCTCCGGGCCCGCGGCTTCTCCGCGACCGCGATCAACGGCGACATCGCGCAGGCCCAGCGCGAGCGGACGATCGGACAGCTCAAGGACGGCAAGCTCGACATCCTGGTCGCCACCGACGTCGCCGCCCGCGGCCTCGACGTCGAGCGGATCAGCCACGTCGTCAACTTCGACATCCCGACCGACACCGAGTCGTACGTCCACCGCATCGGCCGCACCGGCCGGGCCGGTCGCAGCGGCGACGCGATCTCGTTCGTCACCCCGCGCGAACGCCACCTGCTCCGCTCCATCGAGCGCGCCACCCGCCAGCCGCTCACCCAGATGCAGCTGCCGACCGTCGAGGACGTCAACGCCACCCGGCTCTCCCGCTTCGACGAGGCGATCACCGGGGCGCTCGACGCGACCGACCGGGTGGCCTTCTTCCGGGACGTCGTGGCTCACTACGTCGAGGAGTACGACGTCCCGGAGGTCGACGTGGCCGCCGCGCTGGCCGTCGTACTCCAGGGCGACGAGCCGATGCTCATGGACCCCGACGCCGAGCCGGTCCGCACCTTCGCCGACGACCGCGGTGCCCGGGCCGACCGGGACCGAGGCGACCGGGGAGACCGGAAGCCTCGCGAGCGCGGCCCGCGCGGCCGCTCCGACGTACCCATGGCGATCTACCGCATCGCCGTCGGCAAGCGGCACAAGGTCGAGCCGCGCCAGATCGTCGGCGCGATCGCCAACGAGGGTGGCCTGGCCCGCAACGACTTCGGCCACATCAACATCCGGATGGACCACTCTCTCGTCGAGCTCCCCGAGAAGCTGCCCGCCGGCGCCTGGGACGCACTCCGCAACACCCGGATCAGCGGCAAGATGATCGACCTGCGCCTCGACTCCGGCGCCCCCTCCCACCGCCCCGCCGCCGCCACCAAGAAGCCCCGCCACAAGTAGACGCGCGCGCCCCCAACGCGCGCGTCCACCCGCCGCGCGCCCCCACCGCGCGCGCCGAAGTGGCAAGTTTGGCCCCACGAAGTGGCAACAATCGCCCTTCGAGGTGGCGAAGAAGTCCCCTCGCTCGGCTCAGAGTGATGCGACGACCTCACTCTGGTGCTGGTGGCCGAGGACCTCGTAGCCGACGACCGTCACCCACGGCGTGAGGGTGAGTACGGCGGTCGCCAGGCCCAGCCCGACCGGCGCCAGCAGCACCGCGCCGACCAGGAAGACCGCCGACCCCAGCAGCAGCCAGAGGTGGAACGGGTCGAAGGTGCGGGTCAGCTGCGCGTAGAGCGCGAACACCCCGACGACGTACACCGCCAGCGGGACCGCGACGCACAGCACCGTCCCGGTGGCGGTCAGCTCGCTGTGCCCGTCGATGAAGTACGCCGCCGCGTGCAGCCCCGCCCCGACGCCAACCGTCGCGCCGAAGAGCACCATGTGCCCGTAGCCCCAGCCGAACGCACGATCCGGCCGCGCGGCCAGCACGTCACCGGAGCGCACCACGAAGTAGACCCACCACATCCCGAACGTCAGCGCCGTCCCGGACACCCCGAGCACCGCCACGTCGACCGACCAGCCGCTGCCGTCCGGTCCCGCGGTCGCGGAGAGCGAGGCCATGGTGCCGATCAGGCCCTCGCCCAGCGCGATGATGATGACCAGGCCGTGGCGCTCAGCGATGTGGTGCGGGTGCCACGGCGTACCCCCGCCGCGTCTCTCGGCGATGACCGGCCCGGACAGCTCGATCAGCAGCGGTACGGCGGCCACCGCGAACGCCGTCGCGATCGGCAGTTCCGCGAGCATCCACGCCACCCACAACAGCTGGCCGACCACGATGGTGGCGACGTACGTCCGACAGACATGGCTCCGGCCGGGGTCCTGGCGGGACGCGCGCAGCCATTGGAAGACCATCGCGACCCGCATCACGACGTACCCGATGACCATCACCCGGGTGTCGAGGTGGTCACCCTCCTGCAGCGACTCGAAGAGCGCGGGCAGCCCGAGCGCCAGGATGAGTACGCCGACCATCTGCACCATCGTCGTGAGCCGGAAGATCCAGTCGTCCGTGTCGTACGCCGACGCGAACCACGCGAAGTTGATCCACGCCCACGACACCGCGAACGTCGCGAAGGCGAACCCGATGACGCCCGTCGCGATGTGTCCCTCCGCGAATGCGTGCGCGAGCTCGTTGGCCGACGCGCCGAAGGCGATCACGAAGGTGAGGTCGAAGAGCAGCTCCAGCGGGGTCGCGGCGCGGTTCGGCTCGTGCGGGTCGCGGCCGCCCATTGTTGTGCCGTGGTGGTGCAGGGACTCCTCCATGGCTGGAGTCTAAGAAGGCCAGTACGGCGGTCGTGGCAACCGCTCGGGCAGCCTCGTGTCGGCGTCGCCGCGGGCCGAGGCCAGCTGCGGAGCGGTGAGGAACAGCGTCGTACTCACGTCGGCGCCGCGCAGGTCCGCTCCGCGCAGATCGGCGCCGGTGACGTCGGCCCGGTGCAGGTCGGCCCCGCGGAGGTCGGCGCCGATCAGGAGCGCGCCGCGCAGGTTGGCGCCCCGGAGATCGGTGCCGCGCAGGTCGCGGCCGAGCAGCTCCGCCCCCGCGAGTACGACGCCGGGCAGCCCGGCCCGTGCCGACTCGCTGGCCTCCCGGAGCGCCGGGTTGACCTCCTCGCGGACGCGGTCGAGGTCGAGGCCGAGCAGGGTGTCGGCGTCGGCCGCGACGAGTTCGAGCAGCCGGCGCTCGGCCGCACCCAGTCGCTCGTACGCCGGCTCGGCCGCGGCCAGGTCGAGCGCAGGCGACAGCGCGTGGTCGACGTACCAGAGCAGCTCGTGCAGCCGCCGCATCACGGGGAACACCGCGAACATCGCCGCCCGCTCGTCCGGATGGGCCCGCCAGTCGCGCCCCCCGAACGTCACCTGCGCCACCTGCTGACCCGCCCCGAGGCAGTCGAACGTCGTACACCCGGCGAAGCCGGCCGGCCGCAGCCACTCGTGGATCGTGCAGGCATGGTCGACGGCGAGGTTGGGACACGACGTACCCGCCGGCTTGTCGATGGCGAAGTCGGCCGACCGCGCGAACGCCGGCACCACGCAGCACAGCGCGAAGCACCGCGAGCAGTCGGCAGCCAGATCCACCACCGCGCCATTCAACCGTGTGGGGACTTCTTCGCCACCTCGAAGGGCCAAGATCGCCTCTTCGTGGGGCCGAACTCGCCACCTCGGCGGGCCAACCTTGCCACCTCGACGGGCCAAGATCGCCACCTCGGCGGGCCGTGCTCGCCACCTCGACGAGGAGAATCCCCAAGCCCGCTTGGGGATTCGCGTCACAGATCGTGATCATCAACGTGTTTACATGTGAGTAACCTGCGTCACAATTGGTCTTGAACGTGGAGGGAGGCGGCACATGATCCAGGTTCATCCCCGGCAGAGTGGCCGGTCGCGGCTGGTCCGCATCGGGGCGCGCGCGATCGTGCGGCCGGTGCTCGGCTTCTATCCGGTCTCCGGGCCGGTGGCGCCGCTGGCCGAGCTGGTCGACCTCGGCATGCGGGTGCTCCCGCGACTCTCCTCCACCATCGTCGAGCACGTCAACGGCGGCGACTGGAAGGCCGAGCTGGTCACGACCAAGCACGCGGGCAAGCACCCGGGCAAGCACCCGGGCAAGCACCCGGGCAAGCGCCCGGGCAAGCACGGCGACAACAGCGGCCGGGCCGCGATCCTCTACTTCCACGGCGGCGCCTTCGTGGCCTGCGGCCTCGCCACCCACCGCCGGATCGCCGAGCGGCTCGCGGAGCGCACCGGCCTCCCGGTGCTGTCGGTCGCCTACCGACAGCGCAGCCATTACGTCGACACCAGCATCCGCGACTGCATCGAGGCCGTGAACCTGCTCGTCGACCGCGGCTTCGACCCGGCCCAGCTGGTGCTGGCCGGCGACTCGGCCGGCGGACACCTCGCCTTCGCGGTAGCGATCGAGGCGGTCGCCCAGCAGGTCCGGGTGGCCGGCGTGGTCGCGCTGTCGCCGTGGCTGGAGTTCGACAACTCGGTACGCCGCCGTCACCGCAACGCCCTGCGTGACGACTTCATCCCGGCCTACCGGCTCCAGCGGATGGCCCACCGGGTCACCGGCGCCCGCCGCCTC